>JANXAF010000001.1 GCA_025062045.1 Thermodesulfobacteriota bacterium
GCACCACACATTCCTGTCCCGTCAACCATTATGGAATTTAGACTCACGATCGTCTTTATCCCGTACTCCTTTGTGAGAAGACTTACGTATTTCATCATCTGAACAGGACCAATCCCCACAACGAGCTTTAGATCTTTTCTATTATCAAGTATCCTTTTAAGTGCGTGGGTGACAAACCCTTTTTCTCCGTAAGTACCGTCATCAGTCGTGACATACAGCTCATCGCTTATGGTTCTCATTTCATCTTCGAGGATAATTAGATCTTTAGTTCGTGCTCCAATGACGGATATAACGTAATTGCCTGCCTCTTTGTAAGCTTTCGCAATAGGGTAAAGGACGGCAACCCCGGTACCACCTCCAACGCATACGACGTTTCCGAGCCTTTCTATTACCGTTGGTTTACCGAGAGGACCAACTACATCCAAAATGTAGTCTCCGGGCTCTTTAGTGCTTAAAAGGGCTGTCGTCTTTCCTACGATCTGAAATATGAGGTCTATTGTACCTTCTTCTGGATTCGTACGCGCCATTGTTAAAGGGATTCGCTCACCTCGCTCATCTACCCTTAGGATCACAAACTGACCCGGTTTTGCCTTTTCTGCTATCTTTTTCGCCTCAACTACCATATGGACAACTGTCCCCTTTGCAAGACTCTTCTTCGAGATTATTCTGTGCAATTTTTATCCCCCGTATTCAACAGTTTTACCTACCGGTTATATGATTATATCTCCTATTAGGTTTCATCAACAAATTTTTCTTTTTGAACTCGGGTAAGCCCGTATGCTATAAGATACAGTTTCAGAAGCATGTATACGGCCCCCGTCGTAAAAAAAGCCTTTCGGATCTTAAGGCTAATCCTAGAAAAGAATAGACCTTTGAATGTGACTGAAATATCAAGACATCTCTCTATAAGCAAGAGCACAACTTATGGGATTCTAAAGGCCCTAGAAGAGGAGCAGCTTGTACTCAAGGACAGAGGTACAAAAAAATACGTTGTCGGAAAAGGCCTCATGGAGCTCTCAAAAAAGGTCTTCAGATGGTTTGAATTAACAAGGGTTGCAAAACCTTTAATGGAGGACTTGGTCAAAAAGGTCGACGAAACTGCTTTTCTGGGAATAAAGGAAGGAGAAAAGGTGAGGGTGATAGACGTAGTAGAAGCCCACAAAGAGCTCAAGGTTTCCCCAAAAGTCGACACGCTCTTCCCCATAACTGCATCCGCTTTTTTGAAACTTTATCTTTCAAAATTCGATATCTCAGAAGCAAAGGACATTATTAAAGAGATGAGAATTCCCAAGTACACGGAAAACACCATCACGGATTGCGAAAAACTTATCCCGGAGATTCAAAAGACGCAAGATCAAGGCTTCAGCGTAGATAGGGAGGAATACATCAAGGGAATTGTAGCATGCGCTGCTTTAGTGCCAAATGTTGCCAATTACATTGTGATACTTTGTGTGCTCGGATTCGCAAATTCTTTAACTGACGAAAAGCTAATATGGGTTGGACGGACTCTCAAAGATATCGCCCTTTCTATATCCGAAAGGATGCAAATTCTAAACGGCCAAAATCGCTCTTGAGTTGAAAGGATAAGAGGTTTCGTTGTATAAAAGGTAGTGACTAAAGAGGTCTTAGTTACTCATCGGATAGTCGAATAAGGGAGGGTGAAGATGAAAAAAAAGGCTACGATTGTAACCTTTGCTACTTTCTTATGTTTGCTCCTTTTTACTCCCCTTTACTCTTCTGAAACGAAAAAAAAGGCGGAAGATTACGAGAAACTTCCTGAGAGGGCCCTTTCAATGGCTGCCGAGTTTCCCGGCATAGAGATCCCCCCTGGAGAATCAGTGAATATGAACATAACCTTTTTTAACAGGGGAAGAACTCCAGAAGTCGTTGAATTGAAAGTCGTCTCTAAGCCTGAGAACTGGCGAACTAGGTTCAAAAGTGACGTATTTACGATAACCAGTGTTTCTGTCCCTTGGGGAGAAGATAAAACTATTGTTTTTGAGGCCGAACCTGACAGAGCCGTAAGGCCAGGAGATTACACGTTTGTGATTGAAGCAAAGACCCCGGATGAGAAGATCGTGTTAAACCAGAAGATCCTAGTAAAGGTAAGGGAGTACCAGAGGGGCGTTGCCAGGGGAATAAGGCTTTCAGCGGCATATCCGGTTCTCAAAGGGCCTTCGGACGCAAAATTTGAGTTCTCTGTTGAAGCTGAAAATAAACTAGACAGAGACGCAGTCTTCAATCTTTCAGCCCACGTACCTGAAGGTTGGGAGGTGAATTTTAAGCCTGCGTATGAGTACAAAACCATATCGAGTCTTAAACTTAAAGCAAACTCAAGCCAGACAATCACTGTAGAGGTCACACCGTATAAGGATTCCAAGCCAGGAAGTTACCCTGTAATCGTAAGAGCAGCTTATGGGGATATAAAGGCGGAAATACCTCTAACGGTGGTTATTACCGGAACCTATTCAATAGATGCTGGTACACTTACGGGATTGCTGAGTCTTGAGGCACAGCAGGGCAAAAAGACCACAATAACCGTCTTTTTGAAGAACACTGGCAGTGCAACTCTCACCAACATAAGTTTCACTTCGTTTAAACCCGAAAACTGGAAGGTCGAATTTAATCCCGAAAGGATAGCTGTACTCGAGCCCAATCAGGTGAAACAGGTTGAGGTCTCGATCACCCCGTACGAAGACGCGCTTGTCGGTGACTATTCGGTAGGAATGAATATCGATGCGGGAAGGGCAACCAAAAATCTCGAATTCCGTGTGACTGTTAGAGCTCGCGCAGTCTGGGGTTGGATAGGTGTGGGGATCATCGCCTTCGTACTGGTAGGTCTTATGGTCCTTTTTAGGACTTTCGGGAGAAGGTAGTATGGCAGACATAGTCATTGAGGCTGAAAATCTCACAAAACAATACGGAGACCAAAAGGCTGTTGACAACGTCACATTTAACGTTTACGAGGGCGAGATATTTGGCCTCCTTGGACCGAACGGTGCGGGAAAGACAACCATTCTCCTTATGCTTCTTGGTCTTACAGAACCCACAAGCGGCAGATTAAAAGTGCTAGGAGTCGATCCTACGCGGGAATCGATAAAAGTTAAAGGGATGATCGGATACATGCCAGAAAATGTCGGTTTCTACAACGACATGAACGCCATTCAGAGTCTGAAATTTATAGGTGAGTTAAACGGGATTCCAAAAAATGTTTTAGAAGAAAGGATCGAAAAGGCGCTCATCACCGTTGGTCTTAAAGATGAAGCTAAAAAGAAAGTGGGAGCCTATTCTAGAGGGATGAGACAGAGGTTAGCTATTGCGGAGCTACTCATTAAGGAACCTAAGGTTGCGTTCCTCGACGAACCTACCCTCGGACTTGACCCGGATGCAACCGCAAAGATGATCGAGCTTATAGCAAACTTAAGAAAAGAGAGGGGGATGACCATCATCCTTTGCTCCCACTACCTTGAGATGGTTCAAAAGTTATGCGACAGGATCGGAATAATGATAAAGGGAAAGATGGTGGCTCAAGGCGAGATAGAAACACTCGCCAGAGAAAAATTCGGTATTGGCCAGGAAGAATACACGCTTGAGGAGATTTACATGCGGTATTTCATGGAGGCTTAAATTATGGGAGGGCTGAAGGTCATATTCAAAAAAGAGCTTCAAGACCATTTCACAAGTTACAGATTCCTTATCATTTTTTCCCTAATCTGGATGGTTAGTTTACTCATAACTTACATGGTGGGAACGAGCGTACGGGACGAACTGTCTGGCATAGCAAAACCAAAATACGTCTTTTTACTCCTTTTTATGTCTTCCGGGGGCTTATTCTCATTTATTCAATTTGTCGCATTCTTCGGTCCATTAATCGGTATAATCCTCGGTTTTGACCTCATAAATAGGGAGAAAAATGAGGGGACTTTAAGCAGGATACTGGCTCAGCCCATATACAGGGACGCGGTTATAAACGGAAAGTTCCTAGCAGGGGTAGTGACGATAAGTATCATGATGACTTCAATAGTTCTAGTTATTACGGGACTCGGGTTAAAAGTGGTAGGTGTTGTGCCGGGCTTAGATGAGTTACTAAGAATAGTCATGTATCTGATTTTAAGCATCGTTTACATTTCATTTTGGCTCGGGATAAGTATTCTTTTCTCCATTCTATTTAGGAGCGTCACAACTTCTGCCTTGGCAGCTCTCGCAGCATGGATATTCTTTACTTTTTTCGTTCCGCTTGGTGCCGGAATCATCGCAAAATCTTTTGTTCCCCCTTCTGAAACAGAAAAGACTGAGGCAATTCTCAAACAACTGTCCATCCAGAGATCAATATCTTTGGCCTCTCCCGTTTCTCTTTACTCTGAAGCGGCGTCTACCATAATAGATCCTACAAAGAAAACGACAAGAGCCTATGTGCTCGTTGGACCGTTTGAAAAGCTCTCGATAGAGAGATTTTCCGGTCCACTACCGGTTTCACAGAGTCTCCTTATAGTCATCCCGTATATAATTTCTATAGTAGCGATAACCGCTATCTGCTTTGCTGTATCGTACACCGTATTTTTAAGACAGGAGATAAGGTCTCTCTGATTTATAGTCGGCAAAGGGTTTTTTGCGTAAGATACTATTGCAAAAAGAGACCGCCAAGGTTATATTTTTCGCGTTTTAAGCCTAAAACAAGAGTCTATTGAGGTGCCAATATGGGGAGCGTTTTAAAATGGAGAAGAAAGAAAATGAGAAAACATAAGTATCGCAAGTTAAGAAAGAGGATGAGACATCAGAGGAAGAAGTAAAGATTTTGCCCTTTTCATATTTTCATAATCATACATACCCATGCCGGGTGTTTCCATAATGGCGCAGAGATTCGAAACCCTTGGATCGTTAATTACTTGAGTTAGGGCTCTTCTACCAAGCTTTCCTAGGCCTATATGCCAGTGTCTGTCGACTCTGCTTCCCATTTCAGTCCTTGAATCGTTAAAATGCAAAAGTCCCACAATTTGAGGGCCCAAATTTCTGCAAACGGATTCAAAAAACTCTTCCCACACCCCTTCTTCCTTGATGTTGATCCCGGCTTGAAATAGATGGGCTGTATCAATACAGAGCTTTACTCTCTCCTTTTCTTTTATCTTCTCGTAGATTTTCGCGATCTCTTCGAGATTGCTTCCTATGGAGTTCCCTGATCCAGCTGAATTTTCAAGGAGAACCTGTATAGGAACTTGCTCCAATAACGTATTTACACTTTCGGATACCCGTCTTATCCCCAAAGCTTTGTCCTCCAGCGAGCCACAATGAACAACTATAAATTTTATACCTAGCCTCAGCGCTGTTTCAGCTTCATCCATAAATGCCTCCACATCTTTTTTTTCGGCTCTGGCTAAATTTGGTAGGTAGGAAAGATGAGCAAATACGGGAACGGAAGAGAAACTCTTTTTAAAAATCTCAAGCTCCTCATCTTTCCATTCCTTTCTTCTCCAAGACCTAGGATTTTTAACAAATATCTGGAGACATTCGCAGCCCAATTTAATAAATTCCTTATAAAGCTTATCGAAACCAGAAGAAATACTCATGTGGAATCCAAGTTTCACTCGCATATCTATCTAAGATTAAGAAGCAATTTTTAACTTCGATTTACCGTCCCCTTGCATCCTAAGATCAAATATAATAAAAATAGACTATACATGCACAGGAAAAAACTCGCCCTCGTTGTTGGTGGCGGCCCAGCACCTGGTATAAATGGGGTGATAAGTGCAGCCACAATCGAGGCTTCAAACCATGGATTAGAGGTCTACGGAGTTGTGGGTGGGTTTAAAAGCCTATTCGAGGGAAATAAGGGTAGTTTCCTCCCATTAAGGATCGATGATGTCTCAAGGATCCACACAACAGGCGGTTCGATTCTCAAAACATCGAGGGACAGACCAGAAAATATCCACGAAAAGATAAAGGTTCTCATCCAAACACTATACGATGTGGGTATAGATTACCTCATAACTATAGGGGGAGAGGGAACCCTATATATGGCTTCTCTCATAGAGAGGGAGACGAGAGGCAGGATCTCAATCGTACACACTCCGAAAACTATAGACAACGATATACCCTTACCCGGAGGATTCTCCACTTTCGGATACCAGACAGCGCGCCATGTGGGTGTAAATCTCGTAAAAAATATAATGGAAGATGCCCGCACCATGGACAGATGGTACTTTATCACGACAATGGGGCGGCACACAGGACATCTGGCACTTGGAATTGGAAAGGCAGCTGGAGCCACCCTCACCCTCATACCTGAGGAATTTCCAGAAAAGAGGCTTTCCGTTCAGAAGGTAGCGGACATATTGGCTGGTGCCATCATAAAGAGGTACTCTATGGGTAGATCTTATGGAGTTGCCATCCTTGCCGAAGGGATAGTAGAAAAATTCGACATTGATGAGCTTTCAAAGATGGAGTCAGTCGAAACGGACGAAGTATCGGGAAAAATTAGGATATCGGATATCCAGCTCGGAAGGGTTCTTAAAAGTTTTGTGCTTAAAACACTTGCAGAATGCGGGATAAAGACGACCATAGTCACAATGAACATAGGCTATGAGCTGAGAGCGGCAGATCCGATCCCTTTCGATATTGAGTACACGAGGGATTTAGGCTACGGTGCTGTAAACTACTTAATGAAAGGCGGAACAGGAGCGCTCATTACTGTTTACGAAGGTAAAATTATGCCGGTTCCTTTTGTCGAGATGTTCGATTCCAATGGGAATATAAAAATAAGAAGGGTCAATATAGAGTCGGAAAGGTACAAAGTTGCAAGGGAATACATGATAAGGCTCGAAAAAGAGGATTTTCAAGGGGAAAGGCTCGAAAAACTCGCCGATTCAGTAAAGATGACTCCCGAAAGATTCAAAAACCGCTTCGGTTATCTTTTTGACCTCTCTTGAAGGGAACAAAAAAGACGGTCAATTTTGAATTTCCCACTTCCAAAAGACCTGATAGGAATCTAAAGGAGATCTCTTCATCCTCTTGCTTTACCTCGAAAATAAAGCCAACTCTTTTCTTCCACTTTTTTTTCCACCTCTCCTGCGTATATAGGCCGTAAAGAATGTTAAGACCTTCCCAATCGCCCTCTTTTCTATACTCTAAGAGAGAAAATAGGGGATTTAGTATCTTCTGGAATTTCTCAAACTTTAAAGGAAAAATGAACGGAAAGTTCACCTCCGTCTCCGTTTCTGAGACTTTATACCCCAAAAGGGGCCAAAGACTTAGAACGAATTGTGAATCTTCTTTCTCGTACCTGCTAAGAAGTAAAAAAGCGGTCTCCGTCCCTTTTTTTCTCTCATCGAAAAATTCTTTCCTGGTATAGAAAAAAGGCCAAAGTATCCCAAGTGTCTCATGGTCTTCAGTTTTTATTTTTCTTATAAGCGGAAAGATACTTACTCCTTCTTCCTCTCCCTCAACTTTTTCCACAAAAGGCCAAAGATAGTACTTTTTTACTTTCCCTGGGCTCTTCAGACGACAGTAAAGCGGAAACATAATGCAATATGAGTCAAATGATCCAGATTCTGTCTTACCGGAAAGATAAAATGGCAAAAGATAGATTGATCGAAACGGGTCATCCGTGTCAAGGTTTTTTCTCTCTTTATAAAAAAAAGGCCACAAGAAAAATTGGGACTCCCGAATGTCAGGTCTTTCGTGCTTGCCGTAGATGGGAAAGATTTTGTAGCCTTTCTCTTCACCGCTATAGAGAGAAAAAAAAGGCCAAAGGTAATTCTCCTTTTTAGCCCCATCTATTTCCGTCGCACCATATAGGGGCCAAAGAAAAAAACGGATTCTATCCTTTCCAAACCTTTTTTTCACCTCCCCATAAAAAGGAAAGAAACCCCCATAGTTTTCCCCTTCTGACTCTCCCCAATAAACAAGTAAGAATGAGTAGTCCTTTTTTTCTTCTCTTCTTTGCGCCATAAAGAATGGCACAAAATACGATTTCTCATTTTCGAATCTCCCGAGTGGGTATGGAAAGTGAAGGACCTTCTTTTCGTTCTCCTCGTATATTAAAAGGAGTGGACGGACTACAAGTTCTTTTTTTTCCTCTTTTTTAGCTTTCCAAGATATGAGAGGGCCTAAAAACCTCTTTTCTTCGCCGAATTCGTAATAGATGGGCCAAAATGCAAAAGAGTAAGACGAAGTAAGAAAAAAAAGGGATGATATTAGCAGTATCCTTTTGAGCATTAAAAGAGTATGCCAAGTAAAGTGCCGAGTACCGTGATGGGCGTCATCTCCTGAATACCGTCCGATGCCCTCTGAATGCCCTTTATGGCTTTTTTCGTCTCTTTGTAAAGGGTCTCATCCTTTGTTAGCTTTCCAAGAGTCCCCTCCCCTCTGTTCACATATTCCGCTATCTCTTTAAGATTTCTTACAGTCTCTTTGGTTTCCACGTACATCGATTCGTCCTTTAGAAATTTACCAAGTGTACCCTTCCCTTCTTCTACATCTTTGGCGATATTCTTTATTGAGCCCAGGGTTTCTTTTGCCTCAGTTATGAGCTCTTTTGCCTCTTTATACACCGAATCGTCTTTTATGAGAAGCCCAAGTGTACCTTTACCCTCTTCCACATCCTGGACCATCTTTTTAAGTCCGGACACTGCCTCATCGGCATTGGAGATAACCCTTGCCACACTCTCTCTATTTTTTGAGATGAGTTCGCTAAATTCGGCCGTGGCACTCCTTATATTTTTTAAGCTTTCCTTTAAGTTCATCTTTTCTCTTTCTCCGACTAACCCTTTTAGATCTCCCATTACGTCACCGAAGTTGGAAGCTGCCCTGTCTATCTTTTTTAGCATCTCCTCAAGGGATGGGGAGATATCTACGTATTCAATAACACCATACGGTCCTAAAAAGGTCTTCTCCTTTCCTGGGATTATCTCGATGTATTTATCTCCAAGAACCCCTTCTGTTCTCAGAGCCACAATGCTATCTTTCGGGATCTTTACATCCTCTCTTATAAGCATCACGATTTTGGCCTTGAATCCCTCGAGAGTCACCCTTCTTACCTGCCCAACAGTAACTCCGGCAACTTGTACAGGGGAACGGGCATCAATACCGGATGCATTATCTAAATAAACGTAAATCTCGTACCCTTTTTCTTTTAATGCGCCGAACCTCTCTATCTTTATCGACATGTAAAAGAGCAAAGTTATCCCTAAAAGAATGAGAAGCCCGACTTTTAGTTCCGGGCTCAATTTACCTTTTTTCATTTTGCCCTCCTATATCTTTTATTCTCGATGCCTCCAAAAACTCAGCGATTTCGGCATCTTTGCTCAATTCTATATCTTTTGGAGTTCCATAGGCGACAATCTTTCCTTCATTCAACATCGCAACTCTATCCGCAATCCTGAACATGCCTATTATATCATGGCTTATAATCACGTAGGTCTTTTTTAATTTCCTCTGGGTATCCCTTATAAGATCGCAAATCGTATGTGCCATAATCGGATCTAAGGCACTCGTTGGCTCATCAAAAAGGACTATTGGAGGGTCAAGCACAAGTGCCCGGGCAAGACCCGCTCTCTTTTTCATTCCACCGGAAATTTCGCTTGGAAGTTTATCCGCATGTTCCAAAAGTCCAACCTGCTCTAGTTTTTCATCCACGATTCTCTTTATCTCATCCCTTTTAAGCTTTGTTCTTTCGACAAGCGGAAAAGCAACGTTTTCCCAGACTGTCATTGAATCAAAGAGAGCTGCTTCCTGAAAGAGCATTCCAAACCTCAGTCTTACCTTATTGAGTTCTTTTTCTTTTAGTTTTGTTATGTCGACTCCATCAACCCAGATCTCTCCACCGTCAGGTTTTATAAGGCCTATTATGTGTTTCAAAAGGACAGTCTTTCCACTTCCGCTTTTCCCGATGATAACCGTTATCTTTCCCCTCTCTATCTCAAGATTTATGCCGTCGAGTACCTTTCGCCCATCAAAGCTCTTTTTTAAGTCAATAATGCGGATTGCCGACTCAGACATACTAAAAGAGTAACGAAGTTAAAATATAATCTGCAATGAGGATCGTCACACATGAGACTACAACAGCCTCAGTTGTGGCTCTGCCTACTCCTTCGGCTCCGCCTTTTGTGTAAAACCCTTTATAACACGCAACCACACTAAATATGACACCGAAACAGGCGGACTTTACGAGGCCAACGTATATGTCTTGGAATTCCAAATACCTGTAAATCCTGTTCAAAAAAGCGCTCTCATCTACCCCTAGTAATTTTACAGCAACGATATATCCTCCTGATATGCCGAGAAAGTCAGCAATAATAGTAAGCACAGGTAACATGGCAAAAGAGGCGAGCACTCTCGGAACCACAAGGTACTTAACGGGATTTAGGGCCATTACCAAAAGGGCATCTATCTGTTCCGTCACTCTCATCGTCCCTATCTCTGCAGCCATAGCCGACCCTGCCCTTCCTGCAACCATAAGGCCCGTAAGGACAGGTCCCAACTCTCTTGTCATGCTCAAAGCGATTGTGATGCCGATGAGACCTTCAGCACCGAATTTACTGAAACCGTAGTAAGTTTGAAGGGCAAGTACCATCCCGGTGAAGGTCCCAGTAAGGAGCACAACAGGGACTGACTTTACGCCGACAAATTCCATCTGCTTAAGCAGGTAATCGAATTTAAAAGGTCTCGTGAAAGTAAGGACCACACATTGAAAGAACATCATTCCTGCAAGTCCCAACTCCTGGATGAACCTCTTTAAGGGATCGAGAATGCTTAAAGTGCTCATATGTAGTATCTCTTGATCGAAGAGGAGAGTCCGCAAAATATTTCGTACGGAATAGTGCCTAGTTTTTCTGCCAGGTCCCACGCTGTTATTTTTACGTCTCTTTCTTTTCCCAAAAGGATGACCAAATCACCCGCTTTGGCCTCGGTATCAGTTATGTCCACAAGTGTCCAATCCATGCATATCCTTCCAACAACGGGACACATCTTCCCACCCACAATGACGTTGGCCAGGTTTGAAAGCCCTCTTCTATATCCGTCCGAGTATCCACAAGGCACGAATCCGATTCTCGTCCTCCTTTTTGTCACATAGGTTCTTCCATAGCTTAAGTAAACTCCCGCTTCAAACTCCTTGACAAACGCGACGATGCTCTTTAAAGAGAGGGCTTCCTCGATAGGTAAAGAGCCTTCTAGCTCTTTTGCCGGATAGGAACCGTAAAGACCGATCCCAATCCTTACCATGTTGAAATAAGACTCGGGATAGTTTATAAGAGCCCCCGTGTTAGCCATATGGACAAATCTGGGCTTTATACCGGTAGAAGAAAAGAGCTTCACAATGCTTTTTACAATCTCAATTTGCTTTAGTCCATAACTGTCTCTCTTTTCCGACTCGGAGAAATGGCTCATAATCCCTTCTACGAAGAGATTCCTCTCATGTTTAAAAATCTCTAGGAGATAATTCGCATCTTCTGGCATAAAACCAAGCCTTCCCATACCTGAGTCGAATTTTACGTGGATCCCTATTTTCTTTTTGTTATTCTTTGTAAACTCGCAAAGCCTCTTTAGTCCTTCTATCTCGTGTACTACCGGGGTCAATTGGTACTCGATCACTTGGGCTGGATCTTCACTAGGAAGGAGCCCACCGAGTATTAGAATTTTTCCCTCGATACCGGATCTTCTAAGCCTTACCCCTTCTTCTACTGACGATACACCAAAAAAAAAGCATCCACACTCTGATAGCCTTCTAGATACCCGAGTCATTCCGTGACCATAAGCATCGGCTTTAACAACGCAAAGCACATCCACGTCCTGCCCAGCCTTTTTTCTTATGGCCTTAAAGTTCTTTTCGATCGTACCAAGGTCTATCTCGGCAAAAACCCTAGATTTGCTTTTAATTTGTGAGTCTTTGGAAGACCTTTTCATAGGCATCAAGGGTGGCTACGATCTCTCTTTCTCCGTGGGACAAAGTCAAAAACGACGCTTCGAATGGACTCGGAGGAAAAAAGATCTTCGATTCGAGCATAAGCTTAAAAAACTTTTCGTAAAGAGATCTATTCGTTTTTATTGCACTTTCGTAATCGTTAACCTTGCTTTCCGTGAAAAACCCTGAGAACATTCCGCAGATTCCGTTGATAGTGTATGGTATTTTATACTTTTTCGCTAACTCTACGGCCCCATCCATTATCGTCTTCGTCTTCTTTTCAAGTTCAGAATAAACCCACCTGTTATCCTTAAGATATTTAAGCACAAAAAGCCCCGCTCGAAGTGCCAATGGATTTCCAGATAGCGTACCCGCCTGGTAGACCGGACCAATGGGAGCGAGATTTTCCAAAATCTTCTTTTTTCCCCCAAACGCTCCGCAGGGGAACCCACCCCCAATTATTTTTCCGAGACACGTAATATCCGGCTCTATCCCTAAGAGCGTCTGGACACCTCCATAAGTCACCCTAAAGCCGGTTATAACTTCATCGAATATAAGGACTGAGCCGTATTCTTTACAGATCGATTGAAGGTCTTCCAGGAAACCTTTCTCAGGAAGGATCACTCCAATATTTCCCATAATCGGTTCCACAATCACGCAGGCTATATCCCCGCATTCCTTAAAGAGTCTCCAAACCGAGTCTATCTTATTGAAATCAGCAATTAGTGTGTTTTGGACGTGTTCTAATAGGACCCCTTTACTTTCAGGTTGACTGAAAGTGGCCATCCCGGAGCCTCCACTCGTTAAAAGAAAATCCGCGTGGCCGTGATAAGCGCCTCTAAATTTCACGATGTTTCTCTTATTTGTGTAGGCCCTGGCAAGCCTTATGGCGCTCATCGTGGCTTCGGTACCAGAGTTTGTAAACCTAACGAGCTCTAAAGAAGGGAATGCATCCACGATTAGCTCCGCAATCTCCACTTCGTAGGGATGGCAAACTCCGTAACTTGTACCGTTCTCAATAGCGAGTTTTATCTCTTCTACTAAACCATCGTGACTGTGACCCAAAATTATTGCTCCCCAAGATGCGACATAGTCTATGTAAGAGTTTCCATCCACATCATAAAGGTAAGCACCCTTTGCCCTTTCCACGTAAAAAGGGGTGCTATTTACTGAGATGAAGGACCGTACGGGACTATTTACCCCGCCAGGAATTACCCTTTTTGCCCTATCGAAGAGTTTTTGGGACTTTTCTTTAATCATCTTTAAGCGAAAGGCCCGTCTTTTTGAATTCCCTTTTGCTTAAAAAGATCTTGTAATCGTAAAGTCCTGTCGCTCGGGATATCTCTTTTACCTTTTCATAAAACTCACTTTCGTTTCTCGTGTGGATCACTGTGTACAAGTTATAATCCCAAAATCCGGCTTTTTCTCTTTCGTAACAGTGGCTCACCTCAGGATAAGAGGCCATGATCTTTCCCTTTTCTTCCACTTCCTCCTCCTTTACTTTCCAAACTACCATCCCATTGTAAAGGTATGATACTTTTCTATGCTGGAGGATTGCCGCAACTCTCCTTAATTTTCCCTCCTTTTTCAATCTTTTCAGAGCATCTATAAGATCAGTCTCTTCCATCCCGATACTCTTCGCAAGAGCTTCGTATGGCCTTTTGACTAGAGGAAAATCTGCGGGAATTTTTCTAAGAACATCCTCCAAACCCATACCCCATAGTTATACACACAAGTCAAAATCATTTCAAACAAAACGAAAAATTTTTTGCTGTAAAAGCTGATTCTGTGTTATAAGAAGTGAAATTATGAACATGAATGAGAAGATCGACATTTTAGGTACGATCCAAAATTTAACTCCTGAATTCATCTGTATTGTCGGTAAGGACAGAAAAGTACTATTCGCTAATAGGGCTTTCTCCCGAGAAATTATGAAAGTCCCGGAAGAGATTGTCGGTCATGAAATCTCTGAGATCCTTCCGGAAAAGGTCGCAAAAAGAAAGATAGGTTATTTAGAAGAGGTTTTCAGGAACAAAACTCCTTTCAAATATGAGGAAGAAATCTCGGGTAAATACTTTGAGATCCACATAAATCCTCTTCTCGATGAAAAAGGAGAGGTAAGCCAGGTACTGGTTGTGGGATTCGATATAACAGACAGAAAGGAGGCGGAAAGCAAAGCTTTAGCTGAAAGGGACCAGATGTTCTCCATATTTGAGAGTATCGACGAAGTCATATACGTATCGGACATGGATACATATGAGGTTCTCTACGCCAACGATTTTCTAAAAAGGATGTTAGGGAAAGATCCTGTTGGCGGAAAGTGTTATAAAGAGTTTCAGGGTTTTGACGAACCCTGTAGCTTCTGTACAAACGAAATTATAATTGAGCTTAAAGGACAGCCGTATAGGTGGGAATATTATAATCCCATCCTTAATCGATACTATTATATCACCGACAGAACGATCAAATGGATAAACGGCAAAGATGTAAGGTTCGAACTTGCAATAGACATAACAGATAAGAAAAACGCGGAGACCGCATTAAGGATAAGCGAGGAATTTTATAGGTCTTCAATAGCAAGTCTTAGAGAAGGCTTTGGCAGGGTGGCATTTGATGGAAAAATCATAATGGTCAATCCTTCATTTGCAAGAATATACGGATATTCCTCCCCTGACGAAATGATAACGTCCGTCCGGAATATCCGCGACCTGTACGTTAATCCTAATGAGAGAGAGATATTTTTACGGCAATTGATGGAGAAGGGATACGTGGAAAACTTTGAAAGCCAAAGAAAGACAAAGGATGGAAGAATCATTTGGGTTTCGATTAACGCAACCCTTGTAAGGGATGAAAATGGAAAGCCCCTTTACATAAATTCAACTGTTATGGACATAACGGAAAAAAAGAAGGCATACGAGGAACTTTTAGAAGAGAGACAGAAGTTCTCGATCCTAGTAGAAAATATACCGTTTGGGGTCTTACTTATCGATCGATCTGGGAAGTATCTTTACGCGAATAAGAGATTCACTGAGATTACCGGATACACTTTAGATGATGTACCTGATGGCAAAACCTTTATTATTAAAGCTTTTCCTGACGAAGAATCGAAACGAATGGTAATATCCCTTTGGCGAGAAGATGTAAAGAAGTTTAAGGTTGGGGTTTCTATCCCCAGGACATTTACTGTCAAATGCAAATCAGGAGAGTTAAAAAGAATCACAATAATGACAGTACAAGTAGCCCAAAACCGTTTTGTCATGACCTTCGAAGACGTAACCGAAAAGGAGGAAAAAGAGATTCTCCTAAGGGAAAGCGAAAAAAGATTCAGATCCATATTTGAGAATGCCTTCGAAGGGATTTTTCAGACAACAAGAGATGGCAAGTTTATAATGGCAAATCCGGCATTTGTTCAGATGCTCGGCTACTCATCCTTTGAGGAACTCAAGCAAGAAGTGAAAGATATAGCAAAACAACTCTACGTAAACCCTTCTGACAGAGAAAGACTCTTAAACCTCCTCGATGAGAAGGGAAAGGTGATAAACTTCGAAACTCAATTTTTAAGAAAAGACGGGGAGATAATCTGGGTCAATACAACAGCTTGGCCAGTCTTTGACGAAAAGGGCAACTTCCTTTACATTCAAGGAATTACAGAGGACGTTACGGAAAGGAAGAAGAAGGAGGAGGAGTTAAACTTACTTAGGGAACAGTTTCTCCAGGCTCAAAAGATGGAGGCCATAGGAAGGCTTGCAGGAGGAATAGCCCATGACTTTAATAACATCTTAACGGTCATAATCGGAACATGTCAGCTCGCTCTTCTCAACCTGAAAGACGAACAAAGACTCAAAAGAAACATTGAGACAATTTTAGATTCCGCAGAAAAGGCTGCCTCCCTCACAAAACAGCTTTTGGCTTACAGCAGAAGACAGTTGATGAAACTAGAAGTTGTGAACCTTAACAAGCTGATAGAGGACATGCGGGGGATGCTAGAAAGGATCCTCGGTGAAGATATAGAGATACTAACATATCTCGAAAAAAACTTGGGAAACATAAAGGCAGATCCAGCGCAGATGCAGCAGGTAATAATAAATCTGGCTGTAAACGCCAGGGATGCGATGCCTGACGGTGGTAAGCTCATCATAGAAACTTACAATGTGGATTTAACAGAGCAATACGCGAAGACCCATTTTGGCGTGAGCCCAGGAAGATACGTCCTTCTCTCGATAACGGACACCGGTATGGGCATCCCAAAGGAGATCATGCCTTATATCTTCGAGCCGTTTTTCACGACAAAAGAGGGGGAAGGAACTGGTCTTGGGCTTTCCACAGTTTACGGGATAGTGAAGCAGCTTGGAGGACACATATACGTTTACAGCGAAGAAAAGAAGGGAACAACATTTAAAATATACTTACCACGGATAGACACAGAAGAAATGGTGGAAGCAAAGCCGAAGATTGGAGAGGAGAAGCCTGTAGAACCGTCAGAGAAGACAATACTTCTCATCGAGGATGACAAAAGTGTTCTTAAAGTTATATCGGAGATGCTTCAAGGGTCTGGGTTTTCTGTTCTTGAGGCCGAGAATGAGTCTAGAGCTTTGGAGATCGCGAAGAGTTTTGAGGGTAAAATCGATGTCATTTTAACTGATGTTATCATGCCACGCATCAAAGCCCCGGCGCTCATCGTAAAGATAAGATCTCTACATCCCGAGGCAAAGGTGATCTTTATGTCAGGGTATACCGAAAATGTCATCGCTCAATATGGAATTCTCTATCCCGGTGTCAACTATATCCAAAAACCTTTCACGCCTGAAGAGCTCAAAAAGAAGATTTTAGAGGTTTTAAAAAAAGATTAGGGTTGACCTCTTAAAGAAATCGGATCCTATTATTTTTATCCTCACGGTCCCTTTGTTTGATATCAAAGTTTTAAGATTTTCCATGTACTGTAAGAAAAAGAGACCTAAAATTTGACATGGGCGTGACCTCTAGAATAAACCTTAAATGTTGAAAGACTATAAAAGGAGGAGTCGCACATGACTAAGGAAGAGGTTCTTAGGTTCGTAAAAGAAAAGAACGTAAAATTCATAAAGCTATGGTTTACTGACATACTGGGATTCGCAAAGAGCTTCACAATAACGGCCGATGAATTGGAAGTTGCCCTAGAAGAAGGGATGGGATTTGACGGCTCATCGATCCAGGGATTTGCAAGAATCGACGAAAGCGATATGGTTGCAAAACCCGACATAAGTACATTTGTTATCCTTCCTTATAGATCGACGAAAGACTATCTTGTGGCAAGGATGTTCTGCGACATATACGAGCCCGATGGGACCCCCTATAAAGGTGATCCGAGATACGTTCTAAAGAGAAACTTAAAGATCGCAAAAGACATGGGTTTCACATTTTATGTGGGACCGGAACTCGAGTATTTCTATTTTAAGTCTGACAAAGACACAGAAATATTAGACAGAGGTGGATACTTTGACCATTCTCCTCTCGACGAAGCCATGGACCTAAGAAGGGATACAATATTGATGTTAGAAGAGATGGGTATAAAAGTCGAATACAGCCACCATGAGGTAGCCCCATCCCAGCATGAGATCGATCTTAGGTATGAGGAAGCTTTGAGAATGGCTGATAACACCATTACTTACAGGATAATAGTGAAAGAGGTTGCGCGTAAACATGGGGTATACGCGACATTTATGCCGAAACCGATCTTCGGGGTAAATGGGAGTGGTATGCATGTCCACCAGTCCCTCTTTATCGGAGACAAAAATGCTTTTTTCGATCCTAACGACAAGTACTACCTTTCTGATGTGGCTAAACATTACATTGCTGGCCTTCTGCGACATGCCCGTGAAATTACACTAGTGACGAGTCAATGGGTGAATTCGTATAAAAGGCTCGTTCCTGGATACGAGGCTCCGGTATACATATCCTGGGCAAGGAGAAATAGATCCACTCTAGTGAGAGTTCCGCTATACAAACCCGGAAAAGAGAAAGCCACAAGGGTGGAATACAGAAGCCCGGATCCGGCTTGTAATCCTTATCTTGCCTTTGCATGTATGTTGAGGGCCGGTCTCGAAGGCATAAAGAATAAATACCCACTTCCCGATCCTATAGAGGAAGATCTGTATGAGATGTCAGCAGAGAGACGGAAGGAGCTCAAAATCGAATCCCTTCCAGGAAGCCTATACGAAGCTATTGAGTGCGCGGAAAAAAGCGAATTGGTTAGAGACACACTCGGAGACCATGTTTTCGAAAAACTAATAACGAGCAAAAAGATCGAGTGGGACAGGTTCAGAATCCACGTTTCTAGATACGAGATAGAAACATACCTACCTATACTTTAGCTACTTTCCAGAAATTGTTGATTTTGGAGTTTCGTTATTTTATAAATAGCTTGTGCAAAAAATAACAAACTTCGGAGGCTAAGTCATGGAGATAACAAGGGAAATATTTTGGAATGTCGGTGAGAATGCGAGGTATTTGGCTTATGCCTTTATGGGTTTGACGTTCTTCATCCTCGGCTATGGCATCTACAAAAGGTACAAGATGTGGATGATAGGAAAACCTTCCGCCTTTAATTTTAAGAATAGGCTTTCGGAGAGGATCCTGTACTTCATAAAAAACGGTATATTCCATAGAACTATTCTTAGGGAACCATATCCCGGTCTTATGCACCTTTTTCTCTTTTGGGGATTTTTAATTCTCGCCATTGGAACTGCCATTGTAGCCTTCCAGGACGATGTTCTAAGACCACTCTTTGACATAAACATCCTCAAAGGGAAGTTTTACCTTGCCTTTTCCTTCATTCTTGATCTTGCCGGTCTTTTTGCCATTTTTGGTGTCTTGATCGCACTAGTCAGAAGATACATTGAGCGGCCAGAAAGGCTCGATTCCAAAACGGACGATCTTTTAAGCCTTATTTGGATACTTTCCGTGCTTCTTAGCGGCTTTTTCGTTGAAGCATTAAGAATCGCTGTGCAGGAAGCAGATTTTGAGGTTTGGAGTTTTGTGGGCTGGAATATTGCCAAAGCGTTTAAAGGAGCCGAAAAAGAATCTATAAGGTCCCTCCATGCTTTTTTCTGGTACTTGCATATGTTTTTGTCCTTTGGTCTTATAGCGTATGTGGCCTATTCAAAGCTTCTCCACATAGTGACTTCATCCATAAACATGATGATTAGGGGGGTCGAAGATACTCCAAAAGGAGCCATAGCTCCAATTCCAGATTTCGAAACCGCAGAAGAATTTGGCGTAAATAAGATAGAAAACTTCACTAGAAACCAGTTATTCGATCTCGACGCCTGTACAAGGTGCGGCAGATGCCAGGATGTTTGTCCTGCCTACGCAAGTGAAAAGCCCCTTTCTCCTAAAAAATTCATTCAAGATTTAAAAGCGGAGTGGGAAAAAGTGGCCAAAGGAAAGAAAGATGAAGATGGGTTATTGGATAGAGTCATTTCAGAGGAGACGGTTTGGTCATGTACGGCATGTCTTGCCTGCCAGGTAAATTGTCCTATATCCATTCCCACTTTCGACAAAAACATAGAGCTCAGAAGATATCTAACCTTAACCTTGAGTAAAACCACACCCGAAACGCGTCTCCTTTTCAAAAATCTCCAGCAAAAATATGACCCCTATGGGATGGGAAAAAGACAGAGAACAGAATGGATAGAGAATCTAAATATCAAAAACGCTCTCGAGGAGGAGGTTGAATACCTCTTCTGGGTCGGATGTGTCGCTTCTCTGGACGATAGGAACAGAAAGGTGGCAAAAGCATTCGTGAATATCCTTCATAAAGCTCAGGTGTCCTTCGGAATTTTGGGACAGGAAGAGGCTTGCTGCGGGGATCCTGCAAGGAGATGCGGAAATGAGGATCTTTACCTTGGTATTGCCCAGAGCAACGTTGAGTTATTAAAAGAACTGAAGATAAAGAAAATAGTTACAACATGCCCTCACTGTTATAATACCTTAAAGAACGAATATCCGCAGATTGGGGGAACCTTCGAAGTTTACCATCACTCCCAGTTGATATGGCAGCTTTTGAGAGACCAAAGACTTAAGATCTCAAAGGCAACTGATGAACTAGTTACTTATCATGATCCCTGCTACCTCGGAAGAGTAAATCGTATCTACGACGATCCACGCAGAATCATTGAGGCAGTAAGCACACGGGGTCTTGTAGAGATGGAAAGACACCATGACAGAAGCTTCTGCTGCGGCGGTGGAGGGGGGAGGATCTGGATGGAGGAACACCACAAAAGGATAAACCACATAAGGATCGAGGATGCGGCAAAAACAAACGCTAATATACTCCTTACCGGCTGTCCCTATTGTCTTATCATGATGGAGGATGCGGTAAAGGACAAAGAACTCTCGGATAGGATGCGAGTCCTCGATCTTTCAGAACTTATCTCAGGTTCAATCTCTTGATGGGATTTTTGAAAATGGAAGGTATAAAAGGATGGGTTTTACCCATCCTTTTATAGTTTTTTGCTTTTTCATTCTTCGAGTGTGATTGCTTCAACAGGACATTCTTCAACACAAGCACCGCAATCGGTGCAGAGTTCTGGGTCCACCTTAGCCACATCATTAACCGTGATTGCTTCGGCAGGGCAGACCTCTGCACATGCACCACATCCGGTGCAAGTTTCTTCGTCAACTCGTGCTGGCATCTTTTACCTCCTTCTTCGAATTTTTAGAATTTACTAAACGAAGAGGGGTGGAATGTCAATAAAAAATCGAATTGACTTTAGATGCCTTTTGTAATATATAAGAGTTAGAAGGCGGGAATAACTCAGTGGTAGAGTGCAACCTTGCCAAGGTTGAAGTCGCGGGTTCGAATCCCGTTTCCCGCTCCAAATGGCGGCATAGCCAAGCGGAAAGGCGGCGGTCTGCAAAACCGCTATTCTCCGGTTCAAATCCGGATGCCGCCTCTTAGGGTTTTTTAAACCGAAATCCTACCCAAGAACCTATTCTGAGTTCTTCCTTTAAGTGTAGATTTTCGGTGAGTTTTAAGAATCTTTTTTTTTCTCTTCCTAATATACCGGAGATTATAAGTGTTCCGCCCCTCCTTGCCAGTCTCTTTACATGTTCCATATGTGACATAAAGGTGTAAAGGTCTAGGTTTGCCAGAACTACATCGAATTCGCCTTGAACATCTTTAAGATCCATCTTTTCTATCCTTACGTTACTTAAGCGATTTAGATCTACGTTTTTTTTCGCGCACAGAGTGGCATTTCCATCGATATCGACACCAAGTATTTCCTTGGCGCCAAGAATCGATGCGTAAATCGAAAGAATCGCAGAACCGCAACCCAAATCTGCAACATCTTTGGACTTGAAGTTCGTTTTGGACATAAGAAGCATCATAATCTTTGTGCTTTCGTGTCTTCCTGTCCCGAATGCCATACCCGGCTCTATGACTATACTCTTTGTAGGAGACTTAACTTTATGCCAGGGACAAACTACGTAGATATCGCCTATTTTTACAGGTTTATAGAGGTTTTTTACGATTTTTTCGTAGTCCTTAGGCTCTTCTCGGGAGAGAGAATATTCGATTACTTGAACTTTCTCCTCAAGTAACGAAAGAAGGGTTTCTGGGTTTTTTGTGTAAAAGATGAGGTTTAAAAGGTCATAATCCTTTTCTTCCAGGATTATGCCACCATTTGCCAATTCGTAGACGTCTTCTGGAAGAAGTTCTTCTGTCCCTTTTGGAACGGAGATTCTGAGCTTCCAGATATCCATCACTTAAAAATATAAAAATAGTCCTTGTGCCTTTACAATTTTCCCTCCTTATGTCAAAATTTCTCACATCCAAAAAGGAGGATAGATTCAAGAATGAAGTACGATGCTATTGTGATAGGTGGAGGTCCTGCAGGACTTACAGCGGGAATTTATCTTGTACGGGAAGGAGTAAAGACCCTTCTTTTAGAGAAGATGGTTGTAGGTGGAACCCCACTCAACACGGAAAAAATAGAGAATTATCCGGGATTTCCAGAAGCAATCTCAGGAAAAGATCTCATGGAGAGATTCATCTTTCAGGCAAAAAATTGCGGATTGGAGATCAAAGAGTTTCAAGAGGTGAAAGGTGTAGAAAGGGTCGGAAATCTCTTTTCGGTTCATACTGCCGATACGGAATACGAGGCTTACGGCTTGATAGTTGCAACAGGAACAAGCCCTCTAAAACTTGGAATCCCTGGAGAAGATAGATACTTTGGTAGGGGAATCTCTTATTGTGCGACGTGCGACGGTCCATTCTTCAAGGATAAAACTGTTGCTGTGATAGGGGGCGGAGATAGCGCCTTGGAGGAGGCTCTCTTTCTCACAAAGATTGCAAATCATGTATATTTAATCCACAGAAGGGAGACCCTTAGGGCGCAAAAGATTCTTCAAGATAGGGCATTCAAAAACCCAAAAATTACTTTTTGGCTAAATAAAATACCCTTAGAGATAAAAGGGGGCGAGTTCGTAGAAAAGATCGTAATCGAGGATACAAAGACTGGTGAAAGAGGAACCATTTCCGTAGATGGGGTATTCATATACGTCGGTTCAAAGCCGGACACCACCTTCCTCGGAGATCTCGTAGAAAGGGACGAAAATGGATTCGTACTTACGGATGAGAACCTCTTCACAAAGACGATGGGTATTTTGGCCGCCGGAGATGTTAGAAAGAAAATGCTAAGACAGATCGCAACTGCCGTTGGTGATGGGGCTTTAGCAGCTTACAACCTCCAAAGATATCTTTTAAACAGTAAAATATGACCGTTTGTGGTTTTGGGGCCTTAAACTTAGATTTCATTTATGAGGTCGAAGATTTGAGATTCTTCAAATGTAAGGATTTTGAGCTTAACCCTGGAAGCGAAATTGTAATCGAAGAAAAATTTCTTGGTAATTTTTTGGAAAAGTTGACAAGATTCTGTGTTTTAAAGAAGATCTCGCCTGGTGGTTCCGCATCAAACGCATGTTACATGATCTCCCTTATGGGAATCGATACTCTTCTTTTTGGAGTTCTGGGTCTTGACAGAGAAGGCGAGTTTTATTTGAGTAAAATCGGAAACGAATCTAAGGAGGGAATAATAAGGAGAGGCAAAACCGGTTTTACATACATATTGAACGAAAGGAGTAATAGCTTGGATAGTCCCGACAGGGCAATAGCCTTGGTCCCAAATAGTAACAGTGACTTAAAAATTACCGACATCGATATCTCAAAGTTATCAAAATGCTCGTGGATACACATGTCCTCTTTTGTGAGTGATTCTGCGATGGAAGCTCAGCTTTACGTCAAAGAGAAGATTATGGGAAAGGCCGGGCTAAGTCTGGACCCCGGAGAGATTTACGCGCGCAAAGGTCAAAAGACTCTCGATCTTATAGAAGGTATGGATATCCTTTTTTGCTCTGAAAAGGAACTCTGTATGCTTTTCGGTTCTGATGTCGAACTTTCACTAGCAAAGGCTCTCAAGCTAGTAAAGATAGTTATTGTCAAAAAGGGCAAAGAAGGTGCCTCTTTTTATTCGAGAGAAGAATCATACCATGTAAAAGCTGAAAAAATCAGAGCCGTAGACACAACCGGAGCGGGTGATGTGTTAGACGGAGTGTTTCTTGGTCTTTACCTTATGGGTCAAGATCCTCGAATTGCTCTAAAGAGGGCAGTCATTGCAGCATCCGAAAGCACAAAAGGTTACGGAAGAGATTCTTATCCCCAAGAGATTCCGGAGGCATGATCCGTGCTTAACATCTGTTGGTTCTCCACAGGAAGAGACGAGGAGGCTTTTAAGTTACTGGTGGATGTCGTTCATGCCACAAAGACAAAAAAAATCGATGGAAGGATCTCCCTTTGTTTTTTCAATCGGGACCCTGAAGAATCGATCTATTCCCAAAGAATGGTGGAATTCGCAAAGACGGAAGGGATACCATGTGAGATCTTAAGTACTCGGGAATTTTTATTTAAAAAAGGCCTTTCGTTGAAAGAGGGCAGAAGACTCTTCGATGAAGAGGTTTTGAAAATAATCGAAAATTATAGATTTGACCTCATATTTCTTGCTGGCTACATGCTCATAGTTTCAGAGGTGCTATTCGATAGATTCACTATTTTAAATCTCCACCCTTCTTTGCCCGGAAGACACAAGGGCAAGTGGGAAGACGTTATAAAAAAAGTAATTGAGAACGGAGAGACGACATTTGGAGCAATGATCCACATTGTCGATGGGACCTTAGATGGTGGACCTTGTGTGACATTTTGCAAAAGTGAGGTTTCAGAAAATGAGGTACTCTCCCTTTACGAGGGTGCAAAAAGAAAAGAGAAAGAAGCTTTTGAGAAGCTTTTTTGGCTCATAAGGGAAAGAGAATTTAGGCTTGAGACGCCTCTTATTATTGAGACCCTATCTCTTCTCTCGAAAGGCAAAATAAGAATACTTGGGAAAAAGGTTTACTTCGAGGGCAAAGAGATCCAGGGAGGAATAGATATTACAGACCTTATTGTCTATGGGGAAGGTAAAGAGTGGAGAGATTCATCTACGTGACCGACTGTGAAGGTCCAGTTACAAAGAACGATAATGCGTACGAAGTAGCTGATCACTTCATAAAAAATGGGGGCAATCTTTTCACACTCCTTAGTGCCTTCGATGATTACCTTGGCCTCTTTGGGGGTATAAAGAATTATAGGTACGGAAGTACGCTAAAATATCTTTTTCCTTTCCTTAAAGCCGCAGGCATTAAAGACGCTCACCTACGTGAATTTTCGCGAAATACTCTTCTTGTAACTCCTCAAGTGAAAGAAACATTGGCAAAGATAAGACAAAAGATGGACGTTTATATGATAAGTACAAGCTATGAGCATTACATAGCTGAGGTTACAGAGTACTTAAAACTTGAAAAGGATAAGGTTTTCTCTACAAAAATGAGCCTTGATAGCTACGTAATGGACCGAAGAGAAAAAGAAATCATCGAAACTTACAAAGAAAAAATACTCGAACTTTCTCCCATAAAGTGGGACGAACAGGGAAACCTTATGGGAGATTCTTTTGAGACCGTCCGCATACTAAAAGAATTCTTTTTCGATGTAATTCCCACTCTGCCTATCTTTCCCTTTATGGAATCAATAGTGCCAGTAGGGGGGGTGGAAAAGAAAAGGGTACTGGATGAGATCATAAGGAGCCTTGATATACCTTATAAAAATGTCGTCTACGTTGGAGACAGCATAACGGATTCTGAACCTTTCGAGTATCTTAGAGAAAAGGGTGGAATTACTCTGAGTTTTAACGGGAATAGATATGCCATTGACCGCGCAGAGTACGTGGTGATAAGTGAAGATGCAAGGATACTTTCTGAGATAGTTGAAGCGTATTGTAGTTTGGGAAAAGAAGGGCTTAAAAATTTAAAAACGAAAAAAGGCGTGATATTTACCGACGAACATGGGCCAGATATCGTGCTCTTAAGTGAAAAGATGAGACGGGCCCTACGTGGTGAAAAGATCGGAGCTTTGGGATGAGAGATGGGATCATAGTTCTACTTCTTATTCTCTTTCCCGCCATAAGCTATTCTCAAACCATATACTTTTACGTTGTTTCTCCGATGGAAGAAGAAATAAGGAGGGACTTAATTAGGACTCTCAAAAAGAGTGGAATTGAGTTTTCTTTTTACCAAGGAAAACGAGATTTGGAGGAACATTTGCGTCTAATTAGCGAGATAAACGAAAAAAGGAAGGGAGTCTTCTGTGCAATCGATCTAAGAAAAAAAGAAGTGTCAAGTATTCTTGTTGCCGTATCCAATGCGAGAAAACAGGATGGAAGATTCTTGAGGATACATGAAATACCCGCTATTCATATCGGTCTCTCTCTCAAAATAGCTGAGCATGTAGCCTCATCCTACGGAAAAAATGTTATAAGACTGCCCCTCTTTCCCCTTTTGGGGGTTGACATGCCCGGTCTTTTTTTTAGGTTTTATGGGCCAGAATTAAAGGCAGCACATGTTCTCAACCCTCTGATTGAGGCTGTAAAAAAATACTCACCCAGGGAGCAAAAGCTATGAGAGCAGATGGTAGACCCAACGACAAGATAAGGGATCTTAAAATAACCCGTGAATATTTAAAATTTCCAGAGGGATCGGTGCTTGTGGAGATGGGAGATACAAAGGTTATATGTTCTGTGAGTGTGGAGGAGAAGGTTCCTCCTTTTCTTAAGAATACGGGAAAGGGATGGATCACAGCGGAATACTCCATGTTACCTAGGGCCACCCACGCTAGATCTATAAGGGAATCGGTGGCGGGAAGAATAGGTGGAAGGACGCACGAAATTCAAAGGCTTATCGGTCGGGCTTTAAGGGCCATAATCAACCTTGATCTTATAGGGGAAAGAACCCTCTGGATAGACTGCGATGTAATCCAGGCGGATGGTGGAACGAGAACCGCAAGTATAACCGGAGCTTATGTGGCCCTCGTGGATGCATTATGGAATCTAAAAAGGAGAGGACTTATAGAAAAGATCCCTCTTAGTGATTCTGTTGCTGCGGTAAGTGTAGGGATAGTGGAGGGAGAAATCCTTTTGGACCTGACATATGAAGAAGACTCAAAGGCCGAGGTCGACATGAATTTTGTGATGACAGGAAAAGGAAACATAGTGGAGATTCAAGGAACAGCAGAAAGGGTACCCTTCAGTAAGGAAAAGCTAGACGCGATGTATAAATACGCGGAGAAAGGCATCCAAGAAATTACTAAAATTCAAAAGATGGTACTTGGATCTCTCTTCCCTATATGAAGCACATAAAAGAAGTTATAGTTGCAACAAGAAATGTGGGTAAGTTCAGAGAATTCGAGCAAGCCCTCAGAGAATCTAACCTTCGGATTTATTCCCTTTCGGATCTTGGGTTCGTAGAGGATATAGAGGAGGATGATACATCATACGTCATGAATGCCCTAAAGAAGGCAAGAAAGATAGGGGATAGATTCAACCTCCCTTCTCTTGCTGACGATTCGGGACTTGAGGTTGAGTACTTAAAAAAAAGGCCGGGTGTGAAAAGTGCAAGGTACGGAAGGACAGACGAAGAAAGAATTCAAAGACTTCTTTTGGAACTTGCGGATGTCCCATGGGAGAGAAGATCGGCAAAATTTAAGGCCTATTTAGCCCTATATCTGCCTGGCCACGAAAGGCAGTACATATTCTACGGAGAGCTCAAAGGTTACATAGGGTTCGAGAAAAAAGAAAAGTATGGGTTTGGGTACGACCCAATATTCTACGTACCTGACATTGGTAAGTTTTTATCCGAGCTTTCAGTGGAAGAGAAAAACGAAATTAGCCACAGGGGAAAGGCTTTAAAAGCACTAAAAAAATTCCTTTTCGGTCCCTAAAAACTAAATTTACTGGTCCCAGCGAGATTCGAACTCGCGTTTCCGGCGTGAGAGGCCGGTGTCCTAAACCACTAGACGATGGGACCCAGCTTCACAATTTTAGCAGAAATGATGAGCAATTTCCATCGAAATCAGGATCAATTTTTTTTAGCCTTACTTGACCTCAAAGATCTAAAGCCTTACAATGACTATTAAGCCTGAGTTTAAAAAGTTCTAAAGAATTGACAAAAGGGACTAAAAGGAGGAGATGATGAAGATAGCTATATCGGGAAAGGGAGGGGTAGGGAAAACGACGGTTGCCTCCACAATGGTTCGGCTTCTTTCTGATCTTGGGTATAGGGTTTTAGCTATCGATGCCGATCCTGCCATGAACCTTCCGGGTCAGATAGGTATAAAACTGGAAGGCACCGAGTTTAAACCTCTTTCAGAAATGAAGGATTTTATAGAGGCGAGAACAGGAGCGAAAAGGGGTGAATACGGGGGCTTTTTTAAATTAAACCCCAAGGTAGACGACATTCCCGAGATCTATTCCTTAAAAAAAGACCACATAAAGGTCCTAGTTCTCGGTTCTATAAACAAAGGTGGTGGGGGTTGTTTCTGCCCGGAAAATGTGCTTCTTAGAAATCTTCTGGCCCACGTTTTGATAGAGAGGGATGAATGGGTAGTCGTTGACATGGATGCGGGCCTTGAGCACCTAGGAAGGGGCACAGCAAGTCATGTCGATAGATTAATAGTAGTTGTGGAACCGGGAATCCAAAGTATAAAGACAGCAAAGAAAATAAAAGATCTTGCAAAAGATATAGGACTGGATAACGTCGCAATAGTTGCCAATAAAGTAACTGGAAGGGAGGATATTGAATTCATAGAGAATAATCTACCCTATATGAAGTTACTCGGTTCTGTGAGTTTCAGTGAAAGAATAAAAGAGGCCGAAAGGCAAGGGATTTCACCGTACGATATGGATGAAAATTTAAAAACAGAGGTAAGAAAAATAGTTGATGCTCTATCCCAGAAACTATGAGAAGAGCTTTTTGTCTATTATGTCTTGTCATATCGACCATCGTACTTTCAATTGTTGCCTTTTTTGTGTTTCTCTTTGACAGAAGGGGGTATGTACTCCACGGAATCGAAAGACTCTGGGCAAAGATTTATCTTTTTTCAGCAAAGATCGATGTCTTTTTGGAAGGGGAAGAGAATCTTAGGAACGGACCTTATGTTTTTATGTGTAACCACCAAAGTGCCCTGGATATATTCGTTCTTCTCGCCAAAATCCCTCTTTCCTTTAGATTTGTGGCAAAAAAGGAGCTTTTCAGAATACCCTTTATGGGTTGGGCTATGAAGTGTGTTGGTCACATAAGTATAGACAGGGAAAGCTTAAGAGAGTCAAAAAAGGCGCTTGACGAAGTAGTATCAAAAGTTAAGAGAGGAGTTAGTGTCCTAATATTTCCAGAGGGAACGAGAAGTGAGGACGGAAACTTGCTTCCCTTCAAGAAGGGAGCATTTCATATAGTACATAGAATCGATGCTCAGATAGTTCCTTGCGCGATTTACGGAACATTTCTTCTTCAGCCAAAAGGGAAGTTCCTTCCTATAAAGAGCGGGTCTGTCTGGGTCGAGATAGGAAAACCAATCGAAATAAAAGACTCAGGGCTTAAGAAATCTGCTGTCGCGGAAATGGTTTGGAAAGATATAGATCGTTTGTTGACAAAAAATAAAATAAAAACGCAAAATGTCGTCTGATTTAAAAAAGGAACTTGCGGGTGTTTCCCTTTTTGGGATCTTTCTCTTTTTACTCTTCTCCCTCATATCCTACCATCCTTTCGATCCCTCCTTCACTACGGTCTCTTCAGTGGTTCATAATTACTGCGGAAAGGCAGGATCCTACATATCAGATCTCTTAATTCAGTGTTTTGGACTTTCAAGCTATATCTTACTTTTTTACATTCTAGTCTTTTCTTTCCTCCTTTTGAGAAAGAAAAAATTGGCGAGTTACTCCACTTTTTTTGCGGGTCTTGTTTTGCTTTTCGTTTCAATTTCTGCGTTTCTACAGATCTTTGTGAGGTCAATAAAATTAAAGGGGATGGAATATCCGATTTCAGGTCTTTTCGGTGTTCTCCTTGAGAGCTCACTCCTTCACTTTTTCGGCTATCTCGGAACCTCAATCATTCTATCCTTTGTTTTCATCTCATCCATCTTTCTTATAGTTCATGCGCCGCTCATAAAGCACCTAGAAGATAGGATCAAAAGGAAAAAACAGAAGGAGAGAAAGAGGGAGATTAAGGTAGCAGGGATGGACGATACAAAAGTGGAGCCTCAGGAAATGAAAAAAGAGTTTGTCCAGGAGTCCTTCGAGTTTTTTAAGAGCCTCGGGCCTTATAAACTTCCTCCAATTGACCTTTTAGATCCTGTGGAGAAGAAGGATATAAAGATTGACAAAGAAACGATAAACCTTAACGCAAAGATATTAGAAAAAAAACTCAAAGATTATGGTATCGAAGGAGCGGTAAGGGAGGTTACCCCCGGTCCCGTTATAACACTATATGAGTTCGAACCTGCCCCCGGCATAAAGATAAGTAGAATAGCAAACCTGTCGGATGATCTCGCAATGGCTCTAAGCGCAACTTCAATAAGAATCGTTGCTCCTATACCTGGTAAATCAGTTGTCGGGATCGAGATTCCAAACCCTGTAAGACAGACGGTTTATCTGCGTGAAATAATAGAGTCGAGAGCTTTTGTCGAATCGCACTCATATCTCACGCTTGCACTCGGAAAAACGATATACGGGGAACCTTTTGTTGCGGACCTCGCAAAGATGCCTCATCTACTCGTTGCGGGTTCTACTGGATCTGGAAAGAGTGTCTCCCTAAACAGTATGATATGCAGCATACTTTTCAAAGCAACCCCGATCCATGTCCGATTCCTCATGATAGACTTAAAAATGCTTGAGCTTTCGTTTTACGATGGAATTCCTCACCTACTTTTGCCTGTTGTTACAAACCCCAAAAATGCAAAGCTTTCTTTGAGGTGGTTAATAGATGAAATGGAGAGACGTTATACGATCATGGCCCAGAAAGGAGTTAGGAACATAGACAAATATAACCAGAAAATGGAAAAGGAAGGTAACGAACTCTTACCGTATATCGTAGTTGTGATAGACGAGCTTGCGGACTTAATGATGGTTTCCACAAGAGAGGTGGAAGAGTACATAGCCAGGCTCGCACAGATGGCGAGGGCCTCCGGTATTCACCTTATAATTGCGACTCAGAGACCTTCTGTTGACGTTCTTACAGGGATCATAAAGGCCAATTTTCCAGCCCGCATCTCCTTTCAAGTATCCTCCAAAGTGGACTCTCGGACTATCCTAGATACGAATGGTGCGGAGAGTCTCCTCGGTCAGGGAGATATGCTTTTTCTGAGCCCCGGCATTGGAAGACTTCAACGAATACATGGACCTTTCGTCTCAGAAAACGAGATAAGAAGGATCGTGGACTTTTTGAAGAGTCAGGGCCAGCCTTCCTACCAGACTGAGATATTGGAAGAGAAAGAGACAAAGGAGGATGAAGACGAATTCTACGACGAAAAGTACGAAGAGGCGAAAGAATTCGTGATCGAAAGGGGGGAAGCCTCCATAAGTATGATCCAGAGGAGATTTAGAATCGGCTATAACAGGGCGGCAAGGATCATAGAGAGAATGGAGAAAGAAGGTATCATTGGACCCTCGGATGGAGTAAGACCAAGGGAGGTCCTAAAGAGAAAATGAAAAAACATATACTCGGGATTTGCGTCTTAATATTTGTCTGTTTTAGTTCTATTTTCGCAACCGAAGATGTAAGAGAGAAATACTCAAATGTGACAACATTTCAAGCCAAGTTTAAGCAGACTATCCACATATCCAGCTCAGACTCTTTAAGGGAATTTTCCGGAGAGTTCTTTTACAAAAAGAAGAGGGGATTTTTATGGGTTTATAAAAGTCCGAGACTTAGATACTTTCTATTTGATGGGCAGTATCTCTATCAGTACGATGAGGAAAGGCCGTTTATCATAAAAGAGAAAGTCGATCCTTCAAAAACTAAGAAGTACTTCTTAGACTTAATCGAGGATCTTACGAATCTGGAGACACACTTTCGTCTTAAAGAACGGATCTCTGACAAAAACTACGAGATTTTAAACCTCGAACCGAAAACGGATGAGATGATAACAGCATTAAGGATATGGTTTGGCAAAGACTTAACCGTAAAGAAGATCGAAATAGTTGAGAAAACTGGGAATAGAAACACACTCATTTTCAATTCTGTCGTGCTAAACGGTGAAATAAGTGATGAGAGGTTTGTATTCAAAAAGGATAGAAGAAAGGAAGTAATCGAGCGATAAAGTATGGGTCTTGTAAAGGATGAAGCTATAGTTACTAGGAAACTCTCATACGGCGAGTCCGACAGAATCGTACACCTCTTTACCCTAAACTCTGGAAAGATTTCGGCGATCGCAAAGGGTGGAGCTAAAAGTGTAAAAAGGTTTATGAACACTTTGGAACCCATGCAGATCATAAATGTCGAATATTTTGACAAGTCATTTAAGGGTCATCTATCTAGGATTGAGAGTGCCCACATAGTTGAGGATATGTCTGGCATTGAGAGGGATTTTCAGAGATTCTCTCTGGCAAGCTTCTTTATCGAAGTGGCAGATAGGCTTACAAAGGAAAGGCAACCTTTCCCCACATTATTTCACCTTCTTTCAGGAATCTTACGGAGATTAAAGACGTCTTCTGTTCCATTACCCGAGGTATTAATGCTCCTTCTCAAAATTTTAGAAACCATCGGGTTTCTTCCCAACTTCAAAAGCTGCGTTCACTGTGGAAAAACGGTCGAGCAAAAGATTTATTTTTCCAGCGAGAAAGGTGGCATCCTATGTGAGAGGTGTACTCAATTTTGTCCGTCGGAGGTTTATCCGGATCAGCTTTTAAATTTTTTGGCCACAGGCAAAAAAGAGCTAAGTGACCAGCTTATCAGTTTTGCTTTCGATTTACTCGAAAGTTTTATAAAATTCCATCTAGATGTGGAACTTAGGACCTTTAAATTCATAAAACCCAAAGACGGTTCATTAGGAATCGGTCTTAAGTAACCTTGCATAGTAAGTCTCACACGTATAAAGCGCAGCAAGGGGATTGTGTCCAGTGACCCTATCCTTGACAGCTAAAACAGTAGTCGGTGCCTCTGCGTATTTAAAAAAGAGTGAATCGTGCCCGACGCAAAGTCCGAGTAGAACATTAAAATCAGTCTTTTCGCGGTTTACGATGAAAGCCTGAAGTATGGGGTTACAGGCGGACTCAAATTCACCTATAAAGATCTTCTCCTCATCTTTGAGACCGAGTTCCTCTTTGGCGATTCTACCAGCCTTACAGATAACGGAGATGACATCGAAGCCTTGAGTTTTAAATACCATATTTGCAATCTCGGCTTCTCTTTTAAGCCCAATACAGAAAACGAGCCCAAGCTTCCTATACCCCATCTTTTTCGCAAATTCGTATATCTCCTCGATCCTAGTCTTATAAGGATGCATTACGTATGGTCTTCTCTCCCTATTGGCGTAGCATTCTGCCTCTTGGATGGAAGCTTTCTGTGCGAATTTCAGTATGTCTGGTTTTTCGTATTCTTTTTTAGAGTCTTCAACTATCTCTTTCTTCAATGTCGGACATCCAGGAAAACTCTTTCCATTTGGGCTTAGGCATATCTTTTCTTCTTTTTTTAAGTCACATTCCGCACAGTGTGGACTTGCTTTACCCATGGCATCCTCCAGATTCTTTTTTTGTATTATGCCGCTAATTAGTAGCTTTGTCGAGAAAAAGCTTGCTACAGGGGATCAAAGAAGCTAAATTAAGAACAGAAGTGTACTTCCAATATGCGAAAAGATGGGGGTGCCATGAAGATAGTCTTCCACGAGAGGTTTACGGAAGTCTACTCAACCGATCCCGCCTCCCAACCAGGAAGAATGGAAGCGATAATGAAAGAACTTACGGGTTTATTTGATGTCGTAGAACCTCAAATGGCAAGTTACAATGATTTATTGCTTGCCCACTCAAAATCGCATATAGAAAGGATAAAAAAAGACCATCACGTTTTCGAAATTGCTTCCCTTTCGGCTGGAGGCGCTATTCTCTGTGCAAAAATTGCAAAAGAAGGCGAACCCTCTTTCGGGGTCATAAGACCCCCAGGCCACCACGCAGGCTATGATTCACATTGGGGTTTCTGCTATTTCAACAACATAGCCATTGCCATAAAAAAACTCATGAGCTTAAAGGAGATAGAAAGCGCCTTGATAGTTGACTTTGACCTCCACTTTGGCGACGGCACGGCAAACATTTTTAAAAAGACAAAAGAGGTCACGTACTACCACGTTCCGGGTGGCGATAGAATAAACCAGTTAAAATCCTTAGAGCAATTTCTCGAAAAAGAAAAAACGTACAGTATTCTTGCTGTCTCTGCCGGTTTTGATAGGGCAAAAAAGGATTGGGGCGGAACTTTGGAGATCGAAGATTATAGTCTCATAGGAGAGCTGCTCAAAAATGCAAGTGAGAGGATCTGTCGGGGTCTGAGATTTGCTGTCTTAGAAGGCGGTTACAATCACTCTGTTCTTGGCAAGAACGTGCTCTCCTTTATTGAGGGTTTTAAGTAGTCAAAAGATGGCTTCCGTCACAGGACGCGGAGCTTTTTAGGTCAAAAAATCCCTCCCTGCATGTTGAAAAACTAATACCGTATGTGTCACATGCAATCTTCACCCTCTCCATTATGCTTCGCCTTCTTTTCTCGTCAAGGTATAAGCTGTTTCTCATTCTTTTTCCATTCTCCAAATAATCTCTAACAAACCTATCTCTCAGCTTAGGAAAAGCTTCTGTGAGTTTTGCGAAACTTCTTTTTCGTGCCTTGTAAGTACTACTCGTTATATGGGATGCACCCCTTCTTTTTACCTCTTTGACAATAGTTTCTATTTCGTTTTCGTTGAGGTACGGGATAATAGGATCGATTCTTACTCCACAGCGGATTCCATTTTTAGTCAACGTCTCAAGAGCATCCAGTCTGGAGGATGGATCTGGAGCGGATGGTTCGAGTTTTTTCCCGAGTTTTTCATCGAGTGTGGTTATTGTTATCATCACAGCGCAACCTATCCTTTTTAGGATGTCCAAGTCCCTCAAGACCAAGTCACTTTTTGTTGTGATTAATATTTTTACGGGAAAATGTGCCGCAAACTCTAGGAAATTTCTGAAATCACGGAACTTTTCCTCCATAGGTTGGTAAGGATCTGACGAGTTTGAGACAGAGATGATACTAAAAGGGTTTATGGATTTCATGTCAATTTCCACCATTCTCATCAGATCTTTTTTTCTCCTCGGTTCTTCGAATCTTGGAACGTAGTCCACATAGCAGTAAATACACCCATGCCCGCAGCCAGTATAAGGGCAAAAAGAGTATTTATCTGGACATGTACACAAAGGCGACATCCAGGGATCGAATTTTCTTATCACTTTCATCTTTTTTTAGCCGTTTTAGCTTACAACTTGAATCTTTCTTTTTCAAAATCCTTGACACCTAAATCTTCCCTCGGATAATCTTAGTCCAGATGAAAAAGAAAGAGCTTCTGCTTCTTAGCCTTTCACATTTCGCAACGGATGTGAATCAAGGTGCCCTTCCCGCGATCCTTCCCTTTTTCAGAGATGCTCTCAACCTTTCTTATACACTTGCTGGCACTGTGGTACTTTTTTCCAACCTTTCCTCCTCTATAATTCAGCCCCTATTCGGATACATATCGGATAGAAAATCTATAAGATGGATACTGCCTTTATCCCCTTCCATTGCGGGAGCCGGTCTCGCTCTAAGTGGGTATGCTCCCAATTATTTTTTGCTTATACTTTGTGTTGTGATAAGCGGGATAGGGGTTGCCCTCTTTCACCCCGAAGGGTTTAAAGTTGCTCACTCTTTTACAGGAGAAAAAAAAGCAACAGGTGTCTCCATCTTTGCCTTCGGTGGAAGTCTTGGATTGGCACTAGGTCCCATAATCGCCATATTTTTTTGCACACATTTTGGACTTAAGGGGACCCCTTTTATCATGTTTCCTGCTGTACTTGTCTCTTTTCTTATCTTTCTCTCTCTAGACTCTCTAAGACTGCCTGAAAGACAGATAACGAAGAGAAAAGAGGAGAAGGAAAAGGACGTGAAGGAGGACAAATTCTCCTTCTCAATTCTTGCTTTTGTTTCAACGATTAGAGCTTGTACGCAATTCGGGATGGCCACCTACATCCCTTTTTACTACATAAATTACCTAAGGGGTAATCCTCTTTACGCTGGAAAACTCTCTACAACTTTTCTTTTGTCTGGTGCGATCGGAACCTTAATTGGAGGAGTACTTGCCGATAAGATAGGCCATAAGAGGTTTCTCCTTTTGACCCTTATCATATCTTCGGTACTTTTAAATCTTTTCTTTGAAACGAGCGGGTTTTCGACTTTTATCCTCCTTGCCGTATCCGGAATGGTCCTTATATCCTCATTCGGGACTACAACTGCAATGGGCCAGATTCTGCTTCCACGTCATCTTGGTATGGCATCAGGAATTATGGTGGGCCTCACGATAAGTGCCGGCGGACTCGGTCTTACCCTTCTCGGGGTACTTGCTGACAGATGGGGTGTTCCGTTTACCATTCGTGTAATAGCTCTGCTTCCACTTTTGGGCTTCCTTTTAGGTCTACTCATTAAGTACCCACCAAAGTCAAAAAATTGAGAGTAAGACTTGCGTATTAGTAGTCACCAAAAGATCCTAGGTTGAAAAGGAAAAATAAAAGATATAAAATTAGCTCGTTCTATGAAGGTCAAAGTGACATTAAGCACGAATCTCGTACCTTCCGGATCTTCTTCGATTCCAAAAGAGATCGAGCTTCCAGGTGATAAAAATACTCTCCTTTCACTTCTTAAGATTCTAAACGAAAAGTTTCCTCACCTAAAGCTTATTGAGGACGAACATATGGGAGAAGACCTAAGGTACGTGTACCTAAACGGTGTTAGCCATTTTGAGCTTCCTTTGGGCTTGAAGACGCCTATCAGTGACTCAGACAAAGTACATGTGGAGATCTTCATGGAGCCACTTGCAGGAGGTTAAAAAAGGAGGAAAAGATGGAGTACACTGAAAAAGTCCTCGACCATTTCAAAAATCCCAGAAATGTAGGTGTCATTGAAGATGCTGATGGAGTGGGTGAGGTTGGAAACCCTATCTGCGGGGATATGATGAAGATTACGATAAAAGTTGAGGAAGAAAGGATAAAGGACATAAAATTCGTTACCTTTGGATGTGGTGCGGCAATTGCGGTATCCAGTATGGTTACGGAGATGGCAAAGGGTAAAACTCTGGAAGAGGCTTTAAAAATCACAAATACAGAGGTAGCAGAAGCTTTAGGAGGACTTCCCAAGAATAAGCTTCACTGCTCAAATCTGGGAGCCGATGCGCTAAAAAAAGCGATAATGGACTACTACGAGAGAAAAACTGGGAAAAAGAAACAAAAGACCGAACCTTCCCATACAGAATACATAGGGGAAAGGGAAGGAACCTGTGTCTGTCCATATTGCGAAGAAAAGTTACCGAAAGATGTGCCTTTCTGTACTAAATGTGGAAGATTAATTAGTTAACTTCCTATAGAATCCAAAAAAAGGAGAGACGATGAACGTAATTTACCTCGACCACATATCTGCAAACCCGCTTCATCCAGAAGTAAAAAAAGCCATGATCGAATACATCGAAACCGATGGGTTCGGCAACCCCCAAGGTCAACATAAAATAGGAGATAGGGCAAATGAGATTTTGGAGGCTCAAAGAGAAAAAGTTGCGGCTCTTATAGGAGCAAAACCAGAAGAGATAGTCTTCACTTCAGGCGGGACAGAGTCCACGAATCACGCGATAAAAGGTGTTGCCTTTGCTCTCCAGAAAAAAGGTAAACACATAATAACTTCCAATATTGAACACCAAGCCGTTTCTAGGCCATTGAGAGTTCTCATGAAGATGGGCTTCCACGTAACATCCGTAAGTGTTGATAGATATGGACTTGTAGATCCTGAAGATGTTAAAAAGGCCATAAGAAGCGACACGATTCTTATAACGATCATGCACGCCAATAACGAAATAGGAACCATAGAACCTATAGCAGAGATAGGAAAAATAGCGAAAGAGCGGGGAATAGTTTTCCACACTGATGCCGTAGCCTCCTGCGGGAATATTCCAGTTAACGTGGACGAACTGAACGTGGACCTTCTGAGTCTCTCTGCTAACCAGTTCTATGGGCCATCAGGAGTAGGTGCCCTCTACATAAGGCAAAAGACTCCGATCGTTCCAATTCTAGATGGGGGTATACAGGAAGGTGGAAGAAGGGCCGGAACGCACAACATGATTGGGATAGTTGGACTAGGGAAAGCTGCAGAACTAGCAATGATTGAGATGCCCCAAAGGATGGAAAAGTTGAAGTTTCTAAAGAAAGAGATGATAAAGAGGGTACTGGAGATAGAAGATGTGACAATAAACGGTCATCCAGAACAGAGTCTTCCAGGGCTTCTTTCCTGTTCGTTCGATTATATAGAAGGAGAGTCCCTGATGCTTTTACTCGATGAGGCGGGAATATGTGTCTCAACGAGATCAGCCTGTGCCTCAGGTTCGCTTAGAGCATCCCATGTTTTAACAGCGATAGGACTCGACTATGTAAGGGCGCAGGGGACAATCATATTTTCCTTCGGGAGAGATAATACGATTGAGGATATAGAACGGACATTCGAGGCCTTGAAGAAGTCGGTTAACTTTTTAAGAGAGATGTCACCCCTTTATAAACGTAAGAAGTAGTACCTTACTCGATCTCCAAAACCTCGTAAATCTTTTCTCCCCCTGGCGCAGAGAATCGTACTTCTTCTCCTACTCGCCTTCCAAGTAGTGCTTTACCCAAAGGAGACGTGACAGATATTCTTCCCGATTTAACGTCCGATTCAAAGGGACCTACTAGCTGATAGATAACTATGTCCCCTGTATCAACGTTCTTCAATTTCACCTTCGATCCGAAAGCACATTCCGAGCTATTCGAGTTGGGCTCCATTACGGTCGATTTTTCTAGCATCTCCTCTATTTCCGCTATCTTTTTCTGGAGTAACTGATACTCTTCCTTTGCCGCATCGTACTCCGCATTCTCAGAAAGATCGCCATGGGCCCTTGCCTCTTCTATTGCTTTTAGAATTTCTGGCCTTTTTTTCGAGATGAGATAGTCCCTTTCTCTTTTTAACTTTTCGTAACCTTCTTTTGTTATAGGAATCTTCATATCAGCCCCCTCTTGGAAAAAACAGGTATTGTGGTTTATTATATTGAAAACTGCTTCTTTCCGCAAATGATAGTCAAAAATATGAGGACATGAAGTTCGAAGAGGGTATTAAAAGACTCGAAGAAATTGTTCGGTCATTGGAAGAGGGAAATCTAGGTTTAGATGAGGCATTAGAGCTCTTCAAGGAAGGGATTGCTCTCACAAATGAGCTTTCAAGACGCTTGGATGAGGCCGAAAAGAAAGTGGAGCTTATAGTCAAGAAGGAAAACGGAACAGTAGAAAAGGTCCCTTTTTTGGTAGAGGAATGATGAATCTCCAATCCTACCTCAACGAGAAAAGGCTTCTTGTGGAGAATTGTCTGCGAGAAATATTCGTATCGTTAAAGGATGTTCCTGCTATATTAAAAGAGTCCATGGAGTATATGCTCTTTTCAGAAGGGAAGAAGATAAGGCCGATTCTAGCGATTGCCACATGCGAGTCCCTTGGCAAACCTATAGACAAACTCCTTCCGTTTGCCTGTGCGATAGAAATGATCCACACTTATTCTCTTATCCACGACGATCTTCCAAGCATAGATAACGACGACATAAGAAGGGGTAAACCTACTTGCCATAAGGTCTTTGGGGAAGCTGTGGCCATTCTTGCCGGAGATGCCCTTTTGACTGAGGCCTTCAGAATAATGAGTGACAACCGATTCACTGAGGATGTGAACCCTAAAACGGTAAAGAGGATAATATTCGAGATAGCTCAGGCAGCGGGTGCAGAAGGAATGGTGGGAGGACAGATCCTAGATGTTATGTACGATGGCCAAGAAGGATCTAAAAGCATAGTCGACTATATCCACTGGCACAAGACTTGTGCCCTGATCAGAGCCTCTGTCAGGGTTGGGGCGATCATGGGAGGAGCAAAAAAGAAGGAACTAAAGGCCCTTACCCGCTATGGGGAGTGCGTAGGTTTAGCCTTCCAGATAGTTGATGACATTTTAGACTTTGAGGGAGACGAGGGGTTGGTTGGAAAAAGATTGAAAAAAGATACAGCAAAGCAGACCTACGTTAAACACTACGGAATAACGACATCGAAGCTTAAAGTGGAAAAACTGATAGAAGAGGCTATAGAGTCTTTAAGCTTTATGGGAGAGAGAGGAAAAATACTCCGAGAGCTTGCATTTTACATAGGAAGAAGGACCTTTTAATGTACCTCGAAAAAGTCGATTACCCGAGTGACTTAAAAAAACTGAGCCTTAACGACCTAAGTCATCTGTGCTCCGAAATTCGGGAACTTATCGTAAAAACAGTATCCCGCACAGGCGGCCACCTCTCTTCAAGCCTAGGTGTTGTTGAACTTACAGTCGCAATTCATTATGTCTTTGACGCTCCAAAGGATAAGATAATCTGGGATGTGGGACATCAGTGTTACGCACATAAGATTTTGACTGGCAGAAAGAATCTCTTTCACACACTGAGACAGGACGGCGGAATCAGCGGATTTCCATCAAGACAAGAAAGCGTTTTTGATACCTTCAACACAGGTCATGCCAGCAATTCCATATCTGTTGCAGTAGGTCTTGCGGAAGCAAAAAAAAAGCTAAACTCAGATGAAAAGATAATAGTCGTTATCGGCGACGGGGCTCTCTCCGGGGGTATGGCATTCGAAGCCCTAAACCACGCAGGACACGCAAAAAGCGACATACTAGTCATACTTAACGATAACGAGATGTCGATCTCCCGCAATATTGGTGCCCTTTCTTCTTACCTTAATCGAATAATGACGGGTGAGTTTGTATCAAAAGCGAGAGAAAGGGTAAAAACCATCCTTAAGAATATTCCCGCGTTCGGGAACAGAGTTTATAAAGTGGCACGGTATATGGAAGAGGTAGCAAAAGGCCTCGTCGTTCCTGGGATCTTTTTCGAAGAATTAGGATTCCAATATTTTGGACCGACAGATGGACATAATCTCCACGTACTCGTTGAAACCTTAAGGAATTTAAAAAGGCTTAAAGGGCCCATTCTCCTCCATGTAGTGACAAAGAAGGGTAAGGGTTACGAGCATGCCGAAAAAGACCCGGAAAAATTTCACGGTGTCACGCCGTTCGATTTGCGTACAGGGGAAATAAAGAAGGAGGCACTTCCCACATATACCGACATCTTTGGTTCAACTATTCTTAAGCTTGCGGAAATGGATGACAAAGTCATTGCCATAACTGCGGCGATGAGTCTTGGGACAGGGCTTTCCCGTTTTGCCAAGGTTTTTCCTGATAGGTTTTACGATATAGGGATAGCAGAAGAACATGCGGTAACATTCGCGGCAGGGCTTTCCCTTATGGGTTTTAAGCCGTACGTGGCAATATATTCTACTTTCCTACAGAGGGCCTACGACCAGATTCTTATGGACGTATGTTTACAGAATATCCCTCTCTGTTTCTGTATCGATAGGGGAGGTATAGTTGGGCCAGACGGGCCAACCCATAATGGAGTCTTTGATCTATCTTATCTACGCCATATGCCGAATATGGTAGTTATGGCCCCAAAGGATGAAAATGAGCTCAAAAACATGCTCTTTTCAGCTTACTATTATGGAAGGCCTGTCGCGATTAGGTATCCAAGGGGTGAAGTTCTTGGTGTTCAAGTGGACGATGATTTCAGTCTCGTTCCCTTCGCAACCTGGGAGATCCTAAAAGATGGAAAGGAAATCTTCATTTTGGCGTGTGGAAGAATGGTCTCTGAGGCTATGGGTGCGGCCGATAGACTTAAGGAATACGGGATAAGTTGTGGGGTTGTAAACGGAAGATTTGTGAAACCTATCGACTATGAGACGTTAAAAGAGGTTGCAAAAAGAGCAGAAAGACTGGTCACTCTCGAGGAAAACTCCCTAATAGGTGGTTTCGGTTCAGGAATACTTGAAGCTCTGACTGACATGGAAATTTTTATTCCGGTAAAGAGGATCGGTGTGCCAGATCAATTTTTGCCCCACGGAAGCCAAAAAACCCTAAGACAGAAGCTTGGATTAACGGAAGATAAGATAGCAGAAACCATAAGGGAGTGGCTAAGGAAAGACTAGACGTTCTCCTAACAAATAGAAGGTTAGCTCCCTCGAGGGAAAAAGCAAAAATTATGATCGTCGCAGGGGAAGTGTACGTCTCAGGGGAAAAAGTGACAAGACCGGATAGAAGATTCACTCCAGACGTCGAGATAGAAGTAAGAAAAAATCCTCTAAAGTACGTGAGCTTTGGAGGAATAAAGCTCGAAAAAGCTTTAAGACAACTGAACATAGATGTCAAAGGAAAAAAGGCTATCGACATAGGCTCATCTACGGGCGGATTTACGGATTGCCTTCTGAAGTTCGGTGCTTCCTACGTATTGGCAGTAGATGTGGGTAAAAACCAGCTTCACTACTCTTTAAGGAGCGACCCTAGAGTCGGTATTTTGGAAGGTGTCAACGCCCGGTATCTCACGTATGAAATGGTAGGTCAGCTTTTTGATCTTGCTACTATCGATGTGTCATTCATATCTCTTAAGAAGATCTTGCCCAATGCAATTGAACTCGTAAAGACAGGGGGCAGTATTTTATCACTTGTTAAGCCACAATTCGAGGTTGGAAGGTTTGAAGTGGGAAAGGGAGGAGTAGTGAGAGATGCGGATAAGATAAAAAAGGTGTTAGAAGACATAAAAGCTTTCGCCAAAGAGCTAGGATTAACATTTAAGGGGGAAGTAGAAGCTCCTAGGGAAAACGAAAAAAAGAACAGGGAATATTTCCTACTTTGGGAGAAGTAAGATACCCGAAACCCGCACTATACTTTGCAAGTGTAATTTACCGCAACTACGGTTTTTACGTTCAATCGCTCCATAAACTCACTGAGCTTTTGGGAGAGATCGAAGAAACAACTGATGAGCTCGATTTTACCCACACCCAATATTATAACGAGGAGATGGGAGAAAACCTAAAGAGGAGATTCGTACTATTTAAGCCACTTAGGGGTAGAGAGGAGCTGCCACAGGTAAAGATAAAGACGAACGCTATAGAGAGAGATCTTTCTTACGAAAATAAAAGGACGGTGAATGTCGATCCTGGATACATCACACTTGAGAACGTAATCCTCGCCACAACAAAAAACTACACACACAGGATCTATCTCAGAGATGGTATATATGCTGATCTCACCCTCATTTACAAAAAAGGGTCGTACAGACCGTTAGAATGGACATATCCGGACTACTCGGAAGAAAAAACAGTGGCTCTCTTTAACGCCTGGAGGGCCATCTTAAAAAAAAAGTTAAAATTGGAGAGCAAATGGTAAAGAGCATGACAGGCTTTTCAAAAATAGAAAAAGATTTTCCTGAGGGAAAGATCTACGGAGAAGCGAGATCACTCAACAACAGGTATTTGGAACTCAACATAAAGATTCCAAAAGCAGACTTCTCACTGGAACAGAGATTGAGAGAAATTGCGAAAAAATATTTAAGGAGAGGACGTGTGGATGTGGTCCTTAGATGGGAGAAGGCTATCCATTCTTGTCCGGTTCCAAGGGTGAACGAGGTTGCGGTTTCTCGTTATCTCGAATTAGTTCGTGAACTTAAAGAGAAGTTTGGAATCGAAGGTTCTATCGGTTTAGAAAACCTTTTTGGACTTAAAGACGTCATCTTTTACGAGGAACAACCTCCACCAAATGAAACTTATCTAGTCGAAGCTTTCGAAGAACTCCTTCGCGCTCTAGACGACGAGAGACGAAGGGAGGGAAGATCGATTCAGGAAGACTTAGAAAAAACGCTAAAAAGAATTGGCTTATTCATCGATGAGATAGAGATCCGCATCCCCCATTCCCGGGCTCAGTACGAGAAAAAACTCAAAGACAAATTAAAGGAAGCCGTTGGATTTGTAAATGAAGAAAGACTTCTCGAAGAGTTACTCCTTTACGCTGAAAGATGTGACGTAGCCGAAGAGATCTCTAGGCTTAGGGGCCACATGGAGAACTTTATAAGCTCGATGCAGCAAACCGAACCGATCGGCAGAAAACTCGACTTTATTATCCAAGAGATGTTGAGAGAGGCCAATACTATCGGGAGCAAATCTACAGACCTTTATATAAGTGAAAGGGTCGTGAGCATAAAGGTGGAACTGGAAAAATTGAGGGAGCAAGTTCAGAATGTTGAATAGGGGAAAGGTATTTGTGGTCTCGGGCCCATCTGGGGCTGGAAAGACAACTATTCTCACAAGGTTTTTAAAAGAGGACAAAAATTCAGCATTTTCAGTCTCCTATACAACCAGGCAGAAGAGAGAAGGTGAAAGGGAAGGAATCGATTATCACTTCGTAACGAGAAGTACATTTGAAGAGCTAATAAGGAAAGGATTTTTCCTCGAGTGGGAAGAGGTGCACGGTGAGATGTATGGCACGCCTAAGGAACCACTCTTAGAAATGATAGAAAAGGGAATAGATGTCTTTATGGATCTGGACGTAAACGGTGCCATGAAAATAAAACGGGTTTTTCCGCAGGCAATTCTTATTTTTATTCAACCGCCAAGCGAAGAAGAACTAATAATGAGGCTCAAAAACCGTAAAGAGAAGGCTATCATTAAACGTTTGGAGCGTCTAAGAAAGGAACTTGAAGCGAAGAGATTCTTTGATTATGTTATAATTAACGATTCTATTGAAAAAGCGTTAAGCGAATTCAAAAACATAGTAGAGGAGGTTCGAAGCTGCCATGGCAAGAATAACGGTTGAAGATTGCATGAAGCATGTGGAGAATAGATTCGAACTTGTCCACCTTGCCGTAAAAAGGGCAAAACAGCTCCTAAAAGGGGAAAAACCTCTTGTCAAAAGTGACAACAAAGAGATAGTGACAGCGCTTAGAGAAATCGCCGAGGGGCTCGTCTACTTCGAAAAGAAGGAACTACCACAGAAGCAAGAGGAGCGTTACCAGCTTTCTAGCTTTACTCCTTAACTCGAGATCCTATCTTTTCTTATCCTTTAGTTTTACGATCTCGATCCCGAAATTCGTGTATCTTACTTTTACTCTATCACCTGGCTTTATCTCTTTTATGTCTTTTACTCCATAAGTCGTGGGATTACTGATGTCTAGAGTTACTTGACCCCTCCAACTTTTCACTGTCATCAGTTTTGCTTCATGGTTTACAGAGATTACACTTCCGAAAAGGTACCGCCCGTAGGTTTTTCCTTTTTCAGCAAAGCAAGTATCAACCAAAGTCCAGATCCAAACTACAGCTAGTAGACAAGCAAAAGCGAACACTTTTGATCTTCTCATTTCACCCTCCTTACATTTATTCTAAATTCCTACACGTAGGACTGCCAGCCTTTATCCGTTCTATAATTTCCGAGGTGGAATGAGTCTTTTCATCTCCGACTATTGCTACTCTTCCTCCGTATGAGAGGACAACCTCCCTTTCAGGTACTGTTTCTTGAGTATAGTCGGTACCTTTGGCGTGAATATCGGGTTTTAGAAGCCTCAACAAGTTCTCTACAGATCGCTCTGAAAAAAGGGTTACATAGTCAACGTATTTGATGGAAGCCACAATCTCTGCCCTCTCAATTGCAGGAGTGACTATCAAATCCCTCTTCTTTAAGGCTTTCATAGATTCGTCGTCGTTTATAGCAACGATCAACACATCTCCAAGCTTTTTTGCAGCCTTTAGGTACCTTATGTGGCCTACGTGGATGATTTCAAAGCATCCGTTGCCGAAAACGACAATCCTTCCTTGACTTTTTTTCCGATCAACGATGCTTTTTAGCTTTGCATGATCAAGTACTATCCTTCCCATGGTTTTTAATCGCCTCTTTCAGCTCAAATCTCGTGGCCACTGCAGTTCCCCTTTTCATCACCACAATCCCTGCCGCAAAGTTCGCTATTTTGGCGGCTGAGTAAAAATCGGCACCAGTAGCTAAAGAGAGGGTAAGGGCGGCACAAACCGTATCGCCAGCTCCCGTTACATCCGTAACCTCGTCCTTTCCTGAGATGGGAATATGCTCTACTTTGCCATCTTCCGTGAAAAGGGCCATTCCTAGATTTCCCCTCGTGATAAGAAGGGCTCTAAGATCAAGCATTTTAAGGATCTTTTTCCCTAGAGCCTCTATACTAGGGATTTTTCTGTTTTTCAAAAGTTCTGTCGCTTCCTGTTCATTAGGTGTGATTATCGTAAAGCCACGAAATGAAGAAAGGTTATACCTTGAGTCACCAACGATGAGAATCTCCTTCCTAAAACCTCTCACAATTTCTATAACCTTTCTGTCAACAACTCCATGACCGTAATCTGAGACTATGAATGCATCAACCTTTTCTTTGATCTTAAAGATAGACTCAACTATCTTTTTTTTGGTTTTTTTTGATGGGGGCTTCTCCTCTATCCTGTCTATCCTTATCACTTGCTGCTTAGAGGTATGTTTATCTCCCGCAAGAATCCTCGTCTTCGTTGTCGTCATCCTATCATCTACAATGATGCCTTCCGGATCAACGCGGCCCAATTTCAAAAAATATTCCATGAGTCTTTGTCCCATCTCATCTTTTCCAATAGTACCGATCGGATAAACGTAGGCTCCAAGCGCAACCAGGTTATTTACGGTGTTTCCTGCGCTTCCAGGAAACACTTTTTCACCTTCGTACTTCACGACCACAACTGGTGCTTCTCTAGAAAGCCTGTAAGGACGACCGAATACGAATACGTCAGCTATTATATCCCCTATGACACAGATCTTTTTTCCCTCGAATCGTTCCACAATTTTAAGCAGATCGTTCATTGGAGAGGATCTCCTCTATCTTTTCAAACACGTCTTCAGGTTTTATCCCTCTCATACATTCATGTTCTTTGTCACAGATCCGCTTGTTGCACGGACTACACGGAACTGGAGACTTCATAACAAAAGTGTGGGGTGAAAAATAGGTGGTATAGGTTTCATCCATAGGACCGAGAAGCACAATAGTCGGTATCCCAAGGGCAGAACCGATATGTCTCGGACCGGTATCGTTCGTAAGGAGAAAGGAAGCTCCCGAGATGCACACTTTGAGATCTCGAACGTTGAAGTACTTCACTTCCACTCTCTCAGGTTTTTTAACCTTTTTGATTATCCTTGACACTTTCTCTTCCTCACCAAAGTCAGGCAATATGTATATCCACAAAGTTTTACTAATTGCCAGCATATCTATTAATGCTGCATAGTACTCTTCCGGCCAACACTTTGAAGGTCCGTATTTTGCCCCAACGGTAAATACAGCGTAAGGAATCTTTAGCTCTCCGTGTCTTTCAAAAAAACTCCTTTCTTCGTCCTGTGTTACTACGAGAATGGGGTTTTTAAGAACCTTTTCTATCTGGAGAACATCTGCAATTTTAAGATAATGCTCAATTGTTGGTTCGACGCGCTTTTTAGGCTTTATTCTCTTTGTAAGTAAAAATCCTCTTCCGTTCTTTTCGTATCCGATTCTCTCCTTTATTCTTGCTAAAAAGAAAAGAAGGGCGGACCGAAACGAATGGGGTAAAATTATACCAGTAGAGAAGCTTTTTTCTCTGAGATCCGCTGCTGCTTTCAACAGATCCGTAACACCCTTCCCGTGGAGAGCAAAAAATCTGTCGAAGAGATCAAGTCCGTTATAAAGATGCACAGCCTTTATATTTCCGCAATACCAAATTTCGTCATTTCTATGCCTACGTAGCGAATAAAGAAACGGTATGGCCATGACCATGTCCCCGAGCCAGTTAGGAAGATAAACTATCGTCCTTCCAATCACTTCTTACACCCATAAAAGGATTGTATTTGACTTTGTAAAAAATCCTTCCCTTTTTTTCCGTTTCGGAATCTATCGTCTCTAAAAGCCTCAGAAACTCTTCCTTTTTCAGTTCGAACTCCTCTTTTGAAGCTTCCATTATTTCCTCAATTACGTTCATGTATTTGCCCTCGGTATCAGCATTCGCGTGTGCGTTAACGAAAGCGCAAAAGAAGGTTTTTAATTTTTCTATTAAAAGATCAACCTCATCACCGAGTCTCATGCAGGTGCCATCCGTGAAATTATCAAGCTCAACCATTTTTTCAAAATCGATCATATTGTTCTCCTTTGCTATTTTGTAAGCCTCGGTACCTACAAAAGGAAAAAATAAAGACCATCTCATCCGACCAGGTTTTATTTTCGCAAGGAGCTTGACTGTTTCTAAAAGATCAGAAACGGTCTCGTGGGGAAGACCCAGCATCACGAATGCAGACGTGTGCAGTCCGTACTTATGGGCAAGTGAAAACGCCTTCTCTATGTCGGCATTAGACATGAAACGTTTAAGAACACCTTTTCGTATCCTTTCACTACCACTTTCCAGTCCAAATTTCACTATTCTACACCCGGCCTCCTTAAGGAGGGAAGCTATCTCTTCATCGAAGATTTTAGGATGAGCGTTACAGACAAAACCAATTTTTGTTACTTTTTTATAATTTTTGGCAAACTCGTAGAGCCATTCTTTGTCAAAGGTGAATATGTCGTCGTCAAATATGAACATTTTTATCCTTCTGTACTTGCTTAGTAGATACTCAATCTCCTCAAGAACTTCCTCTACTTTGTGTCTTCGGATGTAAAATCTCGGAAGGTGTCCGTTCTTCCTGTAAAGATCTATGATTTTGTGGTTTAAGCAGTACGTACACCTAAAAGGACAACCCCTTGAAGCCAGAAGCCCGACCCATCCATCTTTGGCATCTATCATTTTTTGAAAATCGAATATCTCGTAATCCTTGAACGGGAGCTTCGATATATCGGTAAAAGGTCGCAGAGGTTCAAGGACAAAAAAATCTCCTTTTTTGTATCCTATGTTTTTGATTCCTATTCCCTCACCTTTATTTGCGAGTTCCAAAATGGCCTCTTCCCCTTCTCCCATGCAGATGTAATCGACATGTGGATTTTTTAGAGTCTCAATAGGATCCATCGTTGGGTGAATCCCTCCGAAGATTATTGGAGTTTCGAGCTTCTTCTTCAATCTTTTCGCTATCTCTGAGGCGTATTTATACTGGTTCGTCAAAACTGAAAAACCTATAAGATCCGGATTAAAGTTCAAAACGTCTTCTACTATCCGTTCGTAGTCTAAAGGGTAACCAAGCTTCTCATTGATATTTATTAGCTTAGTTTCTATTCCTCCCATCTTGAGTACGGAAGAGATAAATGATATGCCGTAGTTAAAACCGATTTGGGTATTTACGTTGGGATAAACAAATACTATTCTTTTCACTTCTTACTCAACCTTCTTTGTCAAGGGATTTTACAACTTCCAAGACTTCTTTTGGGGTTATTTCCCAAAGACACCTTCTGTCCTTGCAGTTTCTATTTTTACAAGGGTTGCAACCTATGTTTTTTTTCACGATTCTCACATTTCCAAAAAAGGGGCTGTTGATCCTCTCGTCGGACGGCCCAAATATCACAACAATTGGAGCTCCACTCAAACTTGCAACGTGTGTTATACCCGAATCTCCGCCAATGTACATATCCACCTTAGAGAGAAGAGCTAAAAGCTGAGGCACAGTTGTGGGACAACTTATCTTGACGTTTTCACCGAGTCCATCTTTAAGCATTTGAGCCTCTATTCTCTCCTCTTTTGTTCCCCAAAGCAGAATGATTGAAGCTTTAAACTCTCTTTGAATTTCTCCTATTAGTTCACGGTAGTACTTGAGTGGCCATCTTTTATAAAGGCCTTTTTTGCTCGAAAAAGGGTTGACGGCAAAGACTTTTCCATTAAAACTTTCCCTTCGAAAAAAGTCTTCTATGTACTCTCTTTCTTTTTCAGGGATAGTGAAGGGAACTTCAGAAATAGTTTCCCTTATGTTCAGATGCTTTACGATGAGCATATTTCTATGTACTTTGTGCAAGAAAGGATCAAATCCATTTACTTTTTCGTTGTAAAATAAATCCGCAAATTCCTTCACGTAAGGTTTTCCAAACCCTATGATTCTTTCTCCCTTTGCAAGGGCGCAGATGATACCAGTCTTTAAGATCCCATGAAAGTCCAAAATCAAATCGAACTTCTCCTTCCGTAATAACCTTACGAAACTGAGTAACGTCTTTGCGGCCTGAATCAATCTTCCAGTACGAAAGTAATTAAAAATTTCGTATCTCGGAAATTTTATCACTCCGTCGATAAAATCGATGCATTCCAGAAGCCCTATGGATGAGCCCTCGCACACCCAGTAGATTTTAGGATCTGAAAGACCTCTCTTTAAGGCGTAGATTGCAGGAAGTGTCATTACCACATCTCCAAGGGAAGAGAGCCTAACTACTAAAATGTTCTTAGGCTGTGGCATCTTTTAAAATCTCTAGAAATTCGGAAGGGAACGAGACAGGTTTCCTTTTGGTGTCAACGCACACATGCCTTGTGTACCCCCTCACGATATCCTTTCCGTCCTTGGTGATTATGTACTCAAATTTGAGACTTCTCGATTTGAGCTCGCTGACACTCGTGCGAACGATCAAAAGGTCGTCGTAGGTTGCCGAGGAAAGATAGTTTATGATAAGTTCCGTGACGACCAGATAATAACCTCTTTCCTCCAACTCCCTGTAGGTAAAACCTAGATGTCTTAAGTATTCGCTTCGGGCTATCTCAAAATATATGGGATACGTCCCGTAATAAACTATCCCCATCCGATCCGTGTCGGCGTACCGTACCCTTATTGGCACATCTATGTACTTTCTTTGGCTATCTTTCTCCATCACCCCACCTTTTCGGGAATTAAAGGGCTCTTAAGTATTCTGGTCTCAAAAAAGAGGGATCTTTAGTCGAGAGTACGTATCTTATAGCCTGGAGCATCTTTTCTTTTTCCTCAGGTAACCATCCTTTAAGAGCAAGATAGTTGGAAGCGTGGTTGGATGCGAAAAATGTTCTTTTAACATTTATATTCTCAACCATGGTGTAAAGTTCTTCAAGGAGTTTGTACCGATCTGGAAGTTTGAACTTTCCTTCTCTTTGCTCTTCTGCAAGTGGCGTACCCGGTATGATGATAAGAGTTAAGGCACCTACATAGTCAGGCTCTATGCGGCTTAAAAGTTTTCCGGTCTCCTCCGCATGGATTCTGCTCCTCTCCTCACCACCAACGCCCAAAAGGACTGTAACGGAAAGTAGGATCCCGGCCTCTTTCACTCGCCTTGCCGCTTCTTCTATTTTATCTATGGTCGTTCCCTTATTCATTCTATCCAGTGTGACCTGATCTCCTGATTCTACACCGAGATAGATAATCCCAAGCTTCAATTCTTTAAGACTTCTTAAATCATCAACGCTTTTTTTCAAAATTGATTTAACATTTCCGTAGATCCCTATCCTTTCAAGCCTAGGAAAAGTATTCCTTATCTCGGCAAAAATAGGAAGAAGCATTCTCTGTGGCACGACCAAGGCATCGCCGTCGGCAATAAAAACCCTCCTTATTAGCCTTGCGTACCCTTTTGTCTCTTTTAAGTCCTCCTTTATCTCTTCTAGAGATCTCACTTTAAACCGTTTCTCTTTATAAGAACCGCAGAATTTGCACTTGTTATGGCTACAGCCTATGGTGACCTGTAGTATTAAGCTTTCTGCCTCGCTTGGAGGTCTGAAGATAGCTCCTTCGTACCTCATCGTTCGAACCTATAAACCTTTTCTCCCTCCCTTATCAGTCCGTACTTTTTACGCACTATATCTTCAAGATACTCTTTATCGTTCCTTAACCGGTCAATTTCCATTCTCATATTTTTGTTTTCCTCTTGAAGCATAGCGATTCTTTTAGTTGAATCTCTGAGATTTTTTTTAAGTTTCAGATACGTCAAAAGCCCATCCTCTCCAAATATCAAAACATAAAGGAGTGAAAGCACAAAAATGAATAATAAGGCTCTATTTGCGGCTCCTTCAAGCATCCGAACATATATTAGCGGCTAACCGGGAAAATGTCAATTTTCGGATACTTGCCAAAAGACGCACCACCCAACGCAAAACCCTTCCTCATCCTTTATTCACTTTTTTATGACCTCAATTTCAATTTGGTCATTAAACTCTTTTTTTAGTTCTTCATTTAGCCTTTCCAAGTCAGACAGCGTTTCACATTCAAAAACGAGGTCTCTGTCATCGAGGACCTTCAAAACACCGTATTTTCGCACTATCTCGATCACTCTTTTAGGATCTACAGTTATCCATCCTTTCATCCTCATGAGCAGTTCTTCTCCTTTGAAAGATCGCTCTATCGTAAGATCTATTTTTCTCATTTTTGCATCCCACCCTATAAGTGCCGGTCGAACCTGTATGGGAGTTACAGGGTCACCTAAAGCTGCACATCGAAACCAGAGTTTGGCTCTTACCATGCCCTTTCCCTCCTTTTGTATAATTTTTCACATTTTCATCGTAATATCAACGGTGGTATAATTTCGAGCCAAGTAATCTCAGGAGGTCAAAGATGGAGCTCATCGAAGCAATGAAAACGAGAAAAAGCGTTAGGGCCTTCAGGGATGATCCGGTTCCGAAAGAGAAAATAGAAGAGATTCTAAAGTGTGCTTTACTTGCGCCATCAGCAATAAATTTACAACCTTGGGAGTTTTTCGTCGTATCGGGGGAGGAAAAGCAAAGACTCTCGAGACGCCTTATTAAGGCTTACCAGGAAAAAAGGATACCCTGCGGTCCTGGAAACGTAAAACCACTCCCCGAAACTTTACTTAAGAGAGGACAGGACTCTTTTGTCGCCCTGAGTACCTACGTGAAACAGATTGGCCGAGAGTTTGATGAGTTTATAAATATGGGAAGTTGCGAATTCTATGGGGCTCCTACCGCCATTATCATCTGTCTTGATTTGGCTTTTTCGCAAAGAAGGTTCATCGATATAGGTATTGTACTCGCATATATTCTTCTTGCTGTCCACGATTTCGGCCTTGGCGCATGTCCAATAGGTCTTATAGCCGCATACGAGGATGAAATCAAGGAGGTTTTAAACATTCCAGAAAATAAGACTGTTGTGATCGGGGTCGCAGTAGGGTATCCTGACTACGAGAGTCCTGTCAATGCCTTTAAAGCTCAAAGGGATGACTTGGATAAGTTTGTTCGCTGGATAGGATGATCCTAATCTATCGGCTTAACTTTCCAAATCTTCTCTGCGTACTCTTTTACCGCTCTGTCAGATGAGAAATTCGAAGATCTTGCTATGTTCAATATAGCCATCTTTTGCCAGAGGAACTTATTAGAGTATGTCTGGGCAACACGGTTTTGGCATTCCACGTAAGATTCATAATCTAGAAGGACAAAGTACTGATCTTTACTTAAAAGAGCATCTACTATAGGCCTAAAGAGGGTTCTGTTCTCCGGAGAAAAGTAACCATCCCTTATCTGATCGATCGCTTTTTTCAGCTCACCTATCCTCTCATAATACTCCATCGGGCTATAACTGCTTCGGATCTTATCGAGTTCTTCAACTGTGGCACCGAAGGCGAAGAAATTCTCTTCTCCTACTGCTTCTCTTATCTCTATATTTGCCCCATCTAGCGTACCAATCGTCAAAACCCCATTCATGGCGAACTTCATGTTACCTGTTCCGGATGCCTCATACCCTGCAGTGGAGATCTGTTCTGAAAGGTCTGCGGCTGGAATTATCTTTTGCGCATGACTTACGCTGTAGTTCGGAACAAAAACGACCCTTATCCTCTCCCTGACCCAAGGAATCGAGTCTATGGCCAAGGCAACATTATGGATAAGTTTTATTATCAGCTTGCAGATATAGTATCCAGGCGCGCTTTTTCCAGAGAATAGAAATATCCGTTTTTCTATTTCACTGTCGAATCTTCCCTCCATTATGCGGTTAAAAAGGGTGATTATGTGGAGAACGTTTAGTAACTGCCTTTTGTACTCGTGGAATCTCTTTATCTGGCAGTCCAAGAATGCGGTATTATCGAAGTCTATTCCAAAAATTTTTTTAAGGAACTCTCCCAGTTCCTTTTTATTCTCCTCCTTCACCTTCGCGAATTCCTGCTGGAATTCCATATCCTCTGCAAACCGTTCCAGTTTACGTATCTCTTCGAAGTTAGTCACCCATGAGTCACCAATGGCCTCCATGATGAGTGCCGAAAGACCAGGGTTTGATTCTAAAAGCCATCTCCTGTGGGTAACACCGTTCGTTATATTGATAAAGGATTCAGGCGAAATCTCGTAAAAATTTTTAAACACTTTCTTTTTCAGTATCTCCGTGTGCAATTTCGAGACTCCGTTTATAGTGTGGCTTCCAATTATTGCAAGATGAGCCATGTTTATGAGTCTTTTTCCGGACTCCCCCTTGAATATCGACACCTCCTTCAACTTTTCTTCTTCCTGCGGATAGATCTCCTTTACCTGTATGAGAAACCTTCTGTCCAACTCCTGAATTATCTCTAGATGTCTCGGTAAAAGTCTTCCAAACATTTCTTCCGGCCAGACTTCTAAAGCCTCAGGAAGGATGGTGTGGTTTGTGAAGGAAAAAGTTCTTTTCGTTATCTCATAGGCCCTCTCCCACGGTAGGTTTTCTTCGTCAACGAGGATCCTCATCAGTTCCGCAATGGCGATGGATGGGTGTGTGTCATTTAGCTGGATTGCCACTTTTTCTGGGAAGGCAAGGTAGGTGCGGTGTGTCTTTTTGTACCTTCTTATTATGTCACGGAGGGTTGCACTCACAAAGAAGTATTCCTGCTTTAGCCTCAATTCTTTACCAGCTACTGACTGATCCGGAGGGTAAAGGACCTTCGATATGTTCTCGCTTAAGGATTTGTCTTCAACTGCTTTTATGTAATCGCCGCTTATGAAGTAGTCGAGGTTAAATTCTCTTGTGGATTTAGCAGCCCAAAGTCTTAGAGTGTTAACTACGTCGTTTTTATAACCGGGGATCGGGTAGTCGTAGGCCATGGCCATGACTTCTTCGGTATCCACCCACTCTTTTCTGAATTTTCCTCCGGGTTCGACAATCGTCCGGACCTTTCCGTAAAATTTCACGAGATAGATACGTTCGGGTCTTGGAAATTCCCAGGGATTTCCGTATCTTAGCCAGTTATCGGGAGATTCGACCTGAAAACCATCCTTAATCGTCTGCTTAAATATGCCGTACTCGTATCTTATTCCGTAGCCGTACGCGGGGTACCCTAACGTGCTTAATGATTCTAGGAAACAGGCGGCGAGCCTTCCCAATCCTCCATGCCCCAAACCCGCTTCCCACTCTTCCTCAGCTATCTCCTCAAAGGTTAAGCCGAAGATCTCAACAGCGTGTTTGAATTCAGGCGGGAGACCAAGACACATAACGTAATTCCGTAAGAGCCTACCTAAAAGAAACTCAAGGGATAGATAATAGACCCGTTTGACATCGAGATGGTAATATCTCTGCTGGGTCCTTATCCACTTCTCGTTTAAGTACCTTCTCAAAGTCAGTACCGTCGCCTCGTACTTGTCACGGGGCGTTGCGGAATAGAGATCTTTGGCCAGTCCGTAAACGAGACTGTCCATTAAGTTGGAAGAGATTTCTTTGATCGTTAGTGTCACGGTAGGCTAGATCGATATCGGGGCGACTGGATTTGAACCAGCGACCTCTTGCTCCCAAGGCAAGCGCGCTTAACCATGCTGCGCCACGCCCCGAAACTTCATTAAACTGATATGACCTCTTTTACCTCAGGTACCTCATCTTTGATAGCCTTTTCTACTCCCATCTTTAACGTCATAAGGCTCATAGGACAAGCGCCGCAGGCTCCTTTAAGTCTCACCTTTACTATCCCATCTTCGTAATCTACGAACTCTATGTCGCCACCGTCCCTTTGAAGAAATGGCTTTATTTTTTCTATTGCTTTCTCAATCCTCTCGCGCATATTACCTCCTTTTTGAAAAATAGTATAAACGGAAAGTGAAAAAATTGTAAACAGATAACTAGTCGAAAAGAGTCCACTGTCTTTTCTTTTCTAATCCTTTTTCATCGTCGAATATTCTTATTTTGCCGTAGACACCGTCATAACCGGGACTGATCTTTATATCTCCGGATCTTACTTTACTTACGCCTTGAGCGACTAGGAATGAATACTTTGAAATTTCGTCTATATCGGCTTCGGTTAGGATGTAAAATTCATTTCCAATCGAACTTATAAGTTTTAAGTACTCACTCTCCGCAACACTCGATGATGGGCTAACACCCAAAGCCTCCGATATAATCTCGATCAGTGGAACCAAAGAAACGTACGAGGAAGCACCTTCTGGAATTTTGCCATCCTCCCTGTCGGCTAAAACTTCGACCCTGTGCATCACTCCAACTGTGAGTTTTTCTCCACATCTGGGACATAAATAGTTTAGCCGCATCGTCTCTTTGGGCGAAAGAACCACACCACACTCTCTGTGCCCATCAAAATGGTATTTACCTTCTTCGGGAAAGAACTCGCAAGTTCCAACAAAACCCCTCTTTGTTACTATGGCTTCTCTTATCGAATCGTACGATAACTCACAGTCGAATATGTTCGCCTCCCTACCTATCCTAATGGGCGAATGGGCATCCGAATTGGAAAGCAGTGTTAATCTGTCGAGGTCCGAAACTCTCCAATTCATAGGAGGATTGGAGGAAAGCCCAGTTTCTATAGCGCATATACAATTCGTCAATTCTTCAAAACACTCTCTTAACGAATCGAAACCCGATTCAGAACCGAAGACCGAAAAGTGGGGTGTCCATGCGTGGGCAGGAATAAAAATCGCATCTTGACAGATGTCTGTTACAATCTTTAAAAGATCTTTTACATCCAATCCCAGAACAGGCCTTCCATCAACATCAAGGTTAGCCATTCTGGAAAGCGCGAGCTGGACTTTAAGCGCATGCTCTATCGTAGGTAAAAGAATGAGTGTATGGATCTTTCTCAGCTTGCCATTCTTTTTATAGATCGTGCTTATCTCACCTGAAACCATAAAATATGGCTCCGACTTTACCTTTGGAGGAACATCTTTTGGTCTAAAATCTTCTTTTAGGGTGTATAGGCCGTTTTGGGCTCTTTTTAGTTTAATTGTGAGCTCTTTAAGCCAGAGGGGGTGGGTAAAATCACCGGTTCCTATCACGTTTATACCCTTTATCTGAGCCCACATCCAAAGCTTTTCCGGTGTCATTTCCCTACTTGTGGCTCGAGAGTAACGAGAATGTACGTGCAAGTCCGCAAGAAATCTCATGGCGTGAGTATAACACATAAGTCAAAAACTTGAAATCCCAAAGTAAATGGCTATATTCAAATTAGGAATCATGGAGGGATTATGTACGAGCAAGGACCTATAAGGCCACCAAGTGAAGCAACGAGTCTCCTTGTGAGAGTCACAAGGAACTGTCCTTGGAATCAATGTATTTTTTGTCCCGCATACAAGGGTACCAAGTTTTCGAGAAGGACTGTTGAGGAAGTGAAAAGGGATATAGATGAAATGGCAGAAGAGTATGAACAGTTCTCTCGGGCCGTACTGACAGTCTTTCTTCAAGATGCAGATAGCCTCATCATAAAGACTGAAGATTTAATCGAAATACTCTCCCATATAAAGAAAAGATTCCCTACCGTACGAAGGATAACTTCGTACGCCCGGGCAACCACGCTCAGAAAAAAGAGCTTAGAGGAGCTTAGAATGCTAAGGGCGGCAGGACTAAACCGGATACATGTGGGGATGGAGAGTGGTTCAGAGGAAGTACTTAGGCTTGTAAAAAAGGGCATCACCAAAGAAGACATAATAGAGGGTGGCCTAAAGGCCAAAGATGCTGGGATGGAACTTTCAGAGTACATAATGCCTGGGCTTGGAGGTAAACTTTTAAGTGAGACACATGCAAAAGAGACTGCGGAAGTCCTAAATATCATTGAGCCCCATTTTATAAGGGTTAGAACTTTTGCAATCCACCCTCTCTCTCCTCTTGCAAGGATGGCCAAAGAAGGGACTTTTATCCCTTTAAACGACGAAGAGATAGTGAGGGAGATAAAACTTCTTTTGGAGAATTTAAAAGAGATGAGAAGTTACTTTTCTTCGGGGGACTTTAGCCTCAATCTACTTATGGAACTGGATGGTTATTTGGGCGAAAAGAAAAGAGAAATGCTTGACCTTATAGATAGGTACCTCTCTTTAGACGATACTAAAAAAAAGGTCTACTCCCTCATAAGGAGAGCTTTCCTTTTCAACTATCCACTCGATGTTTTGGAAAATGAGGAACTAGTATCGAAACTCTCAAAAGAGATTGAAAGGATCGAAAGCTCATGGAGTGAGGGATTCGACGAGTACATAAGGTACCTGATGAGCCATCAGCTTCCGCAACCTCAGAAAGCATCGTGGAACTGAAATAGACCCGTTACGTAAGGGATACCTGTATCGCCTCATCCATCTTCTCGATGAATACGAACTCCATATTCTCTTTCACGTTTTCCGGAACCTCTTCCAAGTCCTTCTCATTTAGTTTGGGTAAAATCACAGTCTTAATTCCTGCTCTTTTCGCTGCAAGGACCTTCTGCTTTATTCCGCCAACCGGAAGAACGAGCCCTCTCAAAGTTATCTCTCCAGTCATAGCCACATCATTCCTTACTGGTCTGTCGGAAAGAAGCGAGACCAATGCCACAAGCATAGTGATTCCCGCTGACGGACCATCTTTAGGGATAGCTCCCTGCGGAACATGTATGTGGATGTCATGCTTTTCGAAGAAATCTTCAGGGATATTGAATTCTTGGGATTTGCTCCTCACGTAGCTCAAGGCAGCCTGGGCAGACTCTTTCATAACATCACCTAAATGACCCGTAAGGCAGAGATTACCTTTCCCCCTCATCTTTGTTGCTTCCACAAAGATTATGTCCCCACCTGTTGGCGTCCAGGCAAGCCCTGTCGCAACTCCTGAATACTTTGTTCTTTCGGCCACTTCTGAGAAGTATTTTATGGGACCTAAAAACTGATGGATATTTTCCTCCGTAATTATCCTTTTTTCTGTCTTCCCTTCAGCCACGTCTTTTGCAACAGCTCTGCAAATTGTGGCTATTTCCCTTTCAAGATTTCTTACACCAGCCTCCCTCGTGTAGGATCTTATTATCGCCCTTATAGCGTCGTCTTCGAAATCGATGTAATCCGATGTAAGCCCGTGCTCGGCTATCTGTTTAGGAATGAGGAACTCACGGGCAATCATGAGTTTTTCCTCATCCGTGTATCCTGGAAGCTCAAGGATCTCCATCCTATCTCTCAAGGCCGGAGGAATAGGGTCAAGCATATTTGCCGTTGCGATGAACATCACCTTTGAAAGGTCAAACGGTACTTCAAGATAATGGTCACTAAATGAGAAGTTCTGCTCGGGGTCCAAAACTTCAAGAAGGGCACTGGATGGATCTCCTCTAAAGTCCATTCCTATTTTGTCAACCTCATCGAGCATAAACACAGGGTTATTAGACCCTGCCTTCTTTATTCCCTGGATTATTCTCCCAGGAAGGGCACCAACATACGTCCTTCTATGACCTCTGATCTCTGCCTCATCTCGTATTCCGCCCAAAGATATTCTTACGAATTTCCTCCCTAGTGCCCTCGCAATGGATCTTCCGAGGGATGTCTTTCCAACACCGGGTGGCCCAACAAAGCACAAAATGGGTCCTTTCATATCTGCCTTAAGCTTTCTTACGGCAAGATATTCAAGAATCCTATTTTTTACCTTGTCTAAGTTATAGTGATCCTCGTTGAGGATTTTTCTCGCCTCCGCTATATCAAGATTATCCTCGGTCTGCTTGGACCACGGAAGTTCAACGAGCCAGTCAAGATAAGTCCTTGAGACAGTGTACTCAGCGGACATAGTACTCATTCTCGATAGTCTTTCCAACTCCTTTTCTGCTACTTTTTGAACCTCAGGAGGCATTTTGGCTTCAGCTATTTTCTTTCTCAGCTCTTCTATCTCCGCAAACTTATCATCAGTTTCACCAAGTTCTTTCTGAATGGCTTTTAGCTGTTCCCTTAGGAAATACTCCCTCTGTGTCTTATCTATCCCCTCTTTTACATTCGACTGAATCCTACTACTAAGTTCAAGGGTTTCCAGCTCCCTGTTAAGAAGAATCGTGACCATCTTCAAACGGTCCTTAAGATCTATCCGTTCGAGAATGTCCTGTTTTTCAGCAACACTTATATTTATGGTCGATGCGATAAGATCTGCAAGATTCCCGGGAGATTCTATTTTTTGGGCTATCTGTGCCAGTTCACTTGAAAGGTAAGGAGCCATTTCGACAGCCTTTTTGTAAAGGCTTTTCAAGTTTATATACATCGCGTCAATCTCTATGTCTTTTTGATACTCTTCGAAGATAGGAAGGATTCTCGCTTTTATATAGGGCTCTCTGGCAGTGAACTCTATCAGTTTGAACCTGCAGATCCCCTGAATCACTATCCTCTGGCTTCCATCCACCATTTTGACCATCTTCATAACAGTAGCGACGCATCCTACCGTGTAGAGATCTTCCGCACCGGGATCTTCAATGTCAGGATTCTTCTGGGTAAGGATCCCAATTATCCTGTCTTTTGCCATCGCATCTTCAATGAGGAGGATTGATTTCTCCCTCCCGACGACTAAAGGCATGACTAGGTCCGGATAAGCCACGGTCCCCCGGAGAGGGAGAATTGGGACTTCACTTGGGATTATAAGTTTATCTTTTAAGCTTTTATCACTCCGAAATCCGATAACCATTTAGCCTCCTTATTTTTTCACATCCTCAAACTCTGCATCGAAAACCTCTCCATCACCCTTCGACCCTCCATGGGATCCTCTGCTTTCCTGTCTCTGTCCAGCATATCCAGCTGTTTCCTGTGCCCTCCTGTAAAGAGCCTCCGCTAATCTATGAGAAGCCTTTGTAAGTTCATCTAGAGATCTCCTTACCCTACTTATGTCACCACTCTTCAAAGCATCTTTGGCAGTAGACAGAGTATCCTCTATGCTCCGGATATCTTCCGTAGAGAGTTTGTCCCTATTTTCATTTAGAGTCTTCTCGGTAGTATAAATCAGATTGTCGAGCTGATTTCTAGTTTCGACCTCTTGCCTCTTCCTTCTGTCCTCCTCGGCGTACATCTCCGCTTCCTTTATCATCCTTTGGATCTCCTCTTCGGTAAGACCGGTGGAAGCGGTTATCTTTATGTTCTGTTGTTTACCTGTCGCCAAATCCTTTGCCGTGACGTGAAGAATACCGTTGGCATCTATGTCAAACGTAACTTCTATCTGAGGAACTCCCCTCGGAGCCGGCGGTATTCCCACGAGATGGAACCTGGCAAGAGTCCTATTGTCTTTCGCCATTTCCCTCTCTCCCTGCAAGACGTGTATCTCCACACTCGTCTGGTTATCCTCGGCTGTTGTGAATATCTGACTCTTCCTCGTCGGAATAGTCGTATTTCTCTCGATGATCTTCGTCATTACGCCACCTAGAGTTTCTATTCCTAAAGAGAGAGGAGTAACATCGAGCAGAAGAACATCTTTTACCTCTCCGGCGAGGACACCACCTTGAACTGCTGCACCGAGCGCGACAACTTCATCAGGGTTTACTCCTTTGTGGGGTTCTTTTCCAAAGAAATTCCTCACGAGTTCTTGTACTTTCGGGATCCTCGTAGATCCGCCAACCAAAATAACTTCATCTATTTTGTCAGGAGTCAGCTTTGCGTCCTCTAAAGCCCGCTTACAGGGTTCAAGCGTTCTTTGGATTATGTCATCGGCGAGCCTTTCAAGCTCCGCCCTTCTTAGCTTCATGTTTAGATGCTTGGGGCCAGAACTATCCGCAGTAATAAAAGGAAGGTTTATCTCCGTCTCTAACGTTGTAGAAAGCTCACATTTTGCCCTTTCAGCAGCTTCCTTTAACCTCTGAAGGGCCATTCTATCTTTTGAAAGATCTATACCGTGTTCCTTTTTGAACTCGGAGATAATCCAGTTTATGATTCTCTGGTCTATATCGTCTCCACCAAGATGTGTGTCTCCGTTTGTGGCCTTCACTTCCACCACGTTATCTCCAACTTCAAGGATCGAAATATCGAAGGTTCCGCCACCGAAGTCGTATACTGCAATTATCTGATCTTTCTTCTTATCGAGCCCGTAAGCAAGAGCTGAAGCAGTAGGCTCGTTTATTATCCTTAAAACATTAAGTCCTGCAATTCTTCCGGCATCCTTTGTGGCCTGTCTCTGAGAGTCATTGAAATAGGCAGGAACCGTAATGACAGCGTCTTCGACAGGATGGCCGAGATATGCCTCGGCAGCTCTTTTGAGTTTTTGTAGAATAAAGGCTGAAATCTCCTGTGGAGTGTACTGTTTACCCCTTACCTCAACTCTGACGTTACCATTCGCATCACTTACAACTTTGTACGGTACCATCTTTATCTCTTCCTGGACCTCGTTGTACCTTCTACCCATGAAGCGTTTTATGGAAAAGATCGTATTTTCAGGGTTAGTTATCGCCTGCCTTTTTGCGGCTTGTCCGACAAGTATTTCTCCATCTTTCGTGAAAGCCACAACACTTGGAGTTAACCTACTACCTTCTTCGTTTATGATTACTTTGGGTTCTCCCCCTTCCATAATAGCAACTACAGAGTTTGTGGTACCAAGGTCAATACCAATAACTTTCCGTGGCATAATCTATCCTCCTTTTAAATTGCTTTCTAACTTGTGGAAACTCTTGAGTTAATATAATTCCGCTCAAAATTCTTGTCAATAGAAGGGGTTTTTGGTATTTGCTATTTACCGCAGTTTGTAAGATATATCCCGGCACTTACAAGAACAAGCCCAGCAATTAGGCCCTTTGTAAGTTCTTCTCCAAGAATCACAGAGCCAAAAAAAACACCGAATACCGGAGAGAGAAAGGTAAAAACTGCAAGTTCAGAAACTGGATAGGTGTGGATCAGCCTGAACCAGCTAAGATACGACAAAAATGCCACAATAACGGACGAGTAGATCAGCGCAAGACAGGGAAGTAGACTTATCTCTTTTACCCATCGCTCCTCAAATACGAGGCTGAATCCAAATAGAATCGGCACCGAAAGTACGAGTTGGTAAAGAAAGGTGTTTATCGGATGGACCTTCTCGGCGAGATACTTTTTTATGTAGAGTGTCGTTGCACCCCAAAAAAAGGCTGCAAGTAACTCTAAGATGTCACCTATTAACATCGACCTTCCTGAATAAGATGGCTTTCCCTGAAAAACACAGAAGACTCCGAAAAACGAAAGGATAAGCCCTAAAATCTTTAGAAGAGTAAGCCTTTCTTTTAGAAAGATATACGCCCCTAAAGCAACAATTATGGGTGAAAAGTTAATAAGGATTCCAGCCCTTGTGGAGTCAGTGTATAAAAGACCGAGATAAATAAAGACAAACTCAAGTCCAAAAAGGCACCCAACCACAAACCCGTGCAAAAGTCTTCTGTCTTTGTGGAATAGAGGCTGCCGTATCTTGAGACAGTAACCGATCCCAAAAATAGAGGCGATGGAGGATCTAAGAAACGAATTGAATATGGGAGAAAAACCTGTGTTAGAAATTTTAATCGCACTGTAATTTAGACCCCAAAGTAAAGTTAAAATGAGCATGATAAAGAAACCTTTAACATCTATCTGATCTTTTTTCGAACCCATCTCCTAACCTATATAACGAAGCTTCAAAGCTGTCAACCAGTTTTCCATCTTTAGGGATCCATTTTTCCGCAATAGATGGTCTTTCAAAGATGTGATATTTTATCGAACGATTCCGAAAAGATGGAAAATAGCCTAAAGATCATACTTTTCCTCGGACTTGTGAGTCTATTTTCCGACATCACATACGAAGGCGGAAGAAGTGTTTTCGGGCCTTACCTTTTTCTTCTCGGTGCAAGCGCGGCTACAGTCGGTTTCATATCAGGTCTCGGCGAACTTATTGGTTTTGCCTTTCGATTTCTCTCTGGCTACTTAGCCGATAGAACCGGCAAACATTGGGCATTCGTTTTTGTTGGCTATTTTATAAATCTCTTTTCCGTTCCCTTAGTCGGTTTTATGCAAAAATGGGAGTCTGTATCTTTTCTCATCCTGATGGAACGCTTCGGAAAAGCGCTCAGGACCCCGGCAAGAGACGCAATAATAGCGCAATCTTTGAAACCGGAAAAGAGAGGTTTCGGCTTTGGTCTCCACGAAGCATTAGATCAGATAGGAGCCTTTTCTGGACCTTTAATTATGGCTTTTTTGGTGTATTTTTTTGGAAGTTACCAAAAAGGGTTACTATTTCTTTTTTTTCCGGCTCTTTTGGCCATTACTTTTCTTTTCTTGGCTAGGCGCTCTTCTACTGATGGACGGATCGCAAAAGAAGACACTAAATTACATCTAAGTTTTAGGCCTAAGAGAGAATTTCTTCTCTACGTATCCGGTATGTGCCTTTTTGGAGCAGGCTTTTGTGACTTTAGCCTCATCTCTTTTCACTTAAGGAAATCTGGTTTCCCCGATAGCTACATTCCGGTTCTTTATGCCTTCGCAATGGCAATAGATGGAGTCTCAGCCCCTTTTTTTGGAAAACTTTACGATCGGCTCGGGCTTAAAGTAATTTTTCCACCGTTATTCTTTTCTAGTCTTTCTCCCGTCTTCGTGTTTACTGGAGAATTATCTTCAGTTATAGCTGGGATGTTTTTTTGGGGTATTGGAATGGCAGTCCATGAATCAATAGCCAGGGCCCATGTGGCAAACCTTGCTCCGCCTAACTCAAAGGGAAGGGTGTTCGGAATCTTTAACGGAGCATTCGGTTTATCTTGGTTTCTTGGAAGTTCCTTATTGGGTATAGTCTACGAAATCTCAATTTCTTGGGTTGTCATATTTTCTTGCGGGATTCAACTTTTCTCAATCCTTTTTATCTCTCTTGCTATGGACAAAAAAACCCAATAAAATTAAGGATCGGGAGGAAAATTGAGGTACGCGATTTTAATGTGGGGAAATACGCGAATGATTGTACTTTCGGCCACATGTGCCGCGATTTACGCTGCAACCTTATTGGCTTTTAAGACCGCAATCCCCTTAATTCCCGGAATCACTGAGGTTAGAGTGGCTAACGTCTTCCCCATGGCTTTTGGGATAATGTTCGGACCGGCCGCTGCCTGGGGTTTGGCCATAGGAAACTTAATAGGAGATATATTCGGTGGCACTTTAGGACCTGGATCCATAGCTGGGTTTTTTGGGAATTTCCTTTTAGGGTACATACCTTACGTTATGTGGACTAACTTCTTTCCGTTAAGCCCTCCTTTTTACGTTTGGGATAGAAAAAAACCGAGGCACTGGGTAAACTTCATGGTAATTAACTTTGTCTCATCCGCGTGCTGTGCTATAGTAATAAGCACGTTTCTCGATTTTTTGGGACTCGTTCCTTATCCTGTCCTTTCAAAGATAATAACGATAAACGACACCATAGGCGGAATAATCAGTGTATTTTTATTGATCGCCGTGTACGAAACTGTAAAAAAGCAGTTAGGACTTATCTGGATAGACGTCATGATGCTGGAGGAAAAAAACAAAAGAAGTCCTCTTAAAACGGTTGGTTGCTACATCCTTCTTTTTGCATCAATTTTAGGAATTTTCGGACCTCACATTCTTCCTTTATCTTACTTACATGCGGGAGCTATTGCCTCGGCCTTAATAATCGTCGGGACTTTCATCCTTTGATGGATCCCACGATCGCATTCGAAGAGCTCTCCTTCAGGTACGCGAACTCTTACGATTTTGCTCTAAAAAACATAAGCGGGATTATCGACAATGGTACCTTCCTTACAGTAATGGGTAGGACAGGGGCCGGGAAATCTACACTCTGTTATTCTTTAAACGGGCTTGTTCCTCATTTTTTCAAGGGCGATTATCACGGAAAAGTACGGGTCTCGGGGGAGGAGGTAAAAAAATCCAAGGTCTATGAAATGGCTCGAAAGGTCGGACTAGTCTTTCAAGATTTCGAAACTCAGCTTTTTTCCTCAAATGCTGAGCTCGAGGTGGCCTTTGGATTAGAAAATCTCGGCTTACCAAGGGAAGAAATTGAAAAGAGAATCGATAAGTATCTGAAATTTGTGGATCTAATAGATCTAAAAAAAAGGGACATTTCGACTCTATCCGGAGGGCAAAAACAGAGGCTCGCGATAGCATCGGTTCTATCTATGGAACAGCCTGTGCTAGTACTTGACGAACCGCTTACGGATCTTGACCCCGAGGGAAGAAGAAGAATATTGGAAATTAGGGAAAAATTAAAGAGACAAAGTGGCATAGTCATCATGGTGGATAACGATCCGGAAAATTCTTTCGACTCAGATGAGATCTGGATCTTAAAGGATGCCGAAATTTTTGCGAGGGGAAATCCTAAGGAGATCTTAAAGAGAATTGAGCTACTTGAAGCCTGTGGCATCATGGTCCCTAAGCATTTTTATTTCTTTACTGAAATGGGATTAAAGGACATCCCTTTTACGTTTGAAGATTCCATGAGGATTTTGGAAAAAGAAGGGTATCTAACAAGAAGAAAAACCTTTAACCTCTCATCAATAAAATCTGATGAGCCCAAAGAAGGAATAATCGAATTTAGGGATGTCTCGTATTTTTACTTAGATTCCCAAATTATGGCTTTACGAAACATCAATCTCACTATAAAAGAAGGAGAATTCGTGGCAATTGTAGGGTCTAACGGTTCTGGAAAGACAACCCTTGCAAAACATGCAAACGGTCTCCTAATACCGTCCAAGGGTCAGGTTCTTGTAAACAAAAAGGACACGGTTAAACTTAATCGTAAAGAACTTGCCCGACAAGTGGGATACGTCTTTCAGAATCCCGACCATCAGATCTCTTGCAGAACTGTATTTGATGAGGTGAGTTTTGGACTTTTGATGCTCGGTTTTGAAAAAAAGGAAATAAAAAGAAATGTGGAGGAGGCTTTGTGGGCAACAGGACTTGAGGGGTACGAAGATCGGTCACCGTTTTTACTTTCCAAGGGGGAGAGGCAGAGGGTAGCTTGCGCCTCGGTTCTTGCCACAAAACCACAAGTTTTAATTCTTGACGAACCTACAACGGGCCTAGATTACGAACATCAGTTAAGGATGATGGAGATGTTGAAAGAGCTCAGAAAGAAAGGCCACACCATAGTTATTATCACTCACTCAGTCTGGGTAGTTGAAAACTACGCAGATCGTTGTATTGTTATGAAGGACGGAGAGATAATAAAGGACGATGTAACAAGGAAAGTATTCTTTGACGAAGATAAGTTAAAGGAGGCGGGAGTCTATCCGTCCATTCTCACAAGGATCGCAAATAGACTGGGGACAGAATCCTTGGAACCAAAAAAAATGATTGAGGAACTGAAAGATGAGAGTTTCTCTTTACCAGGAGAAAGATACTCCAATCCATAGGCTCGACCCAAGAACGAAGATAATATCTTCCATTTTTCTTTTTTTGTGCGCTCTTACATTCAATCACCCTCTCTACCTTTTATGGCTCTTTCTACTCTTACTCGTCTTTGCTTACATTGCCAAATCTTTCTATGCCATTTATAAACTCAGGTACGTGATCCTAGTTCTATTTTCCTTCAGTTTACTTCTTTGGCCTTTTTTTGTTGAAGGTGAAAGAATAGTTTTTCACCTTTTTTCCCGTCCGATACACTTGGAGTCGATTTTGTATGCTTTTACTGTTGGTTTGAGACTTGTCTCGTTCGTGATAATTGGGCTTATCTACGTCTCAACCACTAAAAATGAGGAGACATCGTACGGTCTTTTAGCGCTTGGGCTCCCCTATCCTTTTTCTTTCGCGATATCGACCGCCCTTAGGCTTGTTCCCACATTTGTAGATAGTGCATTTACTATTCTTGAGGCTCAGATATCGAGAGGGCTAGACCTTCAAACGAAAAACCCAATAACTAGACTTAAAAGGCTTTTGGTTCTGGCTATTCCCATGTTCGTTACTGCCATCCGCGCAACAAACATGTTAGGGTGCGCTCTCGAATCGCGCGGTTTTAGCCCCTCATCTAGAAGGACTTTTTATCTTGTGCTTAAGATGGGAAAGTGGGATTATTTAACAATCCTTTCTATTTCTACACTTTTTCTTTTGTGCCTCTATGCTCGTTTTTTTCTAAATCTCGGAATTTTAATAAAAGGAAGGATATGAGTAGGCCCTACTCTTCCTCTTTCATTTCTCTTTCCTTAATGTGCTTTATCGAGTCCTCAATGCTCTTTCCCTCGTATACAATCTGATAAAGTTCGGAGGTTATAGGCATCTCTATCTTCATCCTCTGGGATAGATTGTACACAGCAAAAAGGGTGTAGTATCCTTCTATCACTCCTTTTTGAGATTCGAGAACTTCTTTTGGACTTTTACCTTTCGCTATTTCCATCCCAAAGTATCTGTTTCTACTTAAAGGTCCAAAAGATGTAAGAATGAGGTCCCCTACCCCTGAGAGCCCCATAAAGGTACTCTCTTTCGCTCCAAAAGCTTTTCCAAACCTTTTCATTTCTGCAAGGGCTCTCGTTATGTAAGCGGAAAGAGTGTTAGTCCCTAAAGAGAGGCCCTGTATTATTCCTGCTCCTATCGCCATAACGTTTTTGAGGGCACCGCCAAGCTCAACACCAACTACATCATCACTTGTGTATACCCTCAAATTAAGCCCATGCGCCAGTCTCTGAAAGTATTTTGCGCAATCCTTATTTTGGGACGCAATGACTACCGATGTAAAAACCCCGGATGCCACTTCTCTCGCAAAGGAAGGACCGGAAAGGACAGCAATTCTTTCGCCTGAATCCATAAGAATCTCCTCTGCCACCTCGCTCATCCTTTTACACGTCTCTGCCTCGAGGCCCTTTGTGAGTATAAGTATGTTTTTATCTTTAAGTGCTTCTTTTCCCATTTTTTCCATTACCTTCCTTAAGGCATATGAGGGAACGGCAAAAACGATGTTTTCTGAATAGTTCGCCGCATAGTCGAGTTCGTATGTTAGCTTTACATCATCAGGTAAAATAAAGCCTGGAAGATAAAACGTATTTTCCCTTTTTATCCCAATAATCTCAAAGAGGTCTCTTTCGTAAATCCAAAGGCAAACTTCTTTTTTCAGTTTCGCTAAATGGATCGAAAATGCTGTACCCCAAGCTCCAGCGCCTATCACTGATATTTTTTGGGACATACTTTTCCCCTTATCATTCTTCTGAAACCTTTGCAACCCCCTTAATTTTTTCATCCTCGTTCACTTTTAAAAGCTTGACCCCAATCCTTCCCCTTTTAGTCACAGGAACGTCTCTAACTCTGAACCTGGCAGTTCTTCCCTTGTCTGTAATTAGAATGACATCGCAAGAAGGTGTGACATTTTTCACACATATAACGAAACCATTTTTGTCAGTCACTTTCACATTTTTTAAACCGTATCCCCCTCTGGCCTGTGGCCTATACTCTTTTGCCTCCACACATTTTCCAAAACCCTTCTCAGTGACTGTGAAAATAAAACTTTCGTCCTTTACCGAGTCACAGGAACACACCTCATCACCTTCTTTGAGTTTTATGCACTTTACTCCGTATGAAGCTCTTCCGCTGATTCTTATATTTTCCTCCTTTATCCTGATACACATCCCTTTTTTCGTTGCGATGAAGATGTCAGATTTCCCATCAGTTTCGATAACGTTTACAAGTCTGTCATCTTTGGGAATGTTCATAACTTTAGTTCCCTTAAGCCTTGCAAAAGAAAGATCCGAAACCTTTAACCTCTTTACGTATCCTTTTTTTGTCACAAAAAACAGGAATCTTCTTTCATTCGACTCAGAAACAGGTGTTACGGCAACTATCTCTTCTCCCTGGCCGATATTTAAAAGGCTCGCCACCGGTTTACCCTTGGCATTAAGTGGTGCCTCTGGGATTGTGTAAACTTTTAGTCCGTAAACTTTTCCTGAATTAGTAAAGAAGAGTACGTAAGAGTGGGTCGATGCGATGTATATATGCTCTACTACGTCTTCCTCCCTCACCGCTATACCTATTTTGCCCTTCCCTCCCCTAGACTGGTGTTTATACTGGTCGAGCGGGGTTCTTTTTATGTAACCCTTCTGGGTTATTGTTACGACAACCTCTTCCTCCTTTATCATGTCCTCGGCAGATATCTCTGGTAACTCATCGACTATTTCCGTCATCCTATGGTCCCCGTATTTTTCCTTTATCTCCAACAGTTCTTCTTTGATTATGTTAAGTATTTTTCTCTCATCATTTAATATGGATGTTAGTCTTTGAATCTCTACACTCGTTTCGGTATAGTCTTTAAAGATCTTTTCCCGCTCAAGGGAGGTAAGTCTTTGAAGTCGCATCTCAAGGATAGTTTGTGTCTGTTTTTCTGAAAGTCCGTATGCCTTGATTAGTCCTTCTTTCGCCTCTTGAACGCTTTTTGATCTTTTAATTAGCGCAATTACCTCATCTATGTGTGAAAGGGCGACCTTTAACCCCTCAAGTATGTGTAGCTTCTCTTTGGCTCTGTTTAACTCGAATGTAGTTCTCCTTTTAACTATCTCCTTTCTAAACTGGATGAATTCCTCCATGAGCGCTTTGAAGTTTAGAGTCTTGGGCTCATTGTTCTTTATCGTAAGAAAGGTTATTCCGAATGTAGTTTGGAGAGAAGTGTGTTTATAGAGCTTATTTAAAATAGGTGTTGGATTTTCGCCTCGTTTAAGCTCGATTACGATCCTCATTCCTTCTTTGCTAGACTCGTCCCTAATGCCTGAGATACCATCAATCTTTCGCGCGTTCACAAGCTCAACAATATCTTCGATCAGTCTCGCCTTATTTTCCTGATAGGGAATCTCGGTTATGACGATCGAAGTTCTTCCATCTTTCTTGCTTTGCTCTATATGGGCTCGAGCCCTTAAAACTATATGACCTTTTCCCGTCTCGTAAGCCTCACGGATGTTTCGTTTTCCATATATTATTCCCCTCGTCGGAAAATCAGGCCCGGGTACTATTTTCAAAATCTCATCGATCGTCATATCAGGGTTGTCGATCAACTTAACAAGCGCATCGACCACTTCCCTCAAGTTATGAGGAGGGATGTTAGTTGCCATTCCAACAGCGATACCTGAAGAACCGTTTATGAGGAGATTCGGTATCCTTGAAGGAAGAACTTCAGGTTCCATAAGCGACTCATCGTAGTTCGGTCTAAAATCGACAGTATCTTTCTCGATGTCCTTTAGGAGCTCCTCTGACAACCTAGAGAGCCTAATTTCCGTGTACCTCATGGCAGCAGGCTCGTCGCCGTCTATAGAGCCAAAATTCCCCTGCCCATCTATGAGGGGGTACCGAAGTGAAAAATCTTGAACCATCCTCGCTATTGCATCGTAGACGGCCTGGTCTCCGTGGGGATGGTATTTACCTATCACATCACCTACAACCCTTGCCGATTTTTTGTAAGGTTTATCATGGAAATTTCCAAGCTCATACATGGCGTAAAGTATCCTTCGATGAACCGGTTTTAGCCCGTCTCTTACGTCAGGAAGAGCCCTTCCGATGATCGTGCTCATGGCATAATCGAGGTAAGATCTTTTCATTTCCTCTTCTATAGGAACGACAACAACGTTTTCTTTAAGCAAAATTGCCCTCCTTTGAGTTTTTGACTAAATCTATCACAAAGGCTCTCATATTGACAAACAAGGATTCTCCGTGGAATCATAAATATCCGTGACGCCCAAGAAGGCGCTATTTCTCGTCCTTACCATTTTCAGTCTCTATTCCTGCTGTGGAAAAGAAGTGAAAAGTTTGGAAGAGGAGGTAAAAATCCTCAAAGAGGAGAACGCCTACCTCAAGGCAGAAAATAAGAGTCTAAAACGGGAAATCGACGAACTGTACAAAAAACTCGAAGAGATAAGGTCAACGTGTAAAAGATGAGAAACGTAGCCATGGTTGTGGCTTATGACGGGACCGAATACCACGGTTGGCAGATACAGCCAGGTCTGAAAACTGTTGAGATGGTGCTTAAAGAAGCCATAGAGAAGGTTGTGGACCATAAAGTAACAATTGTTGCGGCGGCCCGTACTGACGCAGGAGTACACGCTTTAGGTCAAGTTGTGAATTTCAGGACTCAAACCTCTATCTCGCCCGAAAATATCTTAAAAGGCGTAAACACGTATTTGCCTCACGACATCAGAGTTATTAACTGCGTTGACGTGGAGACTAGTTTTAACGCCAGGAGGTCTGCAAAGAGCAAAACCTACATTTACGTCATATCCAACTCGCCAGTTATCTCTCCCTTTTTTTTCAGGTACAGCTGGCACGTTCCTTACGAACTTGATGTTCCTTTTATGGATAGGCTGTGTGTCCATCTTGTGGGAAGGAAGGATTTTTCGGCGTTTAAAAAGAAAGACGAAATTTACAAAAAAACAGAGAGGGAGATTTTAAGGGCAAAGGTAAAAAAAAGAGGACAATTCATTTACTTTTTATTCGAGGGAACCGGTTTTATGCGCTACATGGTTAGAACTATGGTCGGTACTCTCTTACTTGGGGGCCTCCGAAAGATCACCGAGGATGATTTTATTGGGATAATAGAGTCCAAGGACAGGGATCGGGCAGGACCCACGGCACCTGCAAAGGGTCTATTTTTAAAAAAAATAACTTATGATAGGTATTCTCTTTGCGGAAAGAATCAGATCTTGACCAAAGTATAGGTCCTATTACCCATTCCAAGCTTCTCAGCGTAAGCGAGCTGAATCTCCCAGTCCACATTTGGGTATAGATCCTTCCATTTGTCTGTCTTTGGCTCATGGGCTTTTTTTATTGCGGTTTTTGGAAAGGAGACCTCTTCATTCACAAGATCACATGAGGCTTTATCCAGTGCAACAGGATCAGTGGATGCCAAAATACCAATATCTCTAACTATGGGAGAATCGCTATTTGGATAACAATCGCATGCCGGACTTACCTGCAAAACAAAGTTCACAAAGAAAATCTTTCCTTTCTTTTGTGACCAGACCCCATAGGCGTGTTCCACCATCTTTTTCTGGAACACTTCCGGTGGTTCGTTAAAATCTATCTTTATCGCCTTACTTTCGCAAACGATTACGCATTCTGCGCACCCTATGCATTTTTTCGAATCGATCTTCGCTTTTTTCTCAACTATCTCTATTGCATCTTCTGGACAGTAGGATACGCAGACTCTACATCCTTTGCACGCCTGTACATCTACGTAGGGAGACACACTCGAATGCTGTACGAGTTTACCTTCCCGTGATGCGCAGCCCATACCCAGATTCTTAAGAGCACCTCCAAAGCCTGTGAGTTCGTGTCCTTTGAAATGGGTGACAACAAAAAGGCCATCGGCTTCGCAGATTCCGTAAGCTATGCTCACCTCTTTTAGGATCTCACCATTTATGATTATCTTTTTTCCGCTTCTTCCTTTTAGCCCATCTGCGATGATTATTGGGCAACCCGTCGACGAGTAATCGAAACCGTTGTAAATCGCTGTAAGAACGTGGGATACCGCATCGCTTCTCGATCCCTTATAAAGGGTATTCGTATCAGTGAGAAAAGGTTTCACTTTGTATTCCAGAAGCTTTTCAATGATAGGTCTTAAAAGGAGTGGCCTTATAAAGGCTGTGTTTCCTCTTTCGCCGAAATGCACTTTTATCCCGATGAGTTCTCCAGGCCTAAATGCTTTTTTCACGTTCAGTCTCTCCACCATATTACCGATCTTATCGAGAAGACTCCTTTTGGGCTCCGTCCTTAGATCAGTAAAGAATACTTTGGACATCACTTAGGCCTTTGAGTTTAATTTGATGCAAAATTATGTTAAATGATTCTCTGTTTGTCAACACCAAAGGAGGAAAGTGCGTATGATCGATTTTTCGGAAAAACACATTATAATACGCCAAATAGCAGAAAAAGTAGCAAAAGAAAAGATCCTTCCAAGGGCTAAAGAAATAGATGAGACCGGTGCTTTCCCATGGGATATTGTGGAGGTTTACAAAAAACAAGGCTTTTTGAATCTTATGCTTCCAGAGAAGTTCGGCGGTCTAGACGGAGACATAACATCACTTTGCCTTGTTATCGAAGAGCTTGCCAAGGTTTCGGGTGCTTGCTCTTTGATACTTCTCGCTCACTGTGTGGGGCTCATGCCTGTGATGATAGCAGCCAATGAGGAACAGAAGGAGTATCTTTACAGTAAGATATCCCATCCGGAGGAAACCCATCTTTTCGCCTTTTGTCTCACTGAGGCTGAAGCCGGATCCGACGCGTCCCATATAAGGACAAGAGTTACAAAGGAGGGAAACTATTACTATCTCAACGGAAAGAAGACAATGATAACAAACGGTGCCGTAGCCTCAGTGTACACCGTATTTGCAACCTCCAATCCACAACTCCGAACAAAAGGAATTTCAGCTTTCTTTGTGGAGAGGGACTATCCAGGAGTCATCATAGGAAAAAGTGAAAAAAAGATGGGAATGAACGGATCCGACATTACGGAAATAATATTCGACAATGTGAGGCTTTCTAAAGATAACCTTCTTGGAAAAGAGGGAGGGGGCTGGGATATAGCGATGTCGACCCTTAATTTATCCAGACCTGCCGTTGGAGCCCAGGCTGTAGGAATAGCTCAAGGGGCTTTGGATTTTGCCGCGGAATACGCTTGGAAGAGAGTTCAGTTTGGTCAAAAGCTCGCTGATTTTCAGGGTATACAATTTATGATAGCTGATATGGCAACTCAGGTTGAGGCCGCAAGGGCTCTCGTTTACGATGCAGCCCAGCTTCTAGATATGAAGGTTTATGAAAGGGACAAGATGAGTGCCATAGGTGTGGATAAACTTTCTGCTATGGCTAAGATGTATTCCGCAGATGTGGCCATGAAGGTAACGACTGATGCTGTCCAGATTTTAGGAGGTTACGGTTACACAAAGGAGTATCCTGTGGAAAGGATGATGAGGGACGCAAAAGCAACCCAGATCTATGAAGGAACGAACCAGATCCAAAGAATAGTGATAGCAAGAGATATCTTTAGGAAATTTATCCGGACTTAAGCTTTATGAGGCATTTTTTTGCGTATTCGAGAGCTTCATCCCGGCTTTTTATTTCCATTGAAATTTGTTTTTCTCTTATTTCCTTTAAAACCTTTCCAAGGTATGGTCCCTCTTCGTAACCTAAAGATAAAAGGTCATAACCATCGACGAGCTTCGGAGGGGGTTCTTTTTTGAGTTCCCTATAGTTCTCCATGATAAGTTTTGCGTACGCCATTATCCTTCGTGTTGTTTCGTTCCGCCTTCCCTCCGTCGTCCCAAACATGTCACAGAGGGTTAAAAGGACCAAAGAAGGCGTGAGATCCCCCATCCTCAGAATCAGTCTCCGCGTAGCCTTATCTGTGGGTGATTCCTTGCTAAGGAGGAATATCCACATGTGACTTTTGACCAAAGTTAGGATAGTTTTAATCTCTGAATTACTGAATCTTAGCCTTTCCATAATCTTTCTTGCCATCTCCTGTGAGATTTTTTCGTGGCCAAAGAAATGGACAATCCCTTTTTTTTCGTCAAGACTGAACGTTACCGGCTTTCCTAAATCATGGAAAAGCAGAGCGTAGGCAACATTTAACATCTCCGTCTCGTCAAGGCCCGTTATCCTTTTCAAAGGTTTTAAAAACTTGAGACCATAGAGAGTGTGGTTGAGCACTTTCAGTCTAAGGTTGTACTGTTTATCGAAGTCTCTTAATGGGATGAACTCCGGAAAAATATCGAATAAAAGTCCTGTCTCTTCCATAAGTTTTAGGCCTTCATATGCCATATCCGATCTTAATATTAAATCGAGCTCGTATTTTATCCTTTCCCCCGCCACATGTCTTATCATTTTTCTGTTTCTTGATATCATCTCCCTCGAGAGAGAATTTATCGAAAAGCCTTTCAAAGTCGCATAATGCCGTATCCCTTTCAGCATCCGTAGGGGATCTGAAATTAATGCGACTTCATCACTAAACCTTATAATTTTTGAGATAAGATCTTCGAATCCTCCCAAAGGATCGAGAAGAATTTCATCGAATACATCATAACCCATGGCGTTTATCGTGAGATCCCTTCTTTTTAAATCGTCTTCTATGTCTTTGTCCGCAATTGTGATATCAATTGTGTAATCAGTACATATCCTATGTATGTGCAGAGGTTTCTTTCCAAGAACGATGGCTTTTCTTTCAAAGATCTCTTCAACCTTCTCCAAATCCTCAGCGTCCGTAAGCACAAGATCGAAATCGTTCGGGATCTTTCCCAAAGCCAAATCTCTCACAGCTCCTCCAACGAGGTAGACTTTGCCTTTTAAGGTTCTGGATTTGAGTCTGTCAATTATGGCCAGATTTTTAAGCCTTAGGATTAATCCGTTCCGAGACTTACATCTTTTCAACAAAATTTCTCATTTCCCTTGAGACTTTCCTTATGGAATCGGTCATCTCTAAAAAAAGGTACGACGCCTTTGGCATGCAGATACCCGTAATGAGACGCCTCTGATGGGTCGTGTCAAACTCGTGGGCCATCTCTATAATCTTTTGGGTTTTCTCCGACAGAATCCTTTTTAGGTCCGGGTTCCGAGTGATGAGAAAGTCTTTGAGATCCCTTAAAGCTTCCTCCACCTCCCCCACCAGCTCCTCAATTTCGCCTTTTGCCCTTTCGCTGAAGATCACATCTCCTTCGACCTTAGAAATCATCTTTTTCGTTAAATTCTCAATCCCTGAAGCTATAAGCTGAGCCGTAATTAGAAGATCGATTGCCTTCTTTTCTACTTCGTTCTTTTCTTTTTTCTTTACGATCTCCTCGAAGAACGGCAGGCTCGATTTTATCGTATCCCCGAACGCCCTAGCCTGCTCTTTAAGAACGGTCGAGCTTTCTTTCCTAAAACCTTCTTTTATGTTTCTCAAAATTGGTAATGCCTTCTCAAACATATCGTAAAAAACTCTAATTACCTCTTTTTCTTCCATGGCCACTCCTTTATTCTTTCAAAAGATATACGGTATCACCCTCTCTCACCTTCTCTTTTACTTTTATGCCGACATTTTCTCCTTTTACCGCTTTATCTACTGGAGTATGCTCAATCTGCATCGATTCGATCTTCTGCTCGAAGTCTGTTGTGTGACCTTTTATCCTGATCGTATCCCCTATCTTCAGCTCTCCCTCTACTATCCTTATTGCCGCAACCCCTATCTTTGAGAAGAACTTTTCAACCTTTCCCACTGCTATTTCCTCCATTTTGAAACCCCCTTTTCTTTTTTATAGTCTTAGTTTATAGAGAATAGCACGAGGCTTCGCATTTTTGAAACACTTTTACGATTCTAACTTTCGCTTACGAGGTCTCCATTTTCTAAAGTCCTTTATCATCTCTCTCATCTTTTCGTATCTAAAAAGGCGACTGTACTCGATAAGTCCTGCAAGGGCTCTAGATTTCGTTTTAATTCCGGTCTCTTCAAGTATAGATACCGCATTGAGACCACCAACCACAATGGCCCCTACCCTTCCCTCATAGACAGGAATTTCCAAAAGACTGTGTCCCGGTAAACCCATCTCCAAAAGACCGCCCAAACCTATCTTGCGCATTTTTTCTGAGATCCGGAGTACCTCTTCTCTGCTCCCCACTGGGAACTCCCTAAAACTCGCACCTATTTTTCCATTTCCGTAACGGATAGCACCTAGATAGTCTGTCATTCCGCTTTTTACGAAGATCTCTAGTGGATCGACGCTTGTACCGTCGTACATAATGATCTCCACAAATCGGTACGGTCTGCCATTTCTCAATTCTAAAAGACCGCCGAACCGTGAGACTGTAGGTATTCCGTGTTTTAGTAAAACCCCGTTTAACGTTATTGAGCAGACAGTGGCAACTCCTATCTTACCCTCGGGCACAAAAATATGATTCAATCTCTCACCAGGCGGTAGAAAGGTAACAAGTTCTCCCATTGTATAGCCTTTTTCGAACACCTTCTCTATGAGAGGAATCTTTTTTTCGAATCTCTCAGGCTCCACTATAGTCAAATTAACAACCACTTTTCCCTTAAGTGTATTGATATCGAAGTCCATCGCGTAAGCCATCTGGTCGATTTTCGATGAGAGAAACCCAACTTTTTCTATAACCCTTGAAGATTCGATCTCTTCCATCCCCTTCTCGGTTATGGTGTATCCTCTCTTTTTTTCGAGTTTTGCGAGCCCTTCTTCCTCCATTTTTTTAAGATAAAACCTCACCGTTCTCTCACTCATCCTATACCCAGCGTGTAGAAGAGACTCCGAGATCTTCCTGCTACTTACCGGCCTATTTAAGCCTTTCAAAAATTCAAGGATAAGAAGTTCTTTCCGTTTCGCTTCTTCCTTCATTGCTCCTCCCTCTGGCACGGAGTTATTTTGGCAAAAATGCCAAGTTTCATTCTACCCTTTCAACCGCTTTTTGGCAAATGATTTCGACTCTGATCGAGATTTTCTTTAAGTTTCTTGACTTCCGTTCCTTTTCGTGTTAACTTTCGAACGGTTTAATTTATGAATTGGCAATTTATTGCCCAATACCACTTTCAAAAATGCTAATAGGAGGTAAACATGATAGAGTGGCCAAAATCGAATGACGTTTTGGGTACCGTAAACAGGGGGAATCCTGCTGAATCTGGACTATGCACGTTATGCAGAGCAGACTGCAGAGGAAGATGCGAAACTTGGCTTTCAAGTTTGAAGGGCAGAAAGATGCTCTATCCTAGGGATTTCGGAATGATTACTGCTGGAAGCAGTAATACCTGCCACATAGGGGTCTCTTATAACTCTTTGAGAATACTTGGTTACAACTACGGTGCAAAAGGTCTTCCAAAGGGTCTCACTTCTTCCCCTGACGATTGTATCTTTCCTAATGTGGACATTCAAACTGAATTTGGAAGCGACATAAAGACAAAATGCCGGATACCGATAATGACCGGAGCCTTAGGTTCAACTTTTATAGCTCAGAAGTACTGGGAACCCCTCGCAATAGGCGCGGCTCTTTGCGGATTTCCAATAGTTGTCGGAGAAAACGTGGTTGGTGTAGATAGGCAGGCTGTAATAAGAAACGGAAGGGTTGAGAAGGCCCCAGAGCTAGAAAGAAGAATAGATACTTACCTTAGGTACTTTGATGGGTATGGAGGAATCTTTGTCCAACTTAACGTGGAAGACACAAGAAACGGAGTGGCGGAATATGTAATAGAGAAGTATGGGGACAAAGTGATAATAGAGCTCAAATGGGGACAGGGCGCAAAAAGCATAGGTGGTGAGATCCAGGTAGAAAGTATAGAATATGCGATTTTCTTGAAAGAGAGGGGATATGTGATCGACCCAGATCCCACAAAACCGGAGGTCCAAAAGGCTTTCGAGTCAGGCGCCATTAAGAGCTTCGCAAGACATAGTAGGCTTGGGTATACCGATCTTTCAACGGTGGAGGAAGTTTATGAAGCGTTCATGAAATTTGTGAGCTATCTAAGAAGCATAGGCTACAAAAGAATATCACTTAAAACCGGCGCTTACGGAATGGAAGGTCTCGCGATGGCCATAAGGTTCGCATCGGATGCCAAGCTCGACCTTTTGACCATAGATGGATCTGGCGGCGGAACTGGAATGAGTCCGTGGAATATGATGGAGACATGGGGTGTACCTTCTATTCTTCTGCACGCAAAGGCATACGAGTACGCTGAAATCCTTGCGAAGAAAGGCCAAAAAGTGGTCGATATGGCATTCGCAGGAGGCTTTGCACGGGAGGATCACATATTTAAGGCTTTGGCTCTTGGTGCTCCATATGTAAAGGTAATCTGCATGGGAAGGGCTTTAATGATACCAGCTTTTGTTGGTTCAAACATAGAAGGCGTCCTTAGACCTGAAAGGAAAAGTCAAGTAAATGGCAACTGGGACGAACTTCCTCCTTCTGTCAGAGAGCTAGGCACAAAGCCAGAAGAAATTTTTGCTGGCTACTTCGAGGTTCAGAAAAAAGTTGGAGCAAATGAGATGAAGAACATTCCTTTTGGAGCTATTGCCGTATGGACGCTCGTTGATAAACTCTCGGCTGGGCTCCAGCAGCTTATGGCAGGTGCAAGAAAGTTCACGCTTTCCGAAATCTCGAGAGAGGACATAGCTTCAGCCAATAGGGAAACAGAAAGAGAAACGAAGATACCCTTTATAACCGATATTCAGGACGAGAGGGCAAAAGAGATACTGGTGTCCGGGCTTAGGGCTTCCTAAGAAACTCATTTGGGGAAGACAAAAAGTCTTCCCCTCTTCTTGTCACATAAAGTGCTCTAATGTTATACTAAGTGCCGATTGCCAATAGACCTATGAAAGATTTACCGATCAAAGCATACATTGCGTTAGAAGATGGGACCGTCTTTCAAGGTAAAAGTCTATACTTTCACGGAGAGAAAGATGGCGAAATAGTATTTAACACAAGCATGACCGGTTACCAGGAGATAATGACGGATCCTTCATATAAGGGCCAAATAGTGACCATGACTTATCCTCACATTGGCAATTACGGGGTAAACGAATATGACGTTGAGTCCTCATCTCCAAAGATCGAAGGTTTCATAGTCAAAGAAGTAAGTAGACTCACAAGCAACCATAGGGCACAGGATGATCTGCTCAATTATTGCAAAAAGCACAACGTCTTTCTGATCGAGGATGTCGATACCCGAGCTCTTACAAAGCACATAAGGGTTAAGGGAGCCATGAAGGGTGTAATATCGACAATCGATTCGGACTTCGAGAGCTTAGTTAGAAAAGCTAAAAATGCGAAAGGGATCGTAGGTGTAGATTTAGTTAGAGAAGTAACTTGCCAGACCCCCTACCTTTGGGAGAACGGAAATCGCAAAGATTTAAAAGAGTTTAAAAGGGATTTAGCCAAGCCTTTGTGTGTGGTTTTCGATTTCGGAGTAAAACTCAACATCTTGAGACTGCTTGAGAGTGTCGGATGCCAAATACTAGTTGTGCCAGCCTTTACGTCTGCGGAAGAGATCATGGATTTTAAGCCGAATGGAGTTATGCTGTCCAATGGCCCTGGAGATCCAGAGGCAGTCCCTTACGCGATCTCTGAAATAAAAAAACTCATTGGAAGGGTTCCAATCTTTGGAATATGCCTCGGTCAGCAGCTTATTGGTCTTGCCCTAGGAGGAAAAACATACAAGCTTAAGTTTGGCCACAGGGGGGCCAACCAGCCAATAAAAGAGCTGTCTTCCGGAAGGGTTTATATAGCTTCAGAAAATCATGGCTTTGCTGTGGATGTAGATTCTATTGCCGACAAAAGGTTGAAAGTAACACACATAAACCTAAATGATATGACGGTGGAGGGGCTGGAACATGAAGAATATCCTCTATTTTCAGTGCAGTTCCACCCTGAAGCTTCACCTGGTCCACATGATTCTTACGGTTTATTCGAAAAATTTAGAAAGTTGATGGATAACTATGCCAAAAAGGGATGATTTAAGAAGCGTTCTAATCATAGGCTCTGGGCCTATAGTCATAGGACAGGCTTGCGAGTTTGACTATTCTGGAAGTCAAGCATGTAAAGCCTTAAAGGAGGAGGGCATAAAAGTTATTCTCGTAAATAGCAATCCAGCAACGATTATGACCGATCCTGACATGGCTGATCGAGTTTATATAGAGCCTCTCACCCCAGAAATACTCGAATCAATAATTGAGATAGAGAGACCTTCAGCCCTTCTGCCGACACTAGGTGGACAGACAGGACTTAACCTTGCCACTATTCTCTACGAGAGGGGGGTTCTTGAGAAATACGGAGTGGAACTTATAGGTGCAAACTACGAGGCCATAAAAAAGGCCGAAGACAGGCTTGAATTTAAAAAAGCCATGGAAAGGATAGGCCTTGATATTCCGAGAAGTGCTTTAGCTTACTCGGTTGAAGAAGCAAAAAGGGTTGTCAAGGAAATAGGCTTTCCTGTGATTATAAGGCCTAGTTACACTCTGGGCGGAACTGGCGCATCGTGTGCTTACAACATAGAGGAGTTTGAGATCCTTGCTCAGAGAGGGATAGAAAGCAGTCTTATCAATGAGATACTGATTGAGGAGTCGGTTCTTGGTTGGAAAGAGTTTGAGCTTGAAGTGATGAGGGACAAAAATGACAACGTTGTAATAATCTGCTCCATTGAAAATCTGGACCCTATGGGCATCCATACAGGCGATAGTATAACCGTTGCGCCAGCCCAGACCCTGACGGATAAAGAGTATCAGAAGATGCGGGACTGGGCAATAATGGTTATAAGAGAGATAGGGGTCGAAACCGGCGGTTCCAACATCCAGTTTGCGGTAAATCCTGAAAACGGAAGAATGGTAGTAATCGAAATGAATCCCAGGGTTTCTAGGAGTTCGGCCCTCGCTTCAAAAGCTACGGGTTTCCCGATAGCCAAAATTGCGGCTAAGCTTGCCATAGGTTATACCCTCGACGAGATTAGAAACGACATTACGAAAAAGACCCCTGCATCGTTTGAGCCTACAATAGATTACTGTGTCGTGAAGATACCCAGATTCGCCTTCGAAAAATTCCCGGGTGCCGATGAGACTCTCACCGTTCAGATGAAGTCGGTCGGTGAAACTATGGCAATTGGGAGGACATTTAAGGAAGCACTCCAGAAAGGTTTCAGGTCTTTAGAGATAGGGGTCGACGGAGTGATAAACCACAAATTAAAGAACGTTGACAAAGAGATCTTAAGGCAGAAGCTAATGGTGCCCACAAGGGAGCGGCTCTTTTACGTTGTTTACGCGCTAAAAGAAGGATACTCCATCGATGAAATCTACTCTCTCACAAAAATCGACAGATGGTTCCTGAATCAAATAGCAGAAATAGTTGAATGTGAGAAAGAGATACTTGAAGAAGGGCCTGCACTTTCAAAAGACCTTTTAAGTAAAGCGAAAAAATATGGTTTTTCTGACAGATACTTGGGCCATTTACTGGGAACTGATGAGCTGGAAGTCCGTAAAAGGAGAAAGGAGTTGGGTATCGAAAGCGTATTTAAGCTCGTTGACACATGTGCTGCCGAATTTGAGGCAGAGACCCCTTATTACTACTCCACTTACGAGTGCGAAGACGAATCTAGAGTTTCTGAGAGAAGAAAGATTATGATCATAGGTGGCGGGCCCAATAGAATAGGCCAAGGGATAGAGTTCGACTACTGCTGTGTCCATGGTGTCTTCGCTCTAAAGGAACTGGGATACGAAACTATAATGGTCAACAGTAACCCCGAAACGGTAAGTACGGACTATGACACTTCCGACAAACTCTATTTTGAGCCGTTAACCTTCGAAAATGTTATGGACATTATAGAAAAGGAAAAGCCGGAAGGAGTGATCGTCCAGTTTGGTGGGCAGACGCCTCTCAACCTTGCTCTTCCGCTATCTAGAGCGGGAGTAAAGATCCTCGGTACGCCTTCTTCAAGTATAGACATAGCAGAGGATAGGGAGAAGTTCAAAACTCTAATAGCTAAGCTAAACCTTAAGCAGCCAGAAAGTGATGTGGCTTTTTCTTTCGAAGAGGCGAAAAGAGCAGCAAAGAAAATTGGCTATCCAGTAATAGTAAGACCTTCCTACGTGCTTGGCGGAAGGGCTATGGAGATCGTTTACAACGATGATGACCTTTTGGACTTCATTGCCAAGGCTGTTGAGGCGTCACCAGATAAGCCTATTTTAATAGATAAATTTTTGGAGGATGCGATAGAGTTAGATGTGGATGCCGTATGCGACGGAGAGAAATGCGTTATAGCTGGTATTATGGAACATATCGAGGAGGCAGGGATACATTCCGGGGACAGTGCCTGTGTTTTACCGCCTTTTTCGCTTTCAGACGAGATATTATCCAAAATAAGGAAGTACACCGAAATTATCGCGCTCGAGCTTAAAGTTCAAGGACTAATAAACATTCAGTACGCTGTAAAGGATGACGAGGTGTACGTTCTGGAAGTGAATCCTAGAGCTAGTAGAACGGTCCCATTTGTCAGTAAAGCGACCGGTGTACAGTGGGCAAAAGTGGCAGCCAAAGTCATGACAGGTGTAAAACTTAAGGATCTTGGGATAGAAAAGGAGGTCGAACTCAAGCATTTCGCCGTAAAGGAGGCGGTATTCCCTTTTAACAAGTTTTTTGGAGTAGATCCAATTTTGGGGCCTGAGATGAAATCTACGGGTGAAGTGATGGGTATAGATTACAGCTTTGGTGCAGCATTCCTTAAATCGCAACTTGCCGCAGGAATGCAGCTTCCTTCTGAGGGCAACGTTCTTGTGAGTGTAAAGAATAAAGATAAGAGACATATCGTCCTTATCGCGAAAAAATTGGAAGATTTGGGTTTTAAGATCTTCGCAACAAAAGGCACCGGCAGGGTCTTAGAAAACGGGGGAATTAAAGTTACGTACGTGAACAAGGTCTCAGAAGGTAGACCCCACATAGTCGACATGATAAAAAATAGGGAGCTCCACTTCATAATAAACACACCCAGTGGGAGACATCCAAAATTAGACGAGGTCATGATCAGAACGAATGCTGTCCAGTACAAAATACCATATACCACGACACTGTCCGGTGCTCAGGCTGTCACGTATGCTATTGAATATTTAAAAAGCGGAAAAATAAGTGTAAAGGCCTTACAAGACTACTTCGTCTAAAATGGAAATTTTCGACGTCATCGTTGTTGGTGCCGGCCATGCAGGATGCGAAGCTGCGCTAGCATCCGCAAGGATGGGCATGGCCACTCTTTTACTTACCGTAAACCTCGATCACATAGCTTATATGTCCTGTAATCCCGCTGTTGGGGGCTTAGGAAAGAGCCATCTTGTAAAAGAAATAGATGCCCTTGACGGGGAAATGGCATTAAATACCGACAGAGCCGGTATCCAGTTCAGGGTCCTTAATATGAGGAAGGGACCGGCTGTCCACTCAACAAGGGTGCAGGCGGATAAAGCAAAGTACTCTCTTTTTATGAAGAGAAGGCTCGAGAACCAGAAAAATCTCTATCTCAGACAGGCAACAGTGGAAAGATTGCTTGTCCAAGACAGAGTTGTAAAGGGGGTCGAGACCACTTACGGGGAAAGATTCTTTGGCAAGGCTGTCATTCTTACAACGGGCACCTTTTTAGGAGGACTCATACACATAGGACTTATGAGTTTTGAGGGGGGGAGGTTAGGAGATCCTGCATCCTACGGACTCTCCCAAGATCTAAAAAAGCTCGGTTTTAAAATGGGGAGGTTAAAGACCGGAACATGTCCTAGACTTGATGGGAGAACGATAGACTTTTCGAAAATGGAGATACAGCCAAGTGATTACCCTCCGAAGCCTTTCTCATACATGACTGAGAGGATAGAAAACCCTCTCGTACCTTGCTATCTTACGTACACGACGGAAAGTACCCACGAAATAATAAGATCCGGCCTGGATAGATCCCCTCTCTATACTGGAAAGATAAAAGGCACAGGTGTTAGGTACTGTCCCTCCATTGAGGACAAGGTTGTGAGATTCGCAGATAAGGAAAGACACAGGGTTTTTATCGAACCTGAAGGTTTGGATACTCTGGAATACTACCCGAATGGGCTCTCCACAAGTCTTCCCTTGGACGTGCAGATAAAAATGCTAAGAACTATTCCAGGACTGGAAAATGTGAGAATCACAAGACCAGGCTATGCAATTGAGTACGATTTCGTCTTTCCAACCCAACTTTATCCTACCCTTGAAACCAAGCTCATCTCTAATCTATTTTTTGCAGGCCAGATAAATGGTACAACTGGCTACGAGGAGGCTGCAGCTCAAGGGATAATTGCAGGAATAAACGCTGCACTCAAAGTAAGGGGAGAGGAACCGTTTGTACTTTCAAGGGATGAAGCGTACATAGCGGTTATGATCGATGATCTCGTAACTAAAGGTACTGACGAGCCCTATAGGATGTTTACATCGAGAGCGGAATATAGACTCCTTTTAAGGGAAGACAACGCCGATTTGCGACTTACAGAGAAGGGTTTTAAAAGGGGGCTTGTTAGTGAGGAAAGGTATAAAAGGTACGAGAGAAAAAAAAGAGAGATAGAGGAAGTAAAAGAGATTCTAAGATCGGTTGTTATAAGGCCACAAGGGACAGCGAGAGAAATTCTCGAAAAAAGTCTCATCCACCCACAAACTAAGCCAACAACTCTTGAGGAACTATTAAAGAAACCGGAAGTGAGTCTGGAATTACTTAAAGAACTGGAGCCACGCCTACGGGATTTCGAGGATGACGTTCTTACAAACGTTGAGCTCGACATAAAGTATGAAGGATACCTGAAGAGGCAAGCCGAGATGATGGAGAAGTTCAAAAAGTTGGAGGAGAGAAGGATTCCTGAAAATCTAGACTATTCTTCTGTTCCAGGACTTTCAAGGGAAGTTGTGGAAAAACTATCAAAAATTAGGCCTTTGACATTGGGACAGGCATCGCGGATTCCAGGAGTTACGCCTTCTGCCCTGAGTGCACTAATCATCCATTTCAAGAAGACAGGTATCCTATAGCTTGAAAGAGATAAGAGAGCCAAATTCCGTTGGTGAGTGTCTCTGATTTATTTCACTTGTACAAAAGTGCTTTTTTGTTGACAGGAAAAAATAACCATACTATTTATGTAAAAAATGGGGAAAGGAGGAGAAAAATCATGAAACGTTTGACCTCGATTCTAATCCTTAAACTACTCTTGATTACCCTTGCCGTTGGAGCTCACGCTCAGGAAAGAAAAGGCTGGCCAACAAAAGGTGTGACGATCGGGGCAGCACCAGTTGGAGGAGTCTACTACATATGGGCAGGGGGACCCGCCAAAGTCCTGACTGAAAAGATGGGTATTCCCGCCTCCATCGAATCAACTGGCGGTCCTGTCCATAACACCCAGCTCGTCGATAATAAAGAGCTAGACTTTGGAATGGTAACCAGTGCTCCCGTGTATGAGGGATGGACTGGAACTGGGTGGGCAAAAGGAAAAAAACACCAAAATGTGAGGGCCGTATTCCCAATGTACACGACCTATTTCCACATGTACGCCCTGAAAAAGAGTGGTATCAAAACTTTAAAGGATCTAGATGGAAAAATAGTAGGTACCGGACCTGTCGGTGGAACACCTGCAACTTATTGGCCGCTTATATTCGAAGAGGCCGGAGTTAAACCAAAAAGGATCGTCAATGCTTCATCTTCGGATCTCGACAATCAGCTAAAAGACGGGTTAATCCACGCTAACGCACAGGCACTCGGCTTGCCGTGGGGTCTGATACTATCTGCAGAAACGACGCATGAGATAGTTGTTTTGGGAGTTGAAGACGATGTGGCAACTAGATTTATGAGAAAGCATCCGTATTTCTCCAAAGGTGTCATTCCCAAGGGGACCTACAAGAGTGCTCCATACGATATTCCAACACTCACACTTTGGAACTTCATGATAACTCATAAAGATATGCCTGCCGACTTTATCTATGAATTTACAAAACAGATATTTAGGAATAAGGACATCCTTGTAAGTGTACATAAGTCCGCAGTTGAGGTTGAACCGAAAAATATACTTTACTCTCCTATTCCTCTCCATCCTGGCGCAATCAAGTATTACGAAGAGATAGGGATAAGGATCCCGAAGGAGTTGAGGCCCGAAAGTTAGTTTAAAAAAAGAGGAGGGATGAGTGGCAGACAGGGCCGTAGATTTGTCTAAAATAAGGGATGCGGAGCTTTTAAGGACAAGGGAATTCGGAAAGTTCGGTTCTGCTGTAGTGTATGTGGTCGGAGCAGCTTGTTCCCTCCTCCATTTATACTTTCTCCTTATAAGTCCCATAGACCCCTGGTTTTTCAGAGGGATGCACATCGTTTTTTTGTCTTTTTTGTGCTTCTTACTCTTTCCAGGCTGGGAAAAGGCAAGACATAAGGTCCACCCTTTGGACTATGTCTTTATGGCTATGACGATAATTCCTTATATCTATGTTATCGTGAATTTTGACCAATGGATCTACAGAGTAGGAGTGGCGCCCACAAAGTGGGATACAATAGTATCGCTTATGTTTGTTCTAGCCATACTCGAGATGACCCGAAGAACAACCGGTCTTGCCTTATCTATAATAGCAGGGCTTTTCATACTTTACGGTTACTTCGGAAAGTATTTACCTGGTCTCCTATACCATAAAGGCTATAGCTGGCCAAGAATACTTACTTATCTATTTAGCCTCGATGGCATCTTGGGTCTCCCCATATTCGTATCCGCAACTTACGTTTATATTTTCGTAATATTCGGTTCCTTCCTTAAAAGCTCGGGTGTCGGCGACTATTTTATAAAATTTGCAAATGCTTTGGTGGGATGGGCAAGGGGCGGTCCTGCCAAAGTTGCGGTTATATCCAGTTCTCTTTTTGGAACTGTATCCGGGAGTTCGGCCGCGAACGTCGTTGGCACAGGAAGCTTCACAATTCCCATGATGAAAAACATGGGATATAAACCCCATTTTGCGGCGGCTGTGGAAGCCGTGGCTTCAACGGGCGGACAAATTATGCCTCCAGTCATGGGAGCTGGGGCTTTTCTTATGGCTGAGATCTTAGGTATCCCCTACGTAAAAGTTCTTGTTGCCGCAATTCTTCCTGCTGTGCTCTATTACATTGCGGTCTATTTTATGGTCGACTTCGAAGCTGCCAAAACGGGATTGAAAGGGTTACCAAAGGAGAAGCTTCCAAGCAAAAGGGAGACCCTTAAGGAACTATACATGTTTACCCCCCTTGCTGTCCTCATTTACTTTTTGGCCATTCAGCTTGCTTCAATAATTAAGGCCGGAACGATGGCTTTGGCCTCATGCGTTGTAATAAGCTGGGTGAACAAAGAAAGGAGGATGGGGATAAAAAAGATCATAGATTCGCTTGCTGGAGGGGCCAGAGGAGCAATAGAGATAGCGGGAACATGCGCAGCCGCGGGGATAGTGATTGGGGTCATTTCGCAGACAGGCGTTGGACTCAAATTCGCAACAATCCTTCTTAGCCTTTCGGAAAATTCTTTGGCTTTAGCTTTGGTTCTTTCAATGGTTGTAGCAATAATACTCGGTATGGGTATGCCTACGACAGCAGCATATGCAATCTGCGCGGCAGTTATAACAACGGGGCTTATGAAACTAGGGGCGATTCCTATTGCAGCTCATCTTTTCGTCTTTTACTTCGCCTGCATATCGGCGATTACGCCCCCTGTCGCACTTGCGGCTTATGCGGGAGCAGCAATAGCGAAAGCTCATCCAAACCAGGTCGGCTTTACTGCCATGAAGCTTGGTTCAGCTGCATTTATTGTACCTTTCATGTTCGTGTACAATCCGGCATTACTCTTTCAAGGTCAAGTCGCTGAAATAGTGCTTGCTTCCCTTACGGCAATCATAGGTGCTTTCTCTTTAGCCTGTGGTATGCAGGGCTACTTTTGGGGAAAGGTTGTACCTTTCTATTTGAGGATCCCTCTTCTCGCATCAGCAGTACTTCTTATTAAACCCGGGTTGTACACTGATTTTATGGGTCTTGCGCTTTTGGGACTCGTAGCAATCTTTTCCAGATTCAAGGGTACAAAAATCGAATAATCATCTACCCCAAAATAAGATTCGCTCAAATTTGTGTTAAAATGATTCCGAAGATCCCATGGTAGTGATCGAAGGACAGGTGGAAAGAATAACATACAGAAACGAATCAGACGGTTACACGGTTGCCAAAATCAAAATAAAAGGTGAAAATTCGCTAGTAACAATTGTGGGTTACATCTCAAGCCTCGCCTGTGGTGAAATCCTAAGAGTAAAAGGCTACTGGGAAAACAACAAAAGGTTCGGGACTCAGTTCCACGTCGTCTCCTACGAGTCTATTCCTCCAGGAACGGTTCAGGCGATTGAGAAGTATCTTGGCTCAGGAATGATAAAGGGAATAGGCCCGGAGCTAGCAAAGAGAATCGTCTCTACCTTTGGAAAGGACACCTTAAAGATCATATCTTCCGATGTAGAAAGATTAAGGGAAGTACCGAGTATAAAGGAGAAGAGAATTCAAATGATAAAAGAGGGCTGGCAGAAAACAAGCGAATTTGTCGATGTAATCATCTCCCTTCAGTCTTTGGGGATTACTCAGAGTATGGCACTAAAGATTTTCAAACATTACGGCCGCGATGCAGTAAAGATAGTAAAAACAAATCCATATAGGCTTGCCCAAGACATATATGGAATCGGCTTTCTAACTGCGGACAGAATTGCAAAGACGTTGAACATTGAGAAAGATTCAAATTTGAGAATAGAATCGGCTATAGAGTACGTTTTAAAAAAAGCCGAAGAGGAAGGACACGTTTACTATCCGTTGGAGAAACTAGTCAATGACTGTTCGGCACTACTTGAAATTGACGAATCAAAAGTGAGGGATGTCCTTCCCAAAGTCCTCGATTCAGGAAAAATTGTCATTGAAGAGTCATATCCGGAGAGGCCAGTTTATCTCAAAGGCCTCTACATTGCGGAAGTTGTGACATCTGAAAGACTAAAAAAAATAGCTTCTGGCGCAAAAAGGCTAGGACTCGGATATCCTGAAGGAGCTATTGAAAAAGTTGAGAAAAAACTCTCCCTAAACTTGACGGAAGCTCAAAGACTCGCAATAAGGACGTCATTGGAAAATAAGATCACTATCATAACCGGGGGTCCTGGAACGGGCAAGACAACCGTTGTAAAGGGAATATTGGAAGCTTACAAAGAGCTAGGGGCAAAGGTTTTTCTCTGCGCACCTACTGGAAGAGCAGCAAAAAAGATGGAAGAGGCAACAGGGTACGAGGCTCAAACTATTCATCGGCTTCTTGAATATAATCCCAACACAAAGGCTTTCAGAAGGAACGAAAAATATCCTCTCGACTGTGATCTCATAGTGGTAGATGAATCCTCTATGGTTGACATCGTTCTCATGCACCATCTAATAAAGGCTTTACCGCTTCACGCATCGATCGTTTTTGTAGGAGATGTGGACCAGCTTCCATCTGTAGGTCCAGGTACTGTATTTAAAGACATGATCGAATCCCAATTTGCGAAAACAGTAAGACTAAAAGAAGTGTTTAGGCAGTCAAAAGAAAGCCTTATTGTTACGAATGCCCATAGAATAAACAGAGGGATAATGCCAATCCTCGATGGAAAAAAGGATTTTTTATTCTACCACAGGGACGAACCTGAATCTGTAATAAAGACGATAATCGATCTTGTCTTTTCGCATATTCCTTCAAAATACGGAATACCTAAAGAGGAGATCCAGGTCCTTACCCCGATGTACAAAGGGGAGATTGGAGTTTCGAATTTGAATTCCGTACTTAAAGATGTGATAAACCCTGCTGGTGAAGAATTACAAAGAGGGGGAAAGAGTTTTAGAGTGGGCGACAAGGTCATTCAGATGAGGAACAATTATGAAAAGGACGTCTATAACGGCGATATAGGGAAAATAACAGCAATCGACAAAGATAACGGGGAAATAAGGGTGCTTTACGACCTAAAAGAAGTGAGTTACGATCTCTCAGAGCTAGATGAGATAATGCCTGCATATGCCATATCAATTCATAAATCCCAAGGAAGCGAGTACGAGGCAGTAATAGTTCCTGTTATGACTCATCATTACGTCCTTTTACAGAGAAACCTTATCTACACTGCCCTTACAAGAGCAAAGAAATTGGCGGTATTTATAGGCACAAAAAAAGCCCTTGCTATTGCCATAAAAAACAATAAACCCACACTTCGTTACAGTCTCCTAAAAGAGAGGCTCAAACTGAATACAGATGGAATCCTTTTTTGATCTCACACAGAAAGAACTCGAAGATCTTCTCGTTAGATGCAAAAATGAGAAATACAGGGCAAAACAGCTCTTGAGATGGGTTTATAATAAAGGCATTTTCGATTTTGACTCCATGACAGACATATCTAAGAATCTAAGATCGTTATTCCGGGAAATGTTCTTTTTCGATTTTATGGAGCCAGAAAGTATAGAGAAGTCAAAGGACGGGTCAACAAAATTTGCTTTCAGAACCAAAGATGGCCACATCGTTGAGACGGTGCTCATGCCGGAAGTTAAAAGGACGACGCTTTGTGTATCGACGCAGATAGGTTGCAAGATGGGGTGTAAGTTCTGTGTCACAGGCCAGGTCGGCTTTATAAGGAATCTAAGGACTTCGGAAATAATCTCCCAAATTATGACTGTAAGAAGACTTATTTCTGTACAAATAACAAACGTGGTTCTCATGGGGATGGGAGAACCCCTAGACAACCTCGAAAACGTCAAAAAGGCTATAGAGATAATGGGAAACCCGTACGGAATGAATCTGTCAAAAAGAAAGATCACCCTCTCGACAGTTGGCCTTCTTGACGGCTTAAAACATATCCCACCTCAGTCCTGTGTTATCGCAATATCGCTTAATGCAGCGGATGAAGAAAAAAGGACTTACCTTATGCCCATAAATAGAGTCTATCCTCTCACCGAAATTTTAAATTTCGCAAAAAACTTGAAGCTAAAAAAAAGGGAGAGGATAACTTTCGAATACGTTCTCATAAAGGACATTAACGATTCAAAAGAAGACGCTGAGAAACTTGCAGATATACTGTCAGGTATCAAGTGTAAGATAAATCTGATCCCCTATAATGAATCGCCATACCTGCCTTTTAAGTCCCCAAGAGAAAACGATGTTTACGCGTTTCAGAGGATCCTTCTAAAAAACAGATACACGGCAACAGTAAGAAAATCAAAAGGTCAAGATGTTTTTGCTGCCTGCGGTCAACTCGGGTCTCGATACCTTATGTGATGATTTTCGTTTAAAAGGAGCTCTTCTATTCTCTTAACAAGAATGTCAATATTCGTCTGGTCCATGCAAGAAATTGAAATGGCATTGTACCTTTTTTCCATGTTTTTCAAATAGTCTTTATGCAGGTCTGAAAGTTTATCTATCTTGTTAAAGACGATCAGTCTTTTCTTTTCTTTTAGTCCCAACCTCTCCAAGATCTTCTCCACAGAACTAATCTTCTCTTCCACATCCTCGTCCGATATGTCCACAAGGTGGATAAGTAGATCCGAGTACTTGAGTTCTTCAAATGTAGAGAGAAAGGCATCGAAGAGTGTTTCGGGAAGGTTGCGAATAAGCCCCACAGTATCGCTTATTATGATATTTTTCCTCTCAGGGTACTTTACTGTTCTCGTTGTGGGTGAGAGTGTGCTGAAAGGCCTTCGGTCCACATCTACTTTACTTTTTGTTAAAAGGTTAAGAAGACTCGATTTTCCAGAATTAGCATAGCCCACTATAGAAATGGAAGGTATCGGAGATTCCATCCTCCTTACCCTTTTAGTCTCTCTTACCCTCTTTATCTCCTCCAACTTCCTCTCCAGTAAAACTATTCTGTCCCTTATCCTTCTTCTGTCGATTTCGAGTTTTGTTTCGCCAGGACCTCTACCACCTATACCACCTGTGAGTCTCGAAAAAGCCGTGTTTTTTTCTGAAAGCCTAGGAAAGATATACCTTAGCTGGGCTAGCTCCACTTGAATCTTTGCCTCTTTTGTTTTCGCCTTTGTTGCGAAAATATCAAGGATAAGCTGATTTCTGTCGATTACCTTAAGGTCAGTCAGCGCAGATATATTCTTTAGCTGGACAGGGCTTAGCTCCTCATCGAATACAAGCATATCCGCGCCCATGCTTGTAGATCTCATAATGATCTCTTCCATTTTTCCCTTTCCGACGATATACCCAGGGTGAATCTTTCTAGGCTTCTGGATGAAAGTGTCAAGAACTGTGAGTCCAGCCGCTTCGCATAAAGATTTCATCTCACTTAGATGCTCTTCAATGTCCTTTTTGAACTTGGGGATGGCGATGGAAACAATAACGCACGTTTCTAGTTGCGTTCTTACCGGTCTTGCAACACCTTCGGCTTTTAGAAATTCGTTTTCAAGTTCAGTTATAAATTCAAGAAAATCTAGCTCTATCTCGTCTTGGGGTGATGGACCTATAAAATCGAAAATCTTTCCTGTCTTCGCGTTTGGAATCAGATATCCCGCATGAAGTATTTCGCTTTCACTCCCCTTTTTCTCAGTGATACAAACAACAAGATCGAGTCTTTCCAAGGCGAGAGTGTTTAGGTCTTCCTTTGAAAGGAGCTCTCCGTCTAAGTGAGTGTGTATAAACCGGAGACCGCTAAATTTTGACCTCGTTCCTGTTTCTTTTACGATTTCGGGAATCCTTATTCCCCTCCTTTCTCCTACTATGACACGCTCAATATTCCCCCTTCTGTTTACGAGGATTCCCACTTCCCTTTCTATCTCTTTCGAAATTCCAAGCATCGTTTTTGCTACATCCGGACTGACGATAGAGCGTGGATCTATTCTTTTTTTGTAAATCTTGATCAGTCTCCGTTTTATTCTTGGATTAAGACCGGCCGTATTTCCGTAGATTTCTATAAGAGACCCTCCCTACGATCCACTAGATCCGGTGTATGGAGTAATAAGTTCTCTGTGGATTATCATTCTGGCGTAGTAATTTAGACCTTCCAAAAGTATTGAGACTCTCTCTGCGGGTTTAAGTTCTTTCTCGAAGATACCAACTATGCCTTTGAATGGACCCTCAGTTATTATCACCCTATCTCCAGAGTTTATAGGTCTCCTTTCTACTTCTGCAATCCCGTTTTTCAATCTCCTCTTTATAAACTCGATTACATTCTCTTCAACTGGCACTATTTTATTCCCAAACCGGACCACATCTTTGACACCTCTCGTGTATTTGACTTTCCTATAATCGGAAATGGAAAAAAACCGTACAAATATATAACCGGGAAACATCTCTTCGATCACTTCCTTTATCGTCCCATCCTTCAACTTTCTGTACCTAATTTTAGGGGCCAAAACTTCAAATCCGCCATTTTCTAAGTTTCTTTTAGCCCTTTCCTCGTTCTTAGGCTTCGTCCTCACAACAAACCACATAAAGGTTCAGTATAATTATCCACCTTTTGGCCCCCTTTATCAAATCTTTTTCGTTGAAGAGCTTTAACTGGTGTATAATTAATCGGTTGGCCCTTCTATGTCTCGAAAAAACGTTCTCATAAATGTACCATACGATTTGATTGAGGCTAATATCAAAAGGATCGTCGATTTGAATCTCGGAATTGAGGTCTACTTTGAGAATAATCTTATAGACGAGCTTAAGGAGAACCAAATAAAGGAGCTTTCGAAGAAACTGAAAGAAAACGGGATTATTTGCACATGCCATGCCCCTTATTTCGACTTAAGCCCAGGTGGAATCGACAGAAGAGTAAGGAGCATAACCATCGAAAAGCTAAAAAAAACGTTCTTTTTTGCTCAGCTACTTGAAGCGAGGGTCGTAATCTGCCATCCTGGTTACAGTAAATGGTACTTTGATGGGAATGAGGAGATTTGGTTTGAAAATAGCATTCTCACATGGAACGAGGTTCTGAAAGAGAAAGACAAGAATGTCACAGCGGCTCTCGAAAATGTCTTTGAGGAGACTCCGGAAACTCTGATTGAGCTGATCAAGTATTTTAAAGGTCAGATTTTTTTCTGTTTCGACACCGGGCATTTTAATCTTTTTTCAAAAACGAATATGGAAGCCTGGCTTTTGCCTCTTAAAGACTGGCTCGTTGAGTTTCATCTCCATGACAATTACGGAACAAATGACGACCATATGCCTATTGGCTACGGCAATTTTCCTTTTCGTGAACTTAAGGCTTTTATAAAGGCTCTCTACCGGAGCGAACTATTCTTTGTTGCAGAACCACATGATGAGGCATCTGCTTTGGAAAGCATAAAAAGTATCAGAGATTTCTTATCTTCGCTATGATATGGAGAATTGAAGTCGCCTATAAGGAGTGGGTAGAGGACCCGGCAGGAAAGAGGATAAAAAGAAGGCTTGTGCGGGACTTACATGTCGATGTGACAAACGTTAGGATAGTAGACGTTTATACAGTAGTGGGAGAGCTAGAGGATAGTGTAATTGAACTTTTAAGGCGGGACGGATTCTGCGACCCTATCGTGCAGGAAGCCTATATAAACGAACCATGTCCGTACATTGGGGACTGGGTGATAGAAGTGGGGTTTAAGCCCGGTGTTACAGATAACGTGGGAAGAACGGCAAAAGAAGTAATTGAGGCTATCTCCGGCTACTGCTTTAGAGAAGGAGAAGGTGTTTACACATCTCGTATGTACATGATATGGGGAAAAATGAGTGAGGAGGAAGTTGTAAAAATAGCTGAAGGTGTTTTGGCCAACGTACTGATTCAGAACTACAGGTACAAGAATAGAAACGATTATTTGAGAGACCGTGGTATGGGGATCTACGTTCCCAGGTTAACATTCAAAACACCCCCAAAAGTGGAGATATTCGATATTGATATGGGCATCGATAACTGGCTTAAAATGAGCCGAGAAAGAACTTGGGCTTTATCGGAAAAGGAAATAGAGGCCATAATCGAGTACTACCGAAAAGAGGACACAAAAAGAAGAAGAAAAGAGATGGGAATCTCCGAGAACCCTTCTGATGTGGAAATAGAGGCTATTGCCCAGACCTGGTCTGAGCACTGCAAGCATAAGATCTTCAATGCCACAATTGAGTACGAAGAAGACGGAAAGCGAACGAGTATAAAAAGTATATTTAGGACCTTCATCGTAAAGGCTACGGAGGAGATAAGAAAGAGAAAAAGAAGAGATTTCTGCCTTTCCGTTTTTACCGACAACGCAGGGGTTATAAGTTTTAACAGGAAATATAATCTGGCCTTCAAGGTAGAAACCCATAATACACCCTCCGCTCTTGACCCTTATGGAGGTGCTTTAACTGGCATAGTGGGGGTCAATAGGGACCCCTTTGGAACGGGAAAGGGTGCGGAACTAATATTCAATACGGATGTTTTTTGTTTCGCTCCTCCAGACTACGAAGGAAGCATTCCTCCGAGACTCTTCCATCCGAAAAGGGTATTAGAAGGGGTAAGGGAGGGTGTTGAACATGGTGGAAATAAAAGTGGAATTCCCACGATCAACGGCTCAATAACCTTCCATCAAAATTTTTTAGGAAAACCGCTTGTCTTTTGCGGTACATGCGGAATAATGCCAAAAAAGATAAAGGGGGAGCCTTCCTACGAAAAAAAAGCAAAAAATGGTGACCTCATCGTCATGGTTGGAGGAAGGATAGGCAAAGACGGTATCCATGGAGCAACTTTCTCTTCGGAGGAGCTTTCCGAGAGTTCCCCAACAAGCGCTGTTCAGATTGGGGATCCCATAACTCAGAAAAGGATGACAGATTTCCTATTGGTTGCCCGAGATAGAGGGCTTTTCAACTCCATAACCGACTGCGGTGCCGGTGGGCTTTCATCTTCAGTGGGGGAGATGGCAAAAGACACGAATGGCTGTGTAATATATTTAGATAAACCACCGCTCAAGTATGAAGGACTTTCTCCCTGGGAGATTCTGCTTTCCGAGGCCCAAGAGAGGATGACACTCGCGGTCCCAAAAGAAAACATAGAGGAGTTTTTAAGCCTGAGCACGAGAATGGGTGTAGAATCTACAGTTATTGGAGAATTTCAGGACACTGGAATCTTCCACTGTCTCTACGAAGGTAAAACCGTTGCTTACCTTCATATGGATTTTTTACACAACGGCCTTCCGGAAATGAAACTTAAAGCGAAATGGGAAAGAAAATTAACGGATGAGGAAGTCCCACCGGAGACGATAGATCTAAACGAAGCAGTCCTTTCTGTTCTGAAAAGATGGAACGTTTGTAGCAAAGAGTACGTGGTCAGGCAGTATGACCATGAAGTTAAGGGCCAAACGGTAATAAAGCCACTAGTTGGAAAACAGGATGACGGTCCAAGCGATGGGTCCGTTATAAGACCTGATCCGAAAAGTAAGGAGGCAATTGTCGTAAGCCACGGAATATGTCCGAAGTTTTCTGAGTTCGACACATACCATATGGCTGCCTGCGCTTTAGCTGAGGCCTTGGCGAACAATCTCGCAGTTGGCGGAACCCTAAAGAAAATGGCCCTTCTCGATAATTTTTGCTGGCCAGATCCGGTGGAATCGGAAAAGAATCCCGACGGCGCATATAAGCTTGGCCAGCTTGTGAGAGCAGCTAAAGCATTGTACGAGTACGCGACGTTTTTCGGCACTCCTTTTATCTCTGGAAAAGACAGTATGAAAAACGACTACATATATGGAAATATAAAGATATCGATTCCGCCTACTGTGCTCATATCTGCCATATCAATAATAGACGATATTGAAAAATGCGTGACAATGGATTTTAAAGAACCTGGAAGTCTTATAATCGTCGTAGGTTTGACGTTTCCAGAGATGGCAGGAACAGAATATTTTAGTATGCGTAAGGTGCGGGGAAATATCTGTCCCAAAGTTAGAAAAAGGTTGGCAAAAAAGGTGTTTTTAAGCATTGACAGGGCAACGAAGATGAAACTTCTCCTTTCTTGCCATGATGTCTCTGATGGAGGTCTTGCCTCCGCTTTTTGTGAATCTGCGATTGCGGGATGCCTGGGTGCTGAGATTGATCTTTCAAAGTTACCTAGTGTATCCATTTTCAGAGACGATTACGCTCTTTTTTCGGAGTCTCCAAGTCGCTTCGTTGTGACTGTAAGAGAAGACGATTTAGACTCAGTGGTCAAAGTCTTTAGTGGAATCCCCCACGCTATCGTTGGCAAAGTACGAAGTGATGAAAGACTTATAATAAAAGGTCTCACAGGGAGAGTGATTGTGGATCTAGATACGGAGACTTTAAGACAGGCGTGGAAATCACCCTTCAACGTCCATTTTGAGTAAAAAAGTTAAATTTCTATAACCATTCCCTGTCTAAGAAAACGGAGATTTTTTCTTTTTGAGTCCAAAACCTCTTTTTTTATGGCCTTTATGAAGTAAGGTTTCATGTGGTAAATGTAGGTAGGCTTTTTTGTGAGTCCGTACCTGTCAAGAACAGAAAGAAGCATCGACAACGTCATGTGGCAAGAAAGCTCCGCCACTTTTCTTTCACTTTCTGGGAAGGAAACGTCAGCTATTACGAATTCGATTTCATCATCCTTTGCGACTTCCCAGATCCTTTCTGTATCTTTTGTGTCCGATGTGAACATGAACCCTTTTTTTTCCTTTTCCTTTACAACGAAGCCTGTCGTGTAAACGGTATGGGAAACTGGTATCGCCTTAATCATAAGCCCCTCAAATTCGAATTCACTATCGATAGGGATCTCCTGGAATCTTATTAAAGCGTCTTCGGCCGATGGGATACTCGTAAAGTCGGGCCAAATAAGATCATTGAAACCGTTTTTCGTTATAACTTCGATCGTTGGTTTGGCCGAAAATACACTAATCCCCTTAGCTTTTAGGGCGGCCAACTCATCGACAAGTGGAAATAAACCCTTTATATGGTCCAGGTGGGCATGTGAGATGAAAACAGCCTTTAGTTTCTTTATCCTTTCGTAACTTAGGACCTCAGTTATAGTCCCTGCGTCTATAAGAATTGCATCGTTTATCAAAAAGGATGTAGTCCGATAGCGTCCTACAACACCTCCGTAACATCCTAGTATCTCGATTTTCACAACGATCATAGTAAAAAGAGTAAGATATTCTGTCAAGATTTTTTTGATTTTCGGGTTACTTGTCTATACGAAAAAAAATTGCTATAAGTAACTCGCATGTGCGGAATATTCGGGATTTTTAACCATAAGTATGCATCCAATATGGTCTATCTTGGTCTACATGCCCTCCAGCACCGGGGACAGGAAAGCTCAGGTATCGCAGCGTCGAATGGAACAGGCATGACATATCATAAGGCGATGGGGCTTGTCTCGGATGCGTACACAGGGGAGATAATAAAAAAGCTCTCAGGACATTCCGCTATCGGACATGTGAGATACTCTACAGCCGGAACAACAAGTCTTTCTAATGCCCAACCGCTTGTTATCGAATACTCTTATGGTTCACTCGCCATTGCCCACAACGGAAACCTAATAAACGCATCTATCCTGAGACAGAAGCTTGAACTTAGAGGTTCCATATTCCAATCTACGACCGACTCAGAGGTGATCATCCATCTCATGGCTATATCCAGAAAGAAAACAACAGTGGAAAGACTGATCGATGCTTTAAAAAAGGTAAACGGATCATACTCTCTTCTTTTGCTCACAAACTCCGAACTCATAGCCGCAAGGGATCCTTATGGCATAAGGCCCCTTGTTATGGGAAGACTCAAAGATTCATACGTTTTTGCAAGCGAAAGTTGCGCCTTCGACTTAATAGGTGCCAGGTACGAGAGGGAGGTAAACCCGGGGGAGATAATCCTTGTTACGCAAAACGAGGTCCGCTCATTTTACCCTTTCAAAAAGGTCAAACCCAGAAACTGCATATTTGAGTACATATACTTCGCAAGGCCTGATAGTACCGTCTTTGGAAGGTCCGTATACGTTGTAAGGAAGTCTTTAGGCAAACAGCTCGCAAAAGAGACGCATGTGGACGTGGATATGGTTATTCCTATTCCGGATTCCGGAATCGGTGCCGCAATAGGCTACGCCCATGAGGTCAATCTTCCGTTCGAGCTTGGGCTTATAAGGAACCACTACGTTGGGAGAACCTTCATAGAGCCTGAAGAAAGGATTAGACATTTCGGGGTAAGGCTGAAACTTAACCCTGTTTATCAGGCGGTTAAAGGAAAGAGGATCGTTGTCATAGACGATTCTATAGTCAGGGCAACAACTGGAAGAAAAGTAATAAGAATGCTGCGGGACTGTGGGGCTAAGGAGATTCATTTCCGAGTGAGTTCACCTCCAGTTACCCATCCTTGTTTTTACGGAATAGACACACCGTCAAGAAAAGAGCTTATAGCTTCATCCCACGATTTGGAAGAGATAAGGAAGTACATGGGGACCGACACTCTCGAGTATTTGAGTGTGGAGGGCATGAAGAAGGCTGTAACCGAGACAGGAGATTCAAAGGAATACACATTCTGTGATGCTTGCTTTACTGGGAGGTATCCTATTAAATTTCCGTGTCAAATGACTCTCGAAGACGTAGAAGCACTGGCTGGAAAAAGGCGGCAACTAAACAATAAAAAGGCTTTATCTTTAGTTTCCGCGAGAGGGTAAAGATGTTTGTTCCCCCTTTTATCCTTCCTCTTCTTCTTTTTACTTTTTTCTTTACTACCAATGTTACAGAGGCCCAAGGACACAAGGCATTAGCTTCCCTGGGATCGCTGGCTTCCGAAAGGAAAGATCAAGAAGAACGGCTATCGACATTGGGAGAAAGCCAAAACACTTCTTACCTTACTTTGAGCGACCCCCAGCAATCGGATGTCGTGGCAACCCCGGAAGAAGGTGACATACGAAGTCTTCTTGAAGAAAAACTACCGGAAGAGTTCGATATTCCTATTGTCTTCAACGAAGCCGTAGAGTATTTCATAAACTATTTCACCACTGTAAAACGTAAGGTATTTGCCAATTGGCTAAAAAGATCGGAAAAGTACGTTCCTTTCATGAGACAGATTCTCAAGGAGGAGGGCCTTCCAGAAGATCTCGTTTATCTTGCGATGATCGAGAGCGGGTTTAATCCCAAGGCCTACTCCCCTGCCAAAGCCTGCGGTCCTTGGCAGTTTATATATAAAACTGGCGAAAGGTACGGTCTCAAAGTAAATTACTGGATCGATGAAAGAAGGGACCCTGAAAAATCCACTGTTGCCGCCGCTAGATACCTCAAGGACCTTTTCAATCAGTTCGGTTGCTGGTATCTTGCAGCAGCATCGTACAATGTTGGGGAAAAAAAGGTAGAAAGGATTTTAGAACAGCATAACACAAAAGACATCTGGGAGATAATAAAATATAACAGTTTGCCAAAAGAGACTAGAGAATACATACCTAAGCTTATAGCGGCCGCCATCATAGCCAAAAACCCCGAAGCTTTTGGGTTCGAAAAGGTAAATTATGGAAACCCTGTAAATTTCGCTAAATTCGTCGTACCCCGCGCAACCCCGCTAAAAAATATAGCTAGGGCTGCGGGTGTGAGTCTCGAGACCGTAAAATCCTTAAACCCCGAAATTCTGCGCGGTATCACCCCCCCTGACAGAGAGTTCGTGATTAAATTACCAAAGGAAGTGGATGAGCAGACGTTTTATGAAAAAATATCCGAGCTTGCCTCTCGAGAGAAAAAGGTGAAAGGGTATTTCGCATACAGGGTAAAAAAGACAGATACGCTCCATAAGATATCAACAACATATGGGGTACCAAAAGAGACATTGTGTCTTTGGAATAGCGACAGGGAAAGTATGAGGATAAAACCGGGAAATATCATATATATCCCTAGGTTCGCAGCCGAGAAGGAGATTGCGCATCTTGGAAAAGAAAGACCTGGTACGAAGCTCGCCCATTACAGAAAAAAAGGAAAGCCTGGTGCGACTTCCAAAAGGATCATCTATTACAGAGTAAAAAAGGGCGATACTCTCTCTCTGATCTCAAAACGTCACGGTGTGGCTTTACATTCAATAAAATCTTTTAATAATCTTAGAGGTGACAGGATCGTTCCCGGTATGATTATCAAAATACCGGTCGAGAAAGGATAGCTGGAAACTCTTTACTCTTTCTCACGAATGTCCCTTTCGTGAACCGATTTTTCATAGTTTCGCGTAGGAAATTGAACGATTGTCTAGAAGAAAACTGGTCGTACAGGATCTTTTTATGTTGACTTATCCTAATCCTTCTGATAAGTGAGTCATATATGCAAATTCGAAAAGAGGAGAGAAAAGATGAAGATTAAGGAGGAACTGTCAAAAATTGTGGGTGAAGAGAATGTAAATTGTTCAATGGAAGAAAGGCTTAAATACTCCAAAGATTATAGCCTTACCCCCCCTTGCGTTCCAGAAGCTGTCGCTTATCCAAAAGATGCCAATGAGGTAAGCGAAATAGTAAAATGGTGTAACAAGAACGGGATTCCAATTGTTCCTGTAAGCTCGAAGATCCACTTTTACGGGGCTACTGTCCCGACTCTCGGAGGTATCGTCGTTGATCTCTCCAGAATGTCTAAGATCCACGAGATAGATACGGAAAACAGGTTTGTACGGTTTGAGCCAGGTGTTAGTTGGGGGGTGCTCGTTCATGAGTTAAAAAAGAAAGGCATGAGGGTTATTATGCCTCTTACCCCGCCTGCCGAGAGATCTCCCCTTACCGATTGTCTTGAGCGGGAAATTCCAACAAACGTAGTTTATGATTATGGCGAGCCTATGCAGTCAGTGGAGGTCGTCTGGCCACAGGGTCATATCTTTAGATGTGGTTCTGCAAGCGTTGAAGGCTTTCCAAATTCAAAATCAAGGGGTGTCAATCCCTCCGGACCTGGTATCGATTTTTATCGGTTTATTCAGGGAGCACAAGGCACATTCGGGATAGTTACCTGGATGAGTATGAAGATCGAATCGATTCCAAAGATCGATAAGGTCTATTTTGGACCCACGAAAGATTTGCCGTACACGATAGAGTTTCTTTATAGGATTCTTCCGCGGAGAATAGGACAGGAATGCCTTTTACTTAACAACGTCAGTTTTTCCCTGATCCTTTCTGAGAGAATACCGGAGGATTTTGAAAATTTAAGAAAGGAGTTACCACCCTGGACGCTTATTCTCACGATAAGCGGACTTTTGCGCAGGCCAGAAGAAAAGATAGCTTACGAGGAAAAATTCTTAAATGAGGTCTTAAGGAACGAGTTTCCTAAAATGGAACTCAAAGAGGTTTTGGGAGGTTTTCCGAATTTAGGAGAGAGGATGCTTAAGATCCTAAGGGAGCCATATCCGGCTCAGAAGAAACACTGGAAGATTGCGCTAAAAGGGGGTTGCCAAAGTTTATTTTTCATAACGAAACCGTATAAGGCGCCGATGTTTATCGATATCGTCGATTCCGTGGCCATGAAATTCGAATATCCCCCTTCCATGATTGGAAAATACATCCAGCCCATTGAGCACAACAGAGCCTGTCACGTGGAGTTCAACTTTTTCTTCAACCCTGAAGATGAAGAAGAAAAACAAACTGTGAAAAAGATTTTCCTTGAGGCTTCAAGAATAATCATGGACAACGGTGGCTTTTTCACAAGACCTTACGGAGATCTGAGTAAAATTGTCTACGAAAGAGCGGCAAGCTATACAATGACCCTCAAAAGGCTAAAGAAGATATTCGACCCGAATAACATAATGAATCCTGGTAAGCTCTGTTTTTAAGGAGGAAGAGATGATAAAAAAGGAAGAGATGTTTGATACCCCGAAAAAAGAGGTGAGCTTAGATGTAACAGACCTTAGGAATTTCGTATACGACATGTCAAGGTGCATAAAATGTAAAGGCTGCTACTGGGTCGATCACATATACATGCCTGGAATAGATTTTATGGTCAGATGTCCAAGTAACCTTTGGAAGGACTTCGATTCATACGGCGCATTCGGAAAGATGAGAATAGGAATAGCTCTTTTTGAAGGAAGATTGAGCTGGTCTGAAAAGCTCCTTGAGATCCTTTACGCATGTACACTTTGCGGGGCCTGTGATGTGGGATGTAAAAGGAACCTTGATCTTGAAATAGGATTAACTCTTGAGGCATTACGCATAAAAGCGGTAAAAGATAGGGTTGCTCCCCTACCGGCCCATAAAAAGATAATTGAGAACATTCAGAAAACACACAATAAGTTCGGGGTAGATAATAAGGGGAGAAGAGCCTGGGCAGAAAAAGTACCCTTAGATGACACTTCCGATCTCATATACTTTGTCGGATGTTCAAGTTCCTTCGTAAATCGAGAGATTCCTCTAGCTGTATCAGAGGTCCTTTCGAAAACAAATAAAAAATTTGCGCTTTTTGATAATGAATGGTGTTGTGGAAACGTCCCATACTCTGTCGGAGCCTATGAAGAAGCAAAAGCTATAGCTCGACGGAACGTAGAGTACGTGAGATCAAAGGGGTGTAAAACTGTGCTTCTAAGCTGTGCTGAATGTTATAGGATGTGGAAGGTTGACTATCCAAAGCTGCTTGGTATATCCACGGATGATCTTGGTTTTGAGGTTATACATTTCATAGAGTACGTTGAGAAGGCCAAAAAAGAAGGGTTACTCAAGCTTACAAAACCAATCAAAAAAAGGCTCACTTACCATGATTCTTGCGGAGTTAGCAGGCTTTGCGATCCGTGGATAAACTGGAAAGGGACAAGGGGATGGATGGGAATTGTGGAACCGAAGTTAAAGAGGAGAAGAGGTACTTATGGTCTATACTTTCAGGCGAGAGAGATCTTAAGTAGCATTCCCGGTCTCAAATTCGTTGAGATGCCGAGAACTAGAGAGAATTCACTCTGCTGTGGAGCAGGGAGAGGAACAAAAGAGGCATTTCCCCAATTTACTGAATTTATTGTGAATGAGAGGATGAGAGAGGTAAAACACGTAGGGGCTGAGCTTCTTGTCTCCGCATGTCCTTGGTGTAAGACTAATTTCAAACGCGCAATAAAGGATGGAGATGGTATAGAGGTCCTTGACATATCAGAACTCGTCGCTTTATCCATGGAGTGAGGAGGCGTAAAATGGCTATAAACAGAGAAGCTTATAATGTTTTGAAGTCCATAGTTGGAGACGATTACATATCCGACGACCCTGTAATATGTGAGGGGTATAGGGCAGGTCCAGGAGGGTACGAATGCGGTCTAGGGTATGAGAGAGTGATGAGTAAGGTTCCGGGCGCTGTAATCCTCCCGAAAACTACAGAAGAGGTGCAAAGGATTGTAAAGGTTTGCAATAGGTACAGAGTACCCTTTGTACCTTACAGTACAGGTTTTTACGGTCCCCGCTCCCACTGCCATGTGGAAGGAGAACTTCTCATAGATTTAAAGCGCATGAGGCATTTCGAAATAGATGAGAAACACTTTTACGTCGTTGTTGGTCCGGGCGTCATATATTCACCTATCCAGCAGGAAGCATTAAACAGAGGAGCCTACGTTGTTATAGGTGGCGGTGGGGCTCAGGCTTCAGCGATCGCAAATCTCATAGGGGATGGATGGTCACCGCTCAGCCACAGAATAGGCCTACCCCACAGACGGATCTTAGGGACTGAGCTTGTACTTCCGGACGGGGAGCTAGTCAAACTAGGTTCTTATGCTATAAGTGACGATCCTTTCTGGGGAGAGGGAATCGGTCCAGATTTGAGAGGTTTACTAAGAGGTTATACAGGTCTTAGAGGGTGCCTTGGAATAGTCACTAAAATGGCGATAAAAACGCTTCCGTTTCAGCCGGAGCCGCTTATTCCGACTGGCGTATCCCCCAATACGGCACTAAAACTTCCACTCAATAGAGTTAAGTGGATAAATTACCAGCTACCTTCCAAAGAGTCTCAAATAAAGGCCATGTTTGAGATAGCTAAGGCGGAGATCGCAGGGGCGGTTACAAAGGTTCCGCTCTTCTGGAGGGCTATAGCAAAGGCTGAATCGAAAGAGGAATTTTGGGAACTGTGGGGAAAGGAAAGTGAAGAAACGATAAAGAACTTCTTTATAATCCGTGTGCTACTTATAGGTTACACATCAGAAGAGCAGATGAGGTACGATGAAAACGTTTTAAACGATATAATGCAGGAATTGGGCGGAGTTCCTAGACCGACAAAGCCGACTGACGAATCGTGGATAAAAAATGCGGATTCAGCTGGCATGTGGCTTATGTGTGGATCTTACGTTTCAGTCGACTATGTCATTGAGTCTCTGTCTCAAGCCGTCGTTCACGGTGAATACTACGCCGAGCTTAAAAGGAAATACACACCACCGCTTATGCCGGATCACGGAGATCCAGGATGGTTTCAGAGCTTTGAACTAGGACATCAAGGCTACTCTGAATTCTTAATATACTGGGATCAGGATGAGGACACAACCGGTGTGGATCACTTCTACGTCGAAACTTCTAAAATGAACATAAGGGAACGTTTTTACACCGCATTACTCGGTCCCCATCAGCCCCTTTACCTTACTGGACCAAAGTACGGTCCAAATTACCACGAATGGCTCCTCAAAATTAAGAATGAATTCGACCCACTTTGGGTATGCCATCCTCCCGTGCCACTGGCCCATGACGTATTCGTAAACCGGGCTGAATGGATGAAACCAATAAAAGATTGGGAATCTCCTGAAAGTCTACCTATCCCCGAGTGGTGGAAATAAAAGGGAGGGCTACCCTCCCTTTTATTTCTGCTTTCTTAAGTCTTTGAATCTTTTGGCCTTCACATCGTATCTTGGAAGGCTACCAAAAGGGTGGACTTCAATGTTGTACCCTATGTTTGTTTTGAGTCTCAGCTCGTTTTGGAGTCTTTGGAGAATCTCTTTTTCCTTAGACTCATAACCGGGTCTTATCTCTATCTTTAGCGTTATGTCGTCTATGTCTCCCTTTTTCGTGACAATTACTTCGTATTCGTCTGAAAGTTCTTTGAAAGACCTCACCACCTCTTCTATGGCCGTGGGAGCAAGTAAAACTCCTTTTACCTTCGTTATATCATCTGCCCTACCTATAACCCCTCCATCTATGAGCCTAAAGGTTCTGCCGCATTCGCATACGTGATCGGCCCATTTAATCACATCTTTTGAATCGAATCTAATGCAAGGTTTTGCAATTCTGTCGAACGTGGTTACGACCATCTTGCCTTGCCTATTCGGTTCTTCTATTATTTCCCCTGTCTCCATGTCCTCTATCTCCACTAGGAAAAATGCCTCGTTTACATGGAGCATAAGGGGAGAATGGGTACACTCAAAGCTCCATGCCCCTATCTCTGTCGCACCTATGTGATCGAATACTCTTGCACCCCATACCTCTTCTATCCTTTTTCTAGTCGATGGAATACTCGCACCAGGCTCACCGGCGCATGTTATCTTTTCGATGTGGAGGTCTTTTTTGGGATCTATACCCATCTTTAGGGCTGTTTCTCCCATCCCTAAAACGTAAGTGGGAGTGGCGAGAAAGGCGTTACATTTAAGTTCCTTCATTTTTAAGATCCGTGCCTCCGTGTTTAGAACCCCACCGGGGATCACCTCACACCCTATCTTTTCTGCCGCGTAATGAGCATTCCAGAAAGCTGTAAAGACGTTGTATCCGAAGGGAAAGAAAACCCTGTCTTTGGGTCTATAGGTCTGGGCGTAAAGAATGTAAGACCAACACTCAGCCTGCCATTCCCAGTCCTGCCAAGTATCGCCCTGGTAGACCGGAACTCCCGTTGTACCGCTCGTTTGCCTAAAGGCAACAACCTCTTCCAAAGGGACCGCCAGAATGTCCCCGTAAGGGAATGGCTCCCGTGTCTGTACCTCCCTGAGCATATCTTTCTCTATCTTTGGCACCTTCTTTATGTCGTCAAACGTCTTTACATCTTCCGGATGAAACCCCAAAGAATCATAGTATCTTTTATAGAAGGGTGAATTTTCATACGCCCATCTGAGTATCCTTTTAAACTTTTTAAACTGTAAGAGTCTGAGTTTCTCCCTAGGAAGGGTCTCAATGTAAGGGTTCCAGTAAAGATCTGCCTTCATTTCAGTCCCTCCTTTCTACTTCTCTCTTTCTAGCTCTACTAAATCTGTAATGTTAAGCTCGAGCATCTTGATGTTGGCGAGGATCTTCTTCAAATTCTTATTCACCGTCTGGATGTGACCACCAATCTTGAGCATCTCCTCAGAAGTACTCCTAAGATCCCTTATCTTTTCTGAAAGTTTAAGTAAGGTTTCATCCATGATCGTTCCCCTCCTTTCTCCAAAAGGTCTCATAAGCGAGAGCAATTAGCTCAGCCGTCCTTTTTACCTCCTTTATAATCTCCTCTTTCATCTCCTCTCTGAAAAAGCTTGTAAATCCCACTATCCATATGACACCAAGAGACCTTCTTTCCGAAAAAATGGGAGCAGCGCATGCCCACACACCTCTCATGTATTCTTCAACCTCCATCGAATAACCAAGCATTCTTGCCCTGCGAACCTCCTCCAAAAATTCAGTTTCATCAGATACACTCCTCTCTGTGTACTTTTTGAGGCCTTTCTTCCTTATTATGGCTCTTACTTCCTCATCAGTGGAGAAGGACAGAACTACCTTTCCTGTAGCACCCGCCGTAAGCGGAAGTTTTGTCCCAGGAGGGGAGCTTATTTTATAAGGTTTTAAAGGCTCAACTGCATCAAGTATCTCAATATAATCTCCGTTTCTCACACCCAAAAACACCGTTTCATCAAATTTCTTAGACAATCTCTCTAGAAAAGGACGAGCAATGCCAGAAAGATTCGATTTTCGTAAGATTTTCTTTGCAAGATCAACAAGACGCGCAGATATGTGGTAGGTTTTCCTCTCTTTATCCTTTCTTATATACCCTTTGTCTTCGAGGGCTAAAAGAATGCCGTAGAGTGTTCCCCTATTTAAGCCTGTCTTTTTCGCAAGGTAACTGAGTCTCAAATCATTATTGTCCTCTAACAGGACTTCAAGAACGTCAAAGACTTTTCTGACGAGAGGAGCGCGATACATGTCTATTATAAAAAACAAATTTTAAAACATGTCAAGGACAAATTGCTTGACATTTTTAGAAATCGTGGCATATTATAACATTGTTTATGATAGTTAACGGACGGATCCCAAGGGTTTACGTTTTTGAGCCTTCATCCGATGAGAAAAGAAAGCATGTGGCTTCCATCCATGCGGGGAAAAAATCCGAACGTAAAGACCTCTCAGAGATAAAGAGTCAATTAAGGGAAGTAAGGCTAAGAAACAGAGAGCTTCTCGACAAAAATGTAGAGAGGTTTAAAGAGGTTTTAACCGAAAACTCTTTTTTTAAACTCCATTTTGCGCAAGATGCTAAGACGTTTCTCGGACTACTACGGAAGAGTACAGATAAAACAAAAGTAGTCTCATTAAACAAATCGAATGTTCTCATAAACGAGGTAAGACCATTCCTTAGGCGCTACGGATATAGATCATTTGTGAGGTATTTTTCAGAGTTCAACGATTTTACCCCCGAAAAAAAATTTTTCACGGATTATTGGATGCTTCCAGGTCTTCACGAAAAAAATCTAATTGAAACGTTTGGGCTTAAATCCATAATAGATCTCTCCATACCAAAAAACGGAAAAGACTATGTTACGGTTTTAGGCGTAAATGCCGCATCGGCTAAAACAGGAAATCTCTATTTTCTTCAGCACATGTCGAATATCACCAAGGATTTGGAAGAGGCAAAGACCATCTTTGTCCTCGTTCCATTGGAAAAGATAGTGGAGTATGACGGTGATGCGAAATTGCACGTGCAATCGATGGGAATATTTGGGCTCGAATCTGTTATCCTCGATCTAAAACCCAAACGCGAAGAGGTCTTCGAGTTTGAGCGTATTCCTTTCTCGGATGGTAAGAAGGAAGTCCACATTGTTATTTTCGATAATGGGAGAAAAAGGCTCCTATCCACAGCTTATTCTGATCTTCTCCTCTGTATCGATTGTAGAGCTTGCGCAAGACAATGTCCGGTAGGACAGCATATAAAAAGTGTAAAAGAGTTAGTTTATAGCCCAAAAAATCTTCTCTTCCTTTACCTCATTGGAAGGCGTAAACCTTTCGAATTCTGTCTCCATTGCGGAAGATGTGAGGTTGAATGTCCGGTCGGCATTCCAATCCCTGAGTTACTCTGGAAGTCACAGATAGACTACTCACAGAAAAAAGGAAGATCAATATTCAAGGTCATGTTCGACAATCCTGAGCTTTTCGCGAAGGTCGGAACTTTACTTTCTCCAGTTTCGAACTGGCTGCTAGAAATCCCGATCGTTCGAACGTTGATAAGCATAATTCCTGGGATTCACGCAAAGGCAAAATTGCCCAAATTTTCGAGGACCACATTTAGAGAGTGGTACGAGGAAAGGAAGAAACGTGGATAAAGTCGTTTATTTTACAGGGTGTTTCTCAAACTATTACGATCCGGAAATAGCAAAATCGTTCGTTACTGTCATGGAAATAAACGAAATAGAGGTCCTTGTCCCTGAGCAGGTATGTTGTGGAATGCCGATTATGGCAAACGCAAATTACAAGGGAGCAAAAAGGAACTTTGAGAAAATCGTGAGGTCTCTATTTAAAGCTTCTGAGGGAAAATACCCCATAGTTACGACATGTCCAAGTTGTAACATGATGCTAAAAAAGGAAGGAAAGACTTTTTTCCCATCCGCCGAGGCGAATTATGTATCGAGTATGATATACGATTCTTCCGAGTTCGTTATGAACTTAGACTTAAAAAGGAAACTCAATAGGTTTTTTGGAAGGCTTGAACTAAAGGTTCTTTATCACAATCCGTGCCACCTCAAAGTACAAAATATAGATGCCACCATATACGTTCTGAAGCTCATTCCCGGAATCGAAGTCATAGGCATAAATAGGGATTGCTGCGGTCTTGGAGGTTCTTTCGGTATGAAAAGGAAAAACTATCCCATCTCTTATGCTATCGGAACAAAAATCTGGAGAATGGTTGAAGAACTAAAACCAGATGCCGTTGTCACTGAGTGCGGTGGTTGCGGACTTCAGATAAGTTCAAAAAGACCAGTAAAGATCTACCATCCGATGGTGCTTCTCAACATGGCATACTCGGCTGCCTCGCATGAGGCTGCATGATTTTTAAAATAAGGAGGGAACCATGTTCAAGGATACATCTACCGCTGAGACATTGAAGTCCACAAGGACTTACGGTCAGGTGAGATGTCCAAACCCCACTTGCCTTGACAGGCTTGTCCCTAAACCGGGAGATAAGACGATAAAATGTCCAAAATGTGGGACCGAGTGGAGGGTTGTGTGGCTAAAGCCAGATCTTCCAAGGATCCGCGGCCCGGTTTGGGAGACAAATATTGAGATTGCAAAAAAGAAGTTAGAAGAAATTGAGAAAAAAGGAGGCTAAATATGGCACTGAGCAGAAGAATCGCTTACATCGATCTTTCAACCGGTAAGATTGAAACAAAACCAATACCTATCGAAATGAGACGTAAATTCTTGGGTGGGAGGGGATTAGACGCCTATTTACTCTACAACCACTGTGAAAAAGGCATAGATCCATTCTCCCCGGAGAATCCCTTGATTGTAAGTGCGGGATTACTTGTTGGAACGCTTGCCTCGGCCACTTCCAGGACCCATGTTATGGCAAAATCGCCTCTTACTGGGATGCTAGGAAGCTGTAACATGGGAGGGTTTTTCGCTCCGGAGTTGAGGTGGGCCGGGTTTGACCACTTGGTCATAAAGGGAAAAGCTGACAAACCCGTCTACATTTGGATACACAACGGAGAAATAGAGATAAGGGATGCAAAAAACCTTTGGGGTAAGTCAGTGACCGAAGCCCAGTGGGCAGTAAGGGAAGAGCTTGGTGATCCCGATGTTAAGTGCCTTGTGTGCGGCCCTGCTGGAGAAAAGCTCGTAAGATTCGCAAACGTTATGACAGGTATTAAAAACGCGGGTGGAAGGACAGGGATGGGGGCCGTTATGGGCTCTAAAAACTTGAAGCTCATAGCGGTCAGAGGAACGATGGATATAAAGATCGCTTATCCGAAGGAGGCCCTGGAATTCAATAAGAGATTCATCGAACAGATAACCACGGCTAAGGTAAACCAGACAATGGGAATCTTGGGCACTCCTTTTATCTGGGGTGCGACTAACTCATGGGGTGGAGTAAGGGTTAACAACTTCCAGTATAACCAGCTACTTTACGCCGACGATGTAGAACCAGAAAGGTTCCACGAGATAGCCAACGAGACCTTTGGTAAGTACCACATGGCCGGGTGTTTTGCTTGCCAAGTTCACTGTAGGGCCAGATACAGAATTCCCGATGGGCCTTACAAGGGTTGTTACGACGAGGGGCCCGAATACACAACACAGGGTGCTTTTGCAAGTGAGGTCGGTTGTACAAGCGCGCTTACCGTCCTTACAGGAAACTATCTCTGCAACCAGTACGGCGTCGATTGGCTTGAGCTTGGAAGTTTAATTGCATGGGCAATGGAACTTTACGAAAAAGGCATTCTTACCATAAGAGACACAGGTGGAATAGATCTGAGATTTGGTAATGACGAGGCCGTAATCGAAATGATAAAGCACGTTTGTGAGAGAGACACATGGTTAGGAGATGTTCTCGCAGAGGGAGGGCTAAAAGCGGCTGAAATTATAGGCAGGGATTCTATAAAATACTTGATCCACGTAAAAGGAATGCAGAATTTACATTCAGATGAGAGACCAACCCCTGCCCTTGCATTAAATATAGCGACCGCATCCAGAGGGTCTGACCATCTAAGAAGCAGACCGGCCATAGATTTATACCATTTACCTGAGCCTGTTCTTAGAAAGATATACTCTAACCCCGTCCCATACGATGGACCTCTAAGCTCCGATTTCAGATCATATGAGGGTAAAGCTTGGCAGGTATTTTGGCAGGAACAGTGTTTCATGGCTGTGGATAGTCTAGGTATCTGTAAGTACCACACCACATTTTTGGGTGCGACTCTTCCCAATTTTGAAGATTGGACAAAGGTCATCTACTACAATACTGGTCTAGAGTTTACTCCTCAGGAGCTGTGGACTATCGCCGAGAGGTGCAATAACATGGAAAGGCTCTTTAACATCAGGGAAGGGTTGACCCCTGACGATCCTTTTAAAGGAGACATTCTTGTAGATAGATACTTTACTGAACCGACTAAGAGAGGCGCTCCGGATGTAATTGGTACTTGCATAGATAGGGAGAAGTTTTTGAAAATGAGGGAAGAATTCTATAGGTATCACGGATGGGACGAAAAGACGGGTGCTCCAACTGAAGAGACTCTTATAAGACTCGGCATAGATAACGAACCATCCCATCTTCTGTAGTTAAGGAGGTAGCCATGCACGCAAATCCTAAAGCTCTCGTTATAAACTATGAAAAATGCACAGGCTGCAGACTCTGTGAACTTGTCTGCTCCGTCCATCATCACGGGGTCTCAAACCCCGCCAAATCTAGAATCAAAGTTGAGAAATGGGAATGGGAAGGACTTTACATCCCTATGTCATGTAAGCAGTGCATAGATGCGCCTTGTATGAACGTTTGTCCTGTTAAAGCCATCTCTAGAGATGAAATCCTCTCTAGAGTCGTTGTCGATCACAATCTTTGTATAGGTTGCAGATCGTGCGTTGCTGTTTGTCCCTTCGGCGCCATGGGATTCGACCCTGTAGAAAAGAAGGTTTTTAAGTGCGATCTTTGCGACGGCGACCCTAAATGTGTCTATTTCTGCGATGAAAAGGCGGTAGATTACGTTGAAGTCTCAAGAGAAGCGCTTCTAAGAAAAAGGGAAGCGGCAGAAAAGATAGCCCAGGCCCATAGAAGAGCAGTAGAGCTCATGTCGGAGATTTAAAAAAGGGGCGGTAAAACCGCCCCTTTGGAGGTACAAATGGCAGTAAAAATAGTCGTTCATCCATTTTTAAACAACGGAAAAGAATTAGAGGTTTTAACAACCGGAGCCACTGTTGGAGAATGTATAAAAGAGCTCATAAATCTCCACCCACACATCGAAGAAAAACTGTTCGACAAAAACAAAAAGTTAAGAGGTTATGTTGAGATCCTAGTAAACGCTAAAAGTACATACCCACAGGAACTCTCTTACCCTGTAAATGACGGGGATACAATAAACCTTATCGTATTTCTTTCTGGTGGATAAACCTTAGGCCAAAGCTTTGAGTTTCTCCTGTAAGTTCTTCGTAAATTCCTTCTCCACATCTTTCGCTTTGGCCCTCATAATTCTGTCTCCGAACATTGCGAGTTTTCCAACTATCTGCACATCAGTTTTATAAGTTATCTCGACTTCTCCATTTCCCAAATCCTTAAGGTCTACGACACTTTTCTGTCTAAAATGCCCAAGCTTCGTAATATCCTCCCCTTCGCCTTCAAGCTCTATATGATTAGGTCTTTCGACTCTCGTGAGCCTGCTTATGAACTTAAGTTTTGCCGAGATAGGCCCAACCTTTTGTTTCACGACGCACTCATAAGTATTCTCTCCTATGAGTTTTACGGATTCGGCTCCGGGAAGGCATGTTAAAATCGTCTCGGGCTTTAAGAGAAAGTCGAATAGCTTCTCTATGTCGGCCTTTAGTCTGAATTCCCCTTCTATAACCATCCCTTCCCTCCTACTCTTTTATTTCGGCCTGAGCTTCTTCTACGAGTTTTGAGAGTATCTCATAACTTCTGTTTCCTGGACCGGCTGTCTGCTCTAAGAGCAAATCTATAAAAGAATAACCCCTAGACTCTACCCAAGCCCTGTGGGGTTTATCACCTGTTCCAAAGATATGGCGTGCAACCTGCATACTTGTTGCGTATTGTTTCTTGCAGACGGGACACTTAAAGTTCACAGTATGCCTCCTTTCCTACTTTTCCTCCTTTTTTTCCTTCTCTTTCAAAGCCTTAAGGATCCTTTCCGGAGTGAATGGCAGCTCTTTAAGCTGGATTCCCAGGGCGTGGAAAATGGCATTTCCAAGCGCAGCAGCGGTTGGGTTGGTCAAGCCCTCACCAGCTTCTTTGGCCCCGTACGGGCCTTCTGCCTCGTAAGTATCTATTTCGATCATCCCTGTCTTTGGCATATCGGCAGCCCTTATAACTTTGTAGTCCACAAGGTTAGGGTTCAGAATCTTTCCCTCTTCCATGGGCTGATCTTCAAGATACCCGTATCCTAAGGCCATAGCCGCAGCCCCTTCTAGCTGTCCCAAAAGCCCCAAAGGATTTATAGGCTGGCCGCAGTCATGGGCAGTCATTACTTCGTGAATCTTTATCTTTCCAGTTTCAGGATCAACCTCAGCATCAACAGCCTGCATCATGTAACTATAGGCAGGAGATATCATTCCTTTCCTTCTGGGCGTGTAGTAACCACGACCGATTATCCTCTGTCCGTCCTTTGCCCTGATGGCCTTCTTTACGAGATCCTCGTATTTCATTCCCCTTTCAGGTCTAGCAATTACGTGAACCCATCTGTCCTTTATGTCCAAGTCATAGACTATGTTTAGGCCCATCTCTGCGTAGGCGTACTCAAGTAACTGCCTCTTTGCGTCTTCGGCTGCCATCTTTACCGCGTTTCCAGCCATAAGTGTCTGACGGGATCCCCACGCACCCAAATCAGGCGGACAAATACCAGTATCTCCTGAGAAGACACGCACATCCTCCACTTTTACCCCCAAAGTTTCGGCGCAGATCATGGCTAATGTGGTGTTTGAACCTTGCCCAATGTCCTGAGCCCCAACATAGAGATCCACAGTTCCGTCATAGTTTATAACTACAACTGCGGAGGAAAAGGAGTAAGGCGTGTCAAACCAGTTAAATATACCTCCGGACATGAAACCAGCAGCCGATATCCCGATTGCCCGGTTTGGACCTAAATCTCCCTTCGATTTGACCCACTCTTCTATCTTGTCTATACACTGAACCATGCCACAACTTTGAATATAGGCTTGACCTGGCACTTCGTAACATTCGGTGTGCGCATTCTTCCTTCTCACCTCAAAAGGATCGAGGCCTAAATCCTTGCACATCCATTCAATCTGTTGTTCGGAACAGAACATGGCTTGAGGAGCACCAAAACCTCTCATTGCGGTTGAAGGGATCGTATTTGTGTATACTCTAAAACCATCGTATCTATAAGCTTTCCATTTATAAGGGAAGGAGCAGAAAAAGCCTGTTAAGTAAAGCGCGGTGGCACCCATTCCCGTATAAGCCCCACCGTTTGTAAAGACGCGGACCTCCCTTGCCAAAAAAGTTCCGTCTTTTTTCATCGCTGTTCTTATGTAATAGTACATGGGAGTCCTTCTTTTGGATGCTATAAAATCTTCCTCTCTGGTAAACACTATCTTTACAGGTCTGCAGACCTTCTTTGAAAGTACAGCGCTACAGAAAATCGCGGCATCAAGCTCGAACTTTCCACCAAAACCTCCACCTACGTACTGTGCAATGACCCTCACATCGCCTTCCCTTAAGCCCAAAACCCATGCAAGAAGAGCCTGCATGTAATAAGGCGCTTGGGTCGAACACCAAACTGTAAGTTTTCCGTCTGGTGTGTAACTCGCCACAGCCGCTCTCGTCTCCATACACATGTGATGCTGACTCGATGTCCTAAACCAGTCCTCCCTTATGTAACCGTCTCTTTCGGCCTCAGCAAAAGCTTCCTCCACGTCTCCCCACTCTATATGTCTAGTTACGTTAATGTTCCTTTCCACACCTTCGTGGATTTCTGGTGCGTCTTTCCTTATAGCCTCCATGGGAGTAAAAACGGCTGGTAACACCTCGTATTCCACTTCTATCAACTCCAATGCCTTCTCAGCTATCTCTTCGGTCACTGCACAAACTGCCGCAACTGGTTCCCCAATATACCTTACCTTTTCCAATGGAAGGATCTGTTCGTCACAAAGTTCTTTATACCTTCTCCATATACCCTGCTTTATCCCCAAAGTGTCCTGACCCGTTGCAACAGCCATGACACCGGGAAGTTCCAGCGCCTTAGAATAGTCGATCTTTTTTATTTTAGCATGGGGATAAGGGCTTCTTAGGATTTTCCCGTAAAGCATATTCGGCAGTTTTATATCCGATGCGTACTGGGCCCTCCCCGTAACCTTAGCGTAACCATCGATATTGCGCGTCTTGTGGTTGATAACCGAGTATTTTACGCCCGGTTTAAAGACAGAGTACTTTATGTCTCTTGCTTCATGGCTCATATTAGCCCTCCTTGTATTCTCCCCTTGAGACTGCCTGAATAGCTCTGATAATGCTATTATATCCCGTACATCTACATATGTTTCCGTCTATTCCTTCTCTAATCTCCTCCTCTGTGAGCACCCTTCCTTCGTTTTCTTTAAGCAGCGCAGTGGCCGACATTAACATTCCCGGTGTGCAGAACCCGCACTGAAATGCTCCGTAGTCAAGGAAAGCCTCCTGAATGGGACTTAGCTTTCCGTTCTTCTCTAAGCCTTCAACCGTCGTGATATTCATGCCTTCCACTTGAACTGCAAGCACGGAACAAGATTTTACAGCCATGCCATCCACTAAAACTGTGCAAGCACCACAAGAGCCGCTTTCACATCCTTTTTTCGTTCCTGTCAAACCGATGTGATCCCTTATTGCATCGACAAGAAGTGTCTTTGGATTTATAAAAAGCTCGTATTCAAGGCCGTTCACCTTCAAGTGGACAATTTTCTTCTCCATAATCCCTCCTCTATTTTACAGCCTTATAGGCAGAGGCAAGCATCCTTCTCGTCAAGACTGCTACAAGGTGTCTTCTAAATTCCTCCGAACCATAAATGTCGGAAACAGGCTCACACTCAGAAGAAGCCAAGGCCCCTGCTTTTTCGAAGAGTTTCTCGTTGTATTTCTCTCCTTTGACTGATTCTTCCGCTTTTTTTGCCCGAATCGGGACTCTCCCTGCATTTGCTAAGCAGATCTTGGCATCTTTTATCGTCCCATCATCCATAAGGGTAACCTTGCAGGCTACTCCAACTATAGCCATGTCATTTTTTAGAAGGTTGAACTTGTAATACACACATGCACTTTTCGGTTCAGGTGGAGGAACCCTTATCTCCTTTAGAAGCTCATTCTCTTTAAGCTCAGTAGTGAAATAATCTACAAAGAAATCTTCAAGAGGCATCTTTCTTTCTCCGTTAACGCTGGTCATCGTGACCTCTGCTCCTAATGTAATCAAAACGGGCGCAGGATCTCCCGCAGGATCAGCATGGGCAAGATTTCCGCCTATAGTCCCCCAGTTTCTCGTTTGGATGGAGGCTAAATTCCTCTCCATCTCCACAAGGACCGGATAGTACTTCTTTACCGTTTCAGATTTTTCTATTGTTCTGTGAGTCGTTGTAGCACCTATAGAGAGTCCCTCTTTCTCATCGAAGGTTATGTAGTCCAACTCCTTGAGGTGCTTTATGTCGATCAAATATTCTGGTCTAACCATCCCTTGTCTCATAAGGATTAGCAGCGACTGGCCTCCGCATATTATTTTGCATGCCTCTCCGTATTCAGCGAGCATTGAGAGAGCTTCACCTAGAGATGCGGGTTTCAAATAATGAAAATCGTGTATCATAGCTCGCTCCTTTCTATTAATTCTTCGACATTTTTAATGAGCTTTTTTGCCTCGAAAAGATCCTCAAGCTCACCAAAGTCCAAAGAGATTCCTCTATCTTCTTCTCTTCCGTTTTGCCTCTGCTCACAAATATAATAGTGCCTTCCACGGTAGATGGGACATTCTACACACGCACATCTAATTATAGGACAAAAAATCTTACTTTTTCCCATTTTTACGCTTTAGTCCGCAATTCGGCCGATTTTAAGGAGAGTCTGTTCATGGTTCCGAAATTGGATTAAACTTTAGCCCGTCTACTGGGAAAAGTCAACTATTTTTCGGTTCATTTTAATGAATTTTCGTTCATTATCATGAACATCCAGTTTCTTCTTGACAAGGGCCGGAAACGAAGGTATAAAATGATTATATGACCAGTAAGCAAGCTATAATTAGATCCTGGATATGGTGGAGAAGGGTTAGTGTGGTGTGAAGCCGCCTAATATAAGCCATGGGCGGCTTCGCACCGCCCATGGCTTATCTGGGGCCATGGGTTCATAACCCATGGCCCTTTTATTTTTGTGGGGAGGTCCGGATGGTAAAGAAGATCATTTTATCTGACAGTGAGATTCCAAGGTTTTGGTACAACATTCAGGGAGATCTTAAAAAACCCCTTCCTTCTCCGCTCGATCCCCAAACTAAGAAACCCATAGACCCAGAAACGCTTTTCCGCATATTTCCGGCTAATCTCGTAGAACAGGAGATGAGTACACAAAGATGGATAAAGATACCGGACGAGGTTATAGAAAAACTTGCAATCTGGAGACCTACCCCTCTTTACAGGGCATACTCTCTTGAAAGATTTCTTGGAACGCCGGCAAGGATTTACTATAAGAACGAAAGTGTAAGCCCCTCTGGAAGCCACAAGCCTAATACAGCAATCGCGCAAGCTTACTATAACAAGGTCTTCGGAACAAAAAGGTTAACTACGGAAACAGGCGCGGGACAATGGGGGAGTGCTCTGGCTTTCGCATGTAATCAGTTTGGGCTCGAATTAAAAGTCTACATGGTAAGAGTTAGTTACAATCAGAAACCTTATAGGCGGATGCTCATCGAGGCATACGGAGGGAAATGTGTGCCAAGCCCAAGTATGGATACTGAGATAGGCAAAAGTTACTGTCAAAAAGATCCGGACCATCCCGGAAGCCTGGGTATCGCTATAAGTGAAGCAATAGAGGATGCTATGACCTCTGAAAAGACAAAATACTCTTTAGGTAGCGTCCTAAATCACGTTCTCCTCCACCAAACGATAATAGGGCTTGAGGCAAAAAAACAACTCGAATCGATAAAAGAATACCCAGATATTGTGATAGGATGCGTTGGAGGGGGGAGCAATTTTGCCGGACTTTCGTTTCCTTTTCTATTCGACAAGATAAACGGAAAGGAAGTAAAGGTCATAGCATGCGAACCCGCATCCTGTCCTACCTTAACCAAAGGTCATTATGTCTACGATTTCGGAGACAGCGCAGGAGTAACACCTCTTCTGCCAATGCATTCCATAGGCCACAAGTTTGTACCTCCACCAATACACGCAGGTGGGCTGAGATACCATGGAATGGCACCACTTGTAAGCTTACTTGTGAAAGAAGGCCTAATTGAGGCAAGATCTTACAGTCAGACTGCCACATTTTCGGCAGGTTTAGTATTCGCTAGAACCGAAGGTTTCATTCCTGCGCCAGAGACCAACCATGCTTTAGCCTGTGTGATAGAAGAGGCAAAAAAGGCAAAAGACGCAAAGGAAGAAAAGGTGATCCTTGTGAACTTTAGCGGACACGGGATTCTGGATCTTCTAGCTTATGAATCCTACATCCTTGGGAAACTCGAAGATTATTCTCTCTCTCAGGAAGAGATAGACTTGCTCCTTCATGATCTTAGAGAATTTCCGAGGCCGTGATTATGGATTTAAAAGTTTTAATGTCGGAAAGAATCAAAAATATTAGACCCTCAGGAGTCAGAAGAATATTCGATCTGGTTCAGACTGTTAAAGATCCTATCAATTTAAGTATCGGTGAACCAGACTTCGACGTTCCCCCTCCCATCAAAAACGAGGCTGTAAGATGGATTGAAATGGGGTTCAATAAGTATACACCGTCAGGTGGTATTCCCGAATTGCGCCATAAGCTTTTGGAGTACCTTAAAAAGAAGGGGATATTCTGCGAAGACGTAATTATAACACCAGGTGTGACAGGAGGTCTTTTGCTTGCATTTTTTGTCATTTTAAATCCTGGTGACGAGGTTGTAATACCCGACCCTTATTTTGTTTTATACGAATACCAGATAAGGTTAGTTGGGGCAAAACCCGTCTTTTTTGAAACTTACCCCGATTTTAAAATAAGAGAAGAGCCCCTAAGACGTGCCATCTCGAAGAAAACGAAGGCAATTTTAATAAATAGTCCAAACAATCCTACGGGGGCAGTTTACTCGAGGGATGAACTTTTGCTTATAAAGGAAGTCGCAAAAGAAAAGGGGCTCCTTGTTTTTTCCGATGATATATACGATGCTTTCGTCTACGATGATGACACCGAAAGAGTTTACATGGGCGAGCTTTATGAAAGAACACTGACCTTCGGAGGCTTTTCAAAGACGTGGGGAATGACAGGATGGAGACTCGGGTATGTGGCAGGTCCCAAAGAGATCATAAATTCAATGGTTACGATCCAACAATACGTTTTTAGTAGCGTAACATCTTTCGCCCAGAAGGCAGCACTTTTGGCACTCGATTACGACATGACCCCAGTGATAGAATCTTACAAAAGAAAAAGGGACCTCATCTACGAGGCAATAAAGGACAAGTATAATGTTTTAAAGCCAAAAGGTGCTTACTATATATTTCCTGAGGCTCCTGGAGGTGATGGTGACTCTTTTGTCGAAAGAGCGCTGAAAGAGAAACTCTTTGTCATTCCTGGAAGCGTCTTTTCTAAACGGAAATCCCACATACGGATATCTTTTGCCCAAAAAGAGGATGTACTACTTAAAGCAATTGAAATTTTAAGGAGGCTAGCTTAAATATTTAGCCCATGTTTAAAGATATAGTGCAGCTACTCATAGAAGAAGGTATTGAATTCATTTACACCTCTAGAAAAGCTCTTCCTCTCCTAGAAGTACCTTTTTGCCACCCTAAAGTACACATAGAAACGGTTATTAACGAAAAAGTTGCCTATGAGTTTGCTCTTTCTGCAAGCATAGTAAAAAAAAGATCGTGTTTTATAACTGGTACCCGTGAGTTATGTGAAGCCCTAGATCCCATTATGAGCTCAGCTTATATGGGCGTACTTGGACCGCTGCTCATCGTGGCAGTCCGTGACCAAGACCATGACTTTGCTTTTCTTGGTCCCTTTTCAAAGCTACCTCTCATTGTAGAGGGAAGAAGTGAAAAATTCAGAGATGCGATAAGCTTCGGGATGTATATTTCAGAGAAGTTTGAGATCCCTGTAATTGTGGAACTCGATGTACTTTATTTGGACAAACTTTGCCCGATCTCAAAAACTGGCTCAATGGTCCAAACGACAGGTTCTTTTGAATTCCACAAAAACCCTTCAAGATGGGCGGCAACTCCTAGTTTTAGATATAAACTCCATAAGATTCTCAATGAAAAAATAAAGTCAATAAGGGAAGAGTTCGAAAACTACCAAGGAAATGAGATAAGACTAAAAGGTACTACTGGTTTCATCTCGTATAGACAGAGTGCCCTTTCTTTCTTTTTCGAGGACTTTAGCACGCTTTATCTCTCAACCGTCCATCCTCTGCCTTTAAAGCTCGTCTCGAGATTTTTAGAAGATGTGGATGAGGCCTTCGTTCTTTCGGATCCCCATTCTGTCATTGAGTACCAAATATGTGACTTTAAGGAAAAGATAAAACCCTTTGACTATCAAAACAGTATTAAAAAAAATATCCACGGCAAAGCTGAAACGATCTTCGGTTACGAGGTAGTAAGGGATACATTGGGTCCTGCATCATCGATAAACATGGCCCACGGAATAAAAAAGACCAATCCCGAAAGAAGGATCCTAGCCATCACATACGAAGACCATTTCTTTCACTCAGGAATTCCAGCCTTCATAAATACGTTGTACAATGATTCGCATTACCACCTTTTGATCCTTGCAAAAAATAGGGTCTCGGACCTTAAAGTCTTCATGGAAGGGATCGGATTTAAGGATTACTACACGGTGGAGAAACTGGAGGATCTCAAAGAGTATTTGACAAAGGATGGGCTTACGGTCTTCATAATGGAAGGAAGTATATGAGATCTAAAGGATTATCCATCGAGATTATATGCGCCGGGATTGGGGGTCGGGGAGTACTTTTAGCCTCAACTCTCCTTATAGACTCGGCTGTAAGGAAGAACGTCTATGCAATAGGATCGGATGAATACGGGATGAGTCAAAGAGGGGGTTCTGTCATATCCCAGGTCAAAATAGGTAATGTGAAGAGCCCGATTGTTGGAAAGGGGCGTGCCGACATACTTTTGGGTTTTGAAGAGAGCGAATTTTTGAGGAACGTTTCTTACTTGAAAAAGAAGGGCATAGGGATAGTAAACACCAATAAATCTGAGATTGATCGGAAAGTAACGGATGCTTTAAAAGAGAGAAGTGTAAGGCTCTACCTTTTGGATGCGGACGAAATAGCAAGGAGAGAGGGTCTTTTTCTGGCATCAAACATGGCCGTTCTCGGTTTTCTCTCATCTTTGGGAATAGAACCATTAACTTACGAAAACCTCAAAGAAGCCATAATTTATAGGCTCCAGGGGAAAATGTTGGAGGGGAACCTTAAAGTATTTGAGAATGGTTACAGAAAAGGATTGGAGATTTTAAAATGAACGAGTTGATGATAGGCAATTATGCGATTGCGAGGGGATTCGTTGAAGCCGGGCTAGAGATAGCCGCAGCGTATCCGGGAACACCGAGCTCTGAGATACTGCCAGGAATAGTAGAATTTTCAAAAAGGGAAAATGCAGAAATACATTGTGAATGGTCAGTAAACGAAAGGGTCGCTTATGAAGTTGCATACGGTGCGGCGCTTTATGGAAAAAAGGCGGCATGTATGATGAAGCAGGTAGGTTTGAACGTTGCATTCCCAGCCTTTTACAATTTTAAACACCACGAGATAAAAGGATCGTTCGTTATTGTCTCCTGCGATGATCCGGGTCCCCAGTCATCCCAAACCGAGCAGGACACAAGGATGCTATGTACTTTCATGGACGTTACGTGCTTTGATCCTTCTAGCCCTAAAGAGGCAGCCGATGTGGCGTATTTTGCTCTTCGCCTGTCTTTTGAGACTAAAAGACCGATAGTTATAAGACCAACCCACAGGGTGAGCCACTCGAGAGAGGCCGTCCCCCTCTATAGACCGGGAAAAAGAAGGGTAAGATTAAAGGAAGGGTTAATCAGCAAAGGAAAGACCGCCAAATTAGGTATTGTCGCATCTGGTATGTCATTTTCGGTCGCAATTGATGTTCTAACCGAGCTCAACCTCATAAGAATGATTCCAGTCTATAAGGTACTTAGAGTCCATCCTTTGGACACAAAAGTAAAGGAATTCGCACAAAGCTTACAAAAGGTCTTAATCCTTGAAGAGACTGACGCGGTGATTGAGGCTAAGCTTAACGATTCAAAAAGAGTCTACGGAAGGCTAAACGGTTTTTTAAGTGGTGCAGGAGAATTAACCTACGATGTAATAAAAGAGGCTATTACAAGTTTATGCAGGGATTCGGGAATTGAAGTACAAAATGAGATCGATTATGCGTTGGAAGATCTAAGTAAAACTATTAACATAGTTCCAAGACCTCCCAAGCTTTGCAGCGGATGTCCACACAGGGCCTGTTTTTATGCAATGAGGGAGGCTTTTCCGGAAGCCATATTTCCTGGAGACATAGGTTGTTATACACTTGGAATCCCGCTTGGGGCTGTGGATACGGTTGTGGATATGGGTGGAAGTGTGAGTTTGGCCTCTGGCTTTTACAACGTTTTCTCAAAGGAAAATCGGAATATTCCTATCCTCGCTTCCTTAGGCGACTCCACATTCTTCCACGCCTGCCTTCCCGCAATATACGATGCCAGAAAAAAGAATAAGAAGTTTATTTTAGTGATTCTCGATAACGGCACAACGGCCATGACAGGTATGCAGCCAACACCGCAGACTGGGATCACCGCAAAAGGAGAAAAAAGTAGATCAATAAGTATTGAGGCTACTTTGCGAGCTTTAGGAATCGAAAACATACGTATTGTCGACCCGTATGATATTCCTTTTGTAATCAATACCATAAAAGAAGCCCATCACCACCTCCAAAAGGGAGAGGGTCCTTTCGCGATAATTTCAAGGAGGGAATGTCTCCTCCTTTCAAAGAGAAGATTTGAAGTGAAGATAGACCTTGAAGAAGTCTGCACTGGCTGTAAAAGATGTATAAGGTACTTCGATTGCCCTTCTTTGGAGTTCGACGAGAAAGAAAAGAAAGTGAAAATAAACCGGGATCTTTGCGTACAGTGCGGAAATTGCTTATATGTCTGTCCCGCAAAAAGAAAGAGGCTTGATAGCCTTTGAACCCACAAGGAACCATATCGGTTCTTGTAGTCACAAAGGATACGCCAAATCTTCTATCAAGGCTCATAACATCGATACTAGAGGACAGAGAGCTCTTTTCTGAAATAAGAGAATTGATCGTTGTGGATAACGGTAGCGATTTAGAAACCGAAGAAATCGTAAAAAGGTTTAGCATCGGAATAAAATACCTGCGACAAAATAGAAATCTCGGATTCGCCAAGGCTGTAAATTTAGGTGCCTCCATATCTACTGGCAAGTACTTGCTTCTTCTTAATTCCGACATCCTTTTGCCTAAAGGAGAGATCTTAAAGCTAAAAAAAGTTATGGATTCATATCCGAATATCGCGGTATCCGGTCCGTCCCTTATATATCCTGACGGTTCATTCCAACGCTCTTACTCCCATGTCCCGTCCCTTCTTGTCGAAATAGTTCCTCGTTTCGTCTATGAGGCTCTATTTACAAATAGGAGTAGAAAACTGATCCATTCTGATCCCTTATTAGGACAGATTTTTGAAGTAGAATCCCTAATAGGTGCCTGCCTTATGATAAGGAGGAGCACATTTGAAAGACTCGGTGGGTTCGATGAAAGGTTTTTCTTCTTCTTCGAGGAGACCGATTTTTGCTTGCGAGTAAAAAAGATTGAAGGATCTTGTGTTTTTGTCCCTTCTTGCAAGGTCATTCACGACCAGGGGATGACAGTAAGAAAGGTTTGGGTTTTAGGAAGGCTAGAGTACAATATTTCTCTTCTTAAATTCATCCGGAAACACTATCCCGTTTGGTACTCAAATACATTCGTTTTTGTTAGGTTTTTAAAGACTCTACTCGGAACGCTTCTACTTTTGGGTTTTTTTCCAGTTACGTTCCTTTCAGAAAAAAGAAAAAGGATCCTCAGTTACTACCTTCGTACTCTTTTTTGGTTTTTAAAAGGTCTCCCAGACGACTACGGTTTAAAGAGCTTAATTTTCAAGAACGAATATAATCTCTAAGGTCACTCGGTACTCCACTATCTTGCCATTTTCGACTCTCAATCTGTGGTCCTTTACCCTTATGCCGGTTATTCCGCGTAAGGTCTTCGTTGCCCTTTTGAATCCAACCATTATTGCGTCGTCAAAACTTTTGGGCGAGCCAGCTATAACCTCTGTTACTCGGGCTACCCTTCCTCCCTCCGCCATATAAACCTCCCTTTTTAGGTATCTTTATCTTTCTCTTAGCCTTTTGACCGCAGAGGGGATAACGGAGATGGCGTAATCTATATCTTTTTCCTCTGTAAATTTACCAAGACTTATCCGCACCGCCGATCTTATTTTTTCTTCCGGAAGCCCCATCGCTAAAAGGACATGGGACAAAGAGGATTTACCGGATGTACACGCAGCTCCAGAAGATATAGCTATACCTAAGCTATCGAGTACACTTAAAAGGTTTGGCCCTTCTATGCCATCAAAACTCAGATTTATAGTATTTGGAAGCCTTCTTTCTTGATCCCCGTTAAGCGTAATCCCATCTACACATTTTGTAATGCCTTCGAGCAGTCTTTTGCGCATATTCTCCATCCTTTCTATGTCGCGATCTATCTCTTCCATAAGCGAGGCCGCACAAATGCCCATTGTAACTATTCCTAAAGTGTTTTCTGTGCCTGGTCTTAGACCTTTTTCTTGATGACCTCCGTGAGTGAGTGGTTCCATACCACTTATTCCTTCCCGAACGTAAAGAAAACCGATTCCTTTCGGAGCGTATGCCTTGTGTCCTGAAAAACTCGCAAGGTCTACATTCAATTCTTCAATATCTATCTTTAATTTCCCAAGTGCTTGAACCATATCCGAATGGAATATCACTTCGTATTCTCTCGCTATTTTACCGATTTCCTTTACCGGTAAGACGGTACCAGTCTCGTTATTCGCGTACATGACAGTTATTAGGATCGTCTCTTTCTTTATCGCCCTTTTTACCTCTTCAGGATCTATCTGTCCAATAGAGTCTACCGGTAGATAAGTTACCTCAAACCCTTTGGACTCGAGATACTTAAGTGTGTTTAAAACACAAGGATGTTCGACAGTTGTGGAAATTATGTGATTCCCCTTTTTTCTGAAACCGAAGGCTATCCCTTTAATAGCGATATTTGAGCTTTCTGTTCCAGAGCCAGTAAAGATTATTTCATCTGGCTTCGCGTTTATGAGTTTTGCCACATTTAGGCGAGCCTCCTCTATCTTTTCTTTTGCCAGCCTTCCAGCCCAGTGAGTACTTGAAGGATTACCGAAAAGGTAATCGAAAAAAGGTTCTATCTCATTTTTTAACTTCGGGTGAAGAGGTGTTGTTGCGTTGTAATCGAGGTAAACCCTTCTCATAGGTTAATCGAAATAGACGTTCATGGCCCGTACTGGACAGACTTTCACGCAGAGCTCACAGGCAACACATTTTTCGTAATCGAATTTCACTCGCATCTTATCTTTCCTGTCTATTGAAAGTGCTTCGGTAGCACAGACACTGGTACAGATCCCGCAGTGTACACACTTTTCCTCGTCCCTCGTTATGTCCTGTTCGATGGGTTCTATTTCGAGATTTTTACTCTTTAAGTACTCGATGCCCTTTTCAAAGTTTGCATCATCCCCTTCTATTTCTAAGACCATTATAGATTCAGCCTTTGGATAAACATGGGCCCTTAGGATGTTAAAGATTAGATCGTAGTCTTTTGCCAGTCTGTAGACTATAGGCTTATCTATCGCTTCTTTTTTGAACCTTATGAGGATCCTTTTTTTCAAATCCTTTCCCTCATGTGGCCTTAAGCTCTATATCCCCCCAGACCCCCATATGTTTTCCCACAATCACGACAATACCTAGTATCTCTTCGAATCTTTTCGCAACCTCAATCGCATATGGTATGGAGTCTTTAGTTTTTACAAGATTACCGATATAAGTTGCAAGACCATCCGACATTGCTGCAGAACGCGTAACAATGCACACAGCATCTGCCTTTCCGAAACTCAGAGAATGGCCAAAAGTTCCTGAAGATGTACATATCCCGTAAGGATCATCGGAAGCCTTGATTTTTAACCCAATTCTCTGGCTTAAAGGAGAATCCTTAGCGTAAATAAGGACAATTCTTTCCCTTTTCGTTCTTAGGTAGATGTCCCCCCCGTTCTCTATTATGAACTCGTCAGAAAGTCCGTGTATGTCCTCGCCAATGTACTCTGCTATTGCACCTGCCACACTGGCCATGGGCCCGACCCCGATCTTTTGTGAACATTCAAGCATCCTTTTTACGATCGAAGGAGCCAATGGGTCATAAGCTATAGGCGAAAGGCTGTCTTTGAAAAAGGGATTATGCTTTATGTACTTTTCGATCTGGTTCCTGTAGAAAATTAACCTTTCCCTTATGTAAGCAGAAAGATCGGTCTTTGTGCAACAGAAAAGATCACTCTCTTTGTATTTGACCTCATAAGCTACGAGATCTTCTGGGTTTGAGATCCTTCTATAGAACCTTTCTTCGTATGCCATCTTTATCTCTGGATCGATCTTAACCTGTCTTTAGCGTATCTACCCATTTCGTTATCCGGTGCCACTTTTACTTGCTTTAGGTAGTACTCATAGGCCTTGTGGATTTTCCCTGTCTTTTCGTAACAGATTCCTAAGGTCCCATAGATGGTTGGGTGTTCTGGTAAAGCTTGCAAGGCAAACTCAAGATGGTTAATCGCGTAGTGATAGTTATGAGAATCGAAATAGGCCATTCCTAAATAGTAGTGGGAGGGCACATCGTTTGGAAAAAGAGACAGGGCGTCTTTCAAAAAGGCCATGGCGTTTCTGAGATCTTTCTTCTCATAACATACTATGCCAAGACCTCTTAGTGCCGGCACGTAGGAGGGATCTATCTTTTGGGCTCGCCTGAAGTACCCCTCGGCACTTAAATGGCGGCCCCTTTTCTGTTCCAGAATACCTTTCAAGGTAAGATACGGGGCCTCGTCATTTTTTTCCTCTAAAGCTCTGTCGATTAATCTTTCGGCCTCTTTGATATTTCCTTTTCTTAGTGCCGAAACTGCCGGGTCATAGTAAGTGATATATATTCTGTGCGTCCTTTTTAAGTTCGAGATAGCCTCCTGAAAAATCTTTCTCTGGGTGCCATCACCTCTTAGGTTTACAGGTTTTACCTTCTCCGTAATCGTCTTTAGCTCTTCAATTCTTATCTTTGTTCTCGGATGGGTCGAGAGAAGCTCGGAAAAAAAGCTACCCTCCTCCGAATCTTTTCCAACCCGTCTTAAGTACTCATCCGAAGCCCTTTGGACATTTAAGTGGGCATATATAGCATTCTTTGGGTCGTATCCCAATCGCACCATATACTCCACGCCCAATCTATCCGCTTCCAGCTCATCCTCCCTCGAATATTTAAGGAGGAGAAGGTTGGCTCCTATCGAACCCAATGCCATTGCCCAGTCTGCGTAACTTTTGCCTGAAAGTGCGTAGCTTCCCACTTTAAGTAGCGAATCCGCAAGGATTGACTTTGACATCTGAGAAGCTGAATGGCGGGCAGAGATATGTCCTATCTCGTGACCCATCACGTAGACGAACTCAGCTTCACTCTCTAAAGCACAGAGCAAACCCCTTGTTATGGCAACATATCCTGGAATGGCCCAAGCATTCGGTAATGAACTATTCTGAATCACAAATTCTATTGGAAGGTGCGGTCTATGAGAGACTCGGTGTATTTGTAAAACTAAGTCCCGAAGGTAGGCCTTTAGTTTGTCGTCTTTAAATTCACCCCCTGCTCCCTCAGCGCTCCAAAGTATATTTGGATACCATTCCTTTGCCAGTTTAATCTCGTCCTTTTCGGATAAAAGTATTATCTCTTTTTGCCCTGAAACTGGGTTCGTGGTACATCGTAAAGAGAAAAAAGAAAGTACGAGAATGATAAAAAAGACTTTTAATGGAGATTTTTTCATCGGGTATTAAAATTAGCAGAAATGCTTGTGCCTTTGCAAAAATTTTTATAAAATTTAGGCCACCTTCGTATGTCTCTTCGGGGAAGGAGAGCCTTAATCACAGGCGCATCTCAAGGCATAGGGAAGGCATGCGCATTTGTTTTCGCTGAAAAGGGTGCGGAGCTAGTACTTGTCGATAAAAACAAAAAAGCTCTAAAAGAGGTATCCGAGGAGTTAAAATCGAAGGGTTTTTCTGTCTTTTCTTACGCATTCGATCTTATGCGCACAAACAAACTTGAATCACTGATTTCTCAAGCAAAAAAGGAAAAACCGATAGATATTCTTGTAAATAATGCAGGATTTGACAGGCCGGGAACTCTCGCTAAAACGGAAAAAAAGATGTTCGTTGAGGTTCTGACGATTCACGTTGTAGTTCCGTTTCTTCTTATGAAGCTTCTCCTTCCTGATATGAGGATGAGAAAGTGGGGAAGGATTATAAACATAAGCTCCGTCTATGGGCTCGAAGGCGCAAAAGGAGAAGTGGCATACTCAACCGCAAAGGCGGCCATAATAGGACTCACAAAAAGTGTGGCTAAAGAGGGAGGGCCAGACGGAGTAACTGTAAATGCCATAGTGCCCGGAATAATCCGTACGCCCCCTATCCTTAAAATGCCAGACAAATATAAAGAACCTCTCATATCCCGGACTGCCATAGGTAGAATGGGAGAACCAGAAGAAGTGGCGTATGTAGCTAGTTTTCTTGCCTCTGACGAAGCTTCGTACATCACAGGGACCACCCTTGTTGTTTCAGGCGGGTGGGGCGGATAGAGATTTATCTTGCAAGTTATTCGTTAATTCTTGTATGACTTTATCCGTGGAAGCTGCCATAGAGATTATAAGAGATCTCTGGCTTTTTAACATTCTTTCCACATATCACAAAGAAAGCATCGGTTTCCTCACGAATGAGAGCGATAGATTCTTAAACCCCGTCGGCCATAGTTATAAAGACAGCATAAGCCAGATCTTAGAGGAAATTTTCGGATCCTTTTCTGAGCTGAAAATAAAAGAGGCCATGGGGATGATGGCCAAAATTGGCTGCCTATCAGGATACTCCTTTGAAAATGAAAATTTCACATTTTTTCTTCAAAAGGTTTTGAAGGAGAAAAAAGAGCTTGTAGGGGCAGAGCTTACAGAAAAAATAGAGGAAAGACTTGCAAAGCTTTACATGTTGGAAAAGAAAATTTTTGAAGAAACCCAAAAGAAGCTAGAAGAGCTCAAAAAGAGGGGCTTTTTTACAGGCATGAAAAGAAAAAGGGTCGGATAAGGTGTCGACAAAGCTAATATACGCTTTAACTTTCACCATATTTTTAGTTACGATTCCCATTATCGGTGTTGGTATTTTGAAACTAGAGTTTTTGTTCTCGATTGTCGTTCCTTATTTGGCGCTAGCAATATTCTTTTTGGGCTCCATACACAGGGTAGTCCTTTGGAGCACATCGCCTCAGCCTTTTAACATAACCCTTTCTGCAGGCCAAAATAAGTCTTTTCGATGGATACGTACAAGTTACGTGGAAAGTCCGCATTCAAAATTTGGAGTGATACTTAGAATGATCACAGAAGTACTCTTATTTAGGTCTTTACTGAGGAACGAAATGGTCAAAACGCACGAATCCAGATGGCTTGTTTTTACACCAAAAAAGGGACTCTGGTTTTTGGCCATGATTTTCCATTACTCTCTTTTAGTGATCGTTCTCAAACATTTAAGATTCTTTTTCGAACCGACTCCCTTCTTTTTAGACCTTATTCTCCGTATCGACAAGTTTTTCGAATTATCCCTCCCTTCTCTTTCTTTGACAGAAGTACTCGTTCTTGTTGGAACGGTAGGTCTTCTCCTAAGGAGAATCCTCTCCAAAGAGATAAAATACATCTCCCTTTTTGGCGACTACTTCATTCTCCTTTTGATCCTCACTCTGGTTTTGACGGGCATTCTCCTTAAACACTCTTTTAGAGTCGATCTCTTAGATGTCAAACGGTTCTGCATAGGTCTTTTCACCTTCAATCCGCATGTTCCTAGCAAGGTCGGTCTTACATTTTACGTTCATCTATTTTTCGTCTCTGTCCTTTTGGTCTATTTTCCTTATAGCAAGCTCGTCCACGCAAAGGGAGTATTCTTTTCTCCTACAAGAAACCTACCGAACAATAGTAGGCAAAAGAGGTACATTAATCCCTGGAACTATCCAGTGAAAGTAAAAAGTTATGAAGAATGGGAAGAGGAGTATAGGGATATGCTAAAGGAAGCGAATATTCCGCTAGATAAGGAGGAAAAGGGGCCTTGAAAGAAAAAAAGAAAATAGATCTAAACGAAGACTGGATGGACAAAAAGGTAGAGTTCAAAAAGGGTACGTACTGCTTTGGTGCTCCTGTAAAACATCAAAAATATTTGGATCTTCCTTTTGCACGCGAGTGGCAGCCCCACAACGAAGACTGGGGTCTTCCTCATAACTGGAAAGAGATCATTATCCAAGGGATGAAAACGCTCCTTAACAGATATAGGTCATTCAAACTCTTTATGGATGTTTGCGTAAGATGTGGGGCATGCGCGGATAAATGCCATTTCTTTATCGGAACTGGTGATCCAAAAAACATGCCAGTTTTGCGGGCTGAGCTTCTCCGGTCAGTGTATAGGAGGTATTTCACCCTCCAGGGGCGTATCTTTGGTAGACTTGTTGGAGCAAGGGATTTGACGGAGGAGATTCTCAAAGAATGGTTTTACTATTTTTACCAATGCACCGAATGTCGAAGGTGTTCCCTTTACTGCCCGTATGGGATAGATACATGCGAAATTACAATGATGGGAAGAGAACTTCTAAATCTTTTAGGCTGCAATATCCAGTGGATCATTGAGCCCGCATCTAACTCTTACAGAACCGGCAACCACCTCGGTGTACCGCCGCTTGCCTTTAAAGAAACAATGGAATTTGCAGTGGACGAAATCAAAGAGCTTACAGGGATAAAGATAGATGTTCCAATAAACAAAAAAGGCGCGGAAGTTCTTTTTGTTGCCCCTTCCGCAGACTACTTTGCAAGCCCGCACTGGTACACGCTTTTGGGCTATCTTATGCTCTTTCATGAAGTAGGACTCGACTACACATGGAGCGCTTTTGCGTCAGAAGGTGGAAATTTTGGACTTTTTCACTCTTATGAACTTATGAAGAAGCTCAACGCAAAGATATACGAAGAGGCAAAAAGACTCCGGGTAAAATGGATACTCGGAGGCGAGTGCGGACACATGTGGAGGGTGATACACCAGTACATGGATACGATAAATGGGCCTGCAGATTTCCTCGAAGAGCCCGTCTCCCCTATAACCGGCACGAGATTTGAAAATGCAAAATCAACAAAGGTGGTCCACATAGCTGAGTTTACCGCGGATCTCATATTCCACAACAAGCTAAAACTGGATAAAAGTAGGAACGACAAATGGGTTGTAACCTTTCACGATTCGTGCAATACGGCAAGAAGCATGGGACTTTTTGAAGAACCAAGATTCATATTGAGGAACGTATGTAATAGATTTTACGAGATGCCAGAGAACACTATAAGGGAAAAGACTTTCTGTTGCGGAAGTGGGGCCGGATTGGGAGCTGACGAGAATCTAGAGGCTAGGCTAAAAGGAGGTTTTCCCAGGGCTTATGCGGTAAAGTACGTAAAAGAGAAATACGGGGTCAACATGGTTGCTTGCATGTGCGCTATAGACAAAGCATCACTCCCCACATTATTCGAATACTGGGTAGGCGGTGTTGATGTTTGCGGGATTCACGAGCTTGTAGGTAATGCCTTAGTTATGACAGGAGAAATGGAAAGAACAAAGGATTTGCGTGGCGAACCTCTGTCAAGTGGGAAAAATAATGAAGATCTACGACAGTAGAAAGGTAGTTACAGGTTTGATACTCGCTCTTTGCCTTCTTACTTCCCCTTTCTGGTATAACATCTTCTTTGGCAGACCGAAATACTTACCTGAACTTAAAGTAGAAAGGATAAACAAGTGTGTTAGAGAAGCTTCATACATGAGGAAAAACCACATGAAACTTTTAGATCTTTGGAGGGATTCGGTTGTGAGAAAGAATGAGAGACTCTATCTGAAAGAGGATGGGAAAGAATACAAGATGAGTCTTTCGGGTACATGCCTTGGATGCCACAAGGAAAAAGAAGCCTTCTGCGACAGGTGTCACGGATACATTGGTGTGACTCCAAAATGCTTTAGGTGCCACGTCGTTCCCAAGGGGTAACAAGATGAAAAGGAGGGATTTATTAAAATTCTTTGGAATGGGGATCGTTTTCGGTCTTTTTAGTCCTTACCTTTTCTCTTCGACAGAAAAGAAGACTGAGAAGAGATATGTCATGGCTTTAGAATTAAAAACCTGTTGGAGCTTAAAAGACTGTAGAGTGTGTGTGGATGCCTGCCACGAACTCCACAACGTCCCAGATATAGGGGATGAAAAAGAAAAGATCATGTGGATTTGGGTAAGACCTTTTGGAGAGGTCTTCAAAAATGAGTTTCCGGACCTTAAAGCAAAGGGATTGGCAAGTCTTCCTGTGGTTTTACTATGTAACCATTGCGCTAATCCTCCTTGCGTAAAAGTCTGTCCCACCCGCTCCACCTGGAAGAGAAAGGACGGCATAGTAATGATGGATTACCACAGATGCATAGGCTGTAGATACTGTATGGCGGCCTGCCCTTATGGTGCAAGAAGCTTTAACTGGAAGGAGGCAAAAAACTACCTAAGAAAAATAAACCCGGACTTTCCTTTGCGAACCATTGGAGTCGTTGAAAAGTGTAATTTCTGTGAAGAGAGGTTGGCTACGGGACTTCTTCCTAGATGTGTGGAAGTCTGTCCTGTGTCGGCTTTAAAGTTCGGAGATCTTCTCGATGATAAGTCGTCTGTCTCTGATCTTTTAAGGGAAAGAGTGGGGATCGTAAGAAAACCCCACCTTGGAACCAATCCTTCTGTTTTTTACATTTTGTGAGGGATTATGATCGAAAAGGCCTTCAAAGGGTCAAAAATTTACTGGCTCTGGCTCAGTCTTCTCTTTTTTGGTGTAACTTTCGGTTTTGTTATGTATCTTAAGCAGCTATCTTTAGGGCTTGGAATTACTGGGATGGGAAAAGATGTCTCTTGGGGTCTATACATAGCGAATTTTACCTTCTTTGTAGGTGTTGCCGCCTCAGCCTTTATGATTCTTGTGCCTTACTATTTCCATGGGGTAAAAGCGTACGGAACTCTAATAGTCCTTGCTGAATTTCTTGCGGCCGTATCAGTGCTTGTCGCAATAGCCTTTGTGTTTGTGGATCTTGGAAAGCCCGAGAGAGTACTTAACATCTTTCTTTATCCTTCTTTTCACTCACTCCTCTTTTGGGACGTAATTGTCCTTTCTTCCTACCTCATCATAAACGTAATACTCGGTTGGTCGAACCTTAGTGCCATAAGTACAGAGATTGACCCTCCGTCCTGGACAAAGATTCTCTTTTTTATTTCCATCCCTTTCGCTATAGCCATCCACACTGTTACTGCCTTTATCTATTGCGGGCTCATAGCGAAACCCTTTTGGGCATCTGCTCTTTTGGCACCCAGATTTTTGGCCTCTGCTTTTACGTCTGGGCCGGCCATACTTTTAATACTATGCCGGCTACTTACAAAGCTTGAAGGTTTCTTTGTGGGCGAGAAAGCTTTGCAAATCTTAAGGAAAACCGTAGCCTATGCCCTTTCCGTTCACATCTTCTTCATCCTTATTGAACTTTTCACAGTATTTTACGGTGAGCATCCCGAACACGTAAGCCACTTAAGCTACGTATTTTTTGGTTATAAGAACGATAGAATGCTTGTGCCGGCAAGTTGGGGTTCGCTTTTTGTTTCCATTTTTTCTTTTGTTCTTCTTACTTGGCCAAAGCTTTCAGAAAAGCATGCACTTTTTCTTCCGATACTCATCCTTTTAGTAATCGCCATATGGCTCGATAAGGGTTTGATTTTGGTAGTTGGGGGATTTAATCCCACATATGAGGATACCGTTTCGAGATACGTACCGACATTCGAGGAAGTGGGAATCACAATCGGTGTATGGTCTTTTGGATTTTTGATCTTAACACTTCTTGTAAAGATAACAGTTGAGGTGAAAAGGGTGGTCAGTTGGAAAGACTAGGGATCCTAAAGGCTTTGTGGAAAAGTAGTCTCGGAAGGGCAGGCCTTATAATTTTGATGCCCATGTTTGGCTGTGCCATATTTGCACCTCTTCTCGCCACCCACAGTCCTTACGAACCAGATCTGAAAAACATCTTAGCCCCACCCTCCTATGAGCATCCCTTTGGTACAGACATGTTAGGAAGGGATGTTTTTGCGAGGGTCGTTTACGGAAGTAGGATCTCACTCCTTGTCGGGTTCGTTTCAGTTGGAATATCGGTACTTATAGGGGTCTTTTTGGGTGGGATATCGGGATACTATGGGGGATTCGTTGACAATCTAATAATGAGGATTGTGGATCTCATGATGTGTTTTCCAACATTCTTTTTGATATTGGCCGTTATTGCTTTTTTAGAACCCAGCATATGGAACATAATGGTCGTTATAGGGCTTACGAACTGGATGGGAGTTGCAAGGCTTGTGAGGGCTGAGATTCTAAGCATAAAGACTAAAGACTATGTGCTTGCTGCAAAAGCTATGGGGCTTTCGAAACTCAGAATCATATTCTCTCATATTCTCCCAAATGCCCTCTCTCCCGTTTACGTAGTTGCCACTTTCGGTATCGGCGGAGCGATCCTTTTGGAATCGGCTTTAAGCTTTTTGGGCATTGGTGTTCAGCCACCAACACCTAGCTGGGGAAACATCTTAACGCAGGCCAAGGAGTGTGTGGAAGTGGCTTGGTGGCTTAGTCTATTTCCTGGACTCGCCATATTCTTTGCTGTTATGGGCTATAACCTTTTGGGTGAAGCTTTACGCGATATATTCGATCCAAAAAAACGTCTCTCATACTTAAGATAACTAGATCTCGAAGAAAACGGACGGAAGCCAAAGGGCGATTTCAGGAAAGATAAAGAGCAATATCCAGACAATAACAAGTGATATAAGAAAAGGCAAAACCCCTTTGTAGATGACGCCCATCGGAATCTTCGTTATGTTTTTCACAACAAAGACACATATTGCCACAGGAGGAATAACAACTCCTATCATGGCAACAACCCCGATTACTATCCCGAACCATAAAGGGTGAAAACCGAGCTTTACAGCAACTGGATAAAAGATCGGGGTAGCAAGGATGAGAAACGCCAGATCATCAATGAATGAGCCTCCAATCTGGTATATGAAGCATATGATTACCATGATCACATAGGGATGGACATCCAGTGAACTTACCCAGTCTGCCACAATTTGCGGTATGTGGGTTACCGCAATAAAATGCCCAAAAACTGTCGAGCCATAAATGAGCATGAGTAGCATTATGGATGTTCGCAATGACTCTTTAACCGACTGGAAGTACTTCTTGAAAGTAATATCTTTTTTTACAACCGAAAGCAAAAGTACTGCGAAAGCTCCAACAGCCGCCGCCTCAGTGGGCGTGAAAAAGCCTTTTACAATACCCCCTATTATTAGGATAAAAACGACAAGCACCCAGAAGACCTCTGGTAAAGACCTGATCCTTTCTTTCCACCCGAATCTATCCGATTTCGGAGCTATCTGGGGATCGATCCTCGCCCAGACGTAGATTATTCCTAAAAATAACCCAGCGATTAAAAGTCCCGGTACTATCCCAGCAAGGAAGAGCTGGCCTATCGATTGTTCCATCAGTATCCCTAGGATGATAAGCGTTACACTCGGCGGAATGATAACACCTAGCGTTCCAACAGTTGCCACAACACCCGCCGAAAGCTTAGGACTGTAGCCGAACCTTTGCATTTCTGGAATCGCTACACTGGCAAAGGTTGCGGATGTAGCCGCGGATGACCCACATATTGTTTTGAATGCAGTAGCACCTAAAACAGTTGCCATGGCGAGTCCACCCGGTATGTGCCCTATGAACTTGTGAGCTGCATCATAGAGCCGAGCCGCAATCCCAGCGTTAAAACCTATCTGGCCCATAAGGATAAAGAGGGGAAAAACTGAGTATCCGTAATTTGTTATTACCTCAAAAAGGTCACGGGCCAGGAGGTTTGCGGCGGCGTGAAATCCGTTGGTGTATGTAAATCCCAAAAATCCAATAAGCGCCATAGCAAAGCCGAGTTCGATTCCACTTGCGAAAAGAAGTAGGAGGATGCCGAGACCTAATAATCCAACATTTACTTCACTCATTTCTTTTTCTCCAGAGATTTACGACTTCCCTTATGAGGACCAAACTCTGCATAAAACAGCAAATAGCGCAAGTATAGGCAAAAGGATAGAAAGGTATCTTCATTGTGGCTGTGACTTCCTTCGACTTTTTGTACAAACTTCCAACGTCCAGAAGGTATATACCGCCTAAGACGAAGAGAAAAATCACACACAGCCTCGTGGCTGTGTTGACTATTCTCTTCGTCCTTTCTTTTAAGCGTTCCACTACAAATTCCATATAGACGTGGCCCCTTTCCAAAGAGACCTGCGGAAGCCCAAGTGCCACAACTAGAGCCAAAAGTAAAGATACCATCTCATACGTCCCAACTATCGGCCGCTTCAAAGCCCTAAGCGCAACATCTGAAAAGGTGAGAAACATCATTACCGTTAGACTAAGCCCTGCAATTACGCTTATGAGCTTACTTGCGTTGAGTATGAATCTGTCCATCGTTCCTAGAACGGAGAAGGAATCCTTCTTGCCCTCTCTTCCTTCTTCCAGTAATCGATTCTTTCTTTTATGAATTTGATCCATCCATCCACATCCGATGCTTTAAACCCTTTTTCCACCATGCTCTTTTTGTAATCCGCTATGACAGGTTCAACGGCTTTTATCCATTTTCTCGCCTCTTCGTCAGTTAAGTCAAAGATCTGGCCGCCTTGCGCTTTAAAGGTCTCAATACCCTCTAAGTCCATTTCGTTCCAGAGTCTTGCTTGCCTCTCCTTTGCTTCGTGGGCAACTTCCATAATGATTCTTTGGGCATCCGCGGGTATCTGTTCCCATTTTTTCTTGTTCATAACGAAATAGAAGGTTATGGTCGTTCCTACCTTCCAAGTGGAGGTCACATATTTTACAACCTCTGCAAACTTCCAGTACTTGAGTGTTGAGTAGTCCACACTGACACCATCTATTACTCCTCTCCTTAATGACTCATAAACCTCGGGCATGGCAAGTGGTACCGGCACAGCACCAAGATACTTATAGACATCTGCAAGCTGACCCGTCGCCCTTATCTTTAGGCCTTTTAGATCTTCGAGAGTCTTTACAGGCTTATTCGTTGTCTGCAAGATAAGCGCACCAGCTGGCGTAAGATAGAGAACCTGGACGTCATCGAACTCTTTTGGTTTGAACCTATTGTAAAAGTCCATGCAGACCTGCGTGTTTACCCATCCACTGGGAAAACCGAGTGGAAGATCGAAGACTTCCATAACCGGGAACTTTCCTCTCGTATACTGGATATGAGAAAAACCGAGATCCGCAATTCCAGTTAACACCCCATCGTACATCTTTACAGGCGAAAGCAAAGTTCCTCCCGGATGATACGCAATCTCCACACGGCCTCCTGTCCTCTTTTTTACCTCTTCGCAGAACCATGCCGTAAGCAAGGACATGGGATGAGTTGTGGGTAGATAGTTTGCTGCCTTAAGCTTTATGACGTCGGCGTAGACGGATGAACAAAAAACAAAAAGAATCAGGGCTTTTAAGATGAACCATTTGGCTTTCATCATTAACCTCCCTTAAGATTTTTAGCTTTGTATTACAGAACATCCGGACTTGTCAAGTTCTTTTGTAGAAAACCTTGACAAACGAAAATCTTTAGTCTAATAAATATTCATACAATGGAAAGAGTGGTCAAACTTTCAGGTTTTTACTTTTATTTTAGAAACTGGCACCCATGATTCAGGTGCCTCTTTAGGCACTGAGCCATGGGTGCAAAACCCATGGCTCTTTTTTTTGGGCCATGGGAAACCGTGGCCCTTTTTATTTTAGGAGGGAGCGATGATAATTTCAAAAAAGCTAAGTCAACTCATTGCCGCACAGGAAGGTTGGACAAGAAGAATGTTCGAGGAAGGGATGAGACTCAAAAGAATGTACGGAGAAAAAAACGTCTACGATTTTTCGCTCGGAAATCCGGATGTGGAACCGCCAAGGGAAGTAAAAGAGAGGATTATCGAGCTTTTAAAAAATGAAGAAAAAGGGATGCATCGCTACATGGAGAATAGTGGTTATGAATACGTAAGATCAGAGATCGCCGAATACCTTTCTGAGAAATACGGTCTCCCTTTTACAGCAAAGCACGTTTTTATGTCTTGCGGTTGTGCCGGTGGTCTTAACGTTGTTCTAAAAAGTATACTCAACAGGGGAGACGAGGTTATAATCCCAACTCCTTTTTTTTGGGAATTTAAAAATTACGTTGAAAATTTTGGTGGAAGAGTGAGATTTGCAAAGACAAAGGAAGATTTTCAGCTCGATTTAGATGCCATAGACGCTCTAATAACAGAAAGAACCAAGGCTATCCTCCTAAATAGCCCAAACAATCCAACAGGAGTGGTATATAGGGAGGATGTATTAAAGGATCTCTCCTTGCTCCTTCAAAGCAGAAGAAGGGAGGGTAAGACTATCTATTTGATCTCCGATGATGCCTATAAAAAGATAGTTTACGATAATATCTCCCTTCCCAATCTCTTTTCCCTTTATGACCTTGTAATTTCCGTCACATCTCATTCAAAGGATCTCGCCCTGCCAGGGGAGAGAATTGGCTATATTGCCATATCCCCAAAGATAGAGTGGGTTGATCTTCTCGTTTCTGCCTTTATGATCTCTTCGAGAGCTTTAGGTTTCGTAAACGCTCCGGCCCTTTTTCAGAGAGTTGTGAGTAAATTCCAGCATAATTCAGTCGATATTGCGGAATACCAGGAAAAGAGGGACATACTTTACAATGCCCTTATCGATGCAGGGTTTGAATGTGTAAAACCGATGGGTGCTTTTTACATGTTTCCCAAATCTCCCCTTAAAAACGAGCTTGAATTTGTAAGGAAACTTCAGGAGGAAAGGATACTAGTTGTGCCCGGTCGGGGATTCGGGAAAAAGGGATACTTTAGGATCGCATACTGTGTTCCCAAGGAGACTATCTTAGCCTCCCTTGATGGCTTCAGAAGAATCGGTGAGAAATACCTAAAAAGGAGGTAGTGATGGCCGTCTCGAGAAAGATATCCGAACTTATGAAGGACTCTTCATGGATAAGGGCAATGTTCGAAGAAGGGGTAAGACTCAAACAAATATACGGCGAGGAAAACATCTTCGATTTCACTTTGGGTAACCCTTCCACAGAACCTCCTAAGGAGGTAAAGGAGGAACTTATAAGGATTGTGAGCTCCCATGAGAAAGGCATCCATCGATATATGCCGAATAACGGTTACGAAGACGTAAGAAGTGAGATAGCGAGTCTTTATAGGGAAAATACCGGTCTTCCTTTCACCGAGAATCACATAATAATGACGGTTGGGGCAGCAGGTGGAATGAATGTTGTGCTTAAGGCTTTGCTCGATCCGGGAGACGAAGTTATAGTTCCATCCCCTTTCTTTGTGGAATTTAAATTCTACATAGACAACCACGGTGGTGTTATGAGACTCGTGGAAACAAAGGAGGATTTCCATCTAAATCTGGAGGCAATTGAGGCTGCCATAAATGAGAGGACAAAGGCGATAATAATAAACTCTCCGCATAACCCAACAGGAGTGGTATACACTAAAGACGAACTTTTAGAACTCTCTTCTATTCTTAGGGAGAAAAAGAAAAGAAACCAAACCATAGTTATTGTAGCGGACGAGGCGTATAGAAAACTCATCTACGACAATATAGAATTTCCCGATCTCTTCAAAATATATGAGGACACAGTAGTTGTCATATCCCATTCCAAGGATTTGGCCTTGCCAGGAGAAAGAATTGGATACGTTGCCATCTCCCCCCTCATGGAGGAGGCGGATAATTTCATCGGGGCTGCGGTTTTTGCCAATAGAACTTTGGGTTTTATCAACGCTCCTGCGCTCATGCAAAGGCTTGTTAAAGGATTCCAGAAAAATAGCGTTGATATTGGAGAATACCAGAAAAAAAGGGATGCAATATATAGCATACTCATTGAAGCAGGAATTGAGACGATCAAACCCTCCGGTGCTTTTTACATATTCCCCAAATCACCCATTCCTGACGATATAGAGTTTGTAAGACACTTACAAAAACACCGCATACTTGCCGTGCCAGGGCGGGGTTTTGGAAAACCTGGCCACTTTCGGTTGGCCTACTGTGTTGAGTACGAAATCATAGAAAGGTCGAGACCATACTTTCTTGAAGCCATGAGAACATTAAAAGAGAAAGATTAGAGCGGAAGTAGTTTGTGACGGATGGAAGATTCGAAGAATTCAGCTAATTTCTCCCTCAAATCCCATATTTTTACTTTCCCAAGATACGGAAAGGACCCCAAAAAGGGTACAGGGAGGAACTCTTCTAGGACAGAGGCGTTCGATTGTGCAGAGATATCCAACTCTTCTTCTTTATTGTTGAGGATCACACCTAAAACGGGAACATTTTTTAAAATTAAATAATGGCAGGTAAGGAGAGTATGGTTTATTGTACCTAGTCTATTCTCAGAGACGACAAGGACTGGTACGTTCCACCTTTTTACGAGATCTAAAAAGAAAAAACCCTCCTTTATTGGAACGAGTATTCCACCGGCACTTTCTACAATAACCAAATCATGTCTCGAAAGCAGCTTCTTATAAACTTCATCAAGAACACCAAGATCTATATCTTTTTTTTCCGATCTTGCTGCCACAAGGGGTGCAACTGGTAGGTCGAATCTATACGGTACTATTTCCTCTATCGGATCCTCGGAACCCGAAAGGACCTTTAATGTCATAGCATCTGAATTTTTTGGATCCCACCCTGTCTCAACCGGCTTCATAACTCCGACTTTTAAGCCTTTTTTGAGAGAAAGGTAGCTACAGAGTGCGCCTCCAACAACTGTTTTTCCCACACCTGTGCCTGTTCCTGTCACGAAGATCGCCTTCATCATCTTGCCAAAGCAATGAAGATTAAGGCCACTCCGATGAAAAATGAAGAGATTATGATCGATAGTCCTATTGATCCATTAGGGGCTATCCTTTTTTCGAATTCAAGCGAAAATGCGGCAAATATTATCTTTGCGCCGACGGTGAGAATAAAAACATAGAGGGCCGAGTAGATGAAAACCTCAACGATTTCTCCTAACATAGCAACCCCTTTTTACTTTGAAAGATAATATACGAGACTGTCCAAAGCGGCAGTAAAAAATAAGTTCCTCACTTTGACATGCTCAGGGGCTCTCACAGGGACAGGTGAAAGATTAAGAATCCCTTTTACGTTTGCCTCCACCAAAAGATCTGCTACTTTTTGGGCTTCCTGCGGTGGTACGGTTATTATACCTATCTCGATATTCCTCTGCTTCACCACCTCTTTAAGTGTATCCACGTGGAGTATTTCTACTGGCCTTCCAAGCCTTTCAGAAATCCGTCCCGTAACACCGACCGGATCTATGTCGAAGGCCGCAACTATCTTGTAATTCTGTTTCAAAAAATCCTTGTAGACGAGAATGGCACTTCCCAGATTCCCTATTCCAACAACTGCAATCCTCCACTCCCTGTTTATCCCTAAAATGTCCTTTATGTGATTTTGGAGGTCCTTTATCTTGTAACCCATCCCCCTTACACCAAACTCGCCAAAATAGGCAAGGTCTTTCCGAACCTGAGCTGGGTTCACATTACACATGGCGGCCAAAGTGGCACTCGATACTACCTTTTCCCCTTTGGACTCGAGCTCTTCTAAGCATTTGAGGTAGTTGGAAAGCCTCCTTATTGTGGCCTCCGGTATCTTTGCGTGTTTTGCCACCTTACCCTCTCTAATTTTTTAAAATTATTGATCTATTTGTAATATCAGCGGGACTACAAAAAATCAAGAGAAAAATTTCTCAAGCTAGATTTTGAGACCTAAGACATCCTCCATAGAGTAGATGCCTTCCTCCATGTTGACTATCCATTTTGCGGCAATGAGTGCGCCCCTTCCGAAGTTTTCTCTCGATGTGGCTTTGTGGGTTATTTCAAGTCTTTCGCCAGGGCCAAAAAATATGACCGTGTGTTCTCCGATAACATCCCCCCCTCTTACACTTAGAATCCCAATTTCCCCTTTTTTTCTTTCACCCGTAATTCCGTGCCTTCCGTAGACAGGTTGCCAGCCCACTTCCGGATTGGTACCCATAATAATATCCCTCATCTTTAGGGCAGTTCCGCTTGGAGCATCTCTCTTTAGCCTGTGGTGGATCTCCACTATCTCTACGTCATAATCTTTTCCGAGAAGCGGTGCTAGTCTTTTAAGAATAGCGAACATAACATTTACACCCACGCTCATGTTAGGAGAGATTACAGCTCGGACATTTCTTTCTTTTCTTATCGTTTGAATCTGATCTTCCGAAAAACCTGTTGTCCCTATAACGATGGCTTTTCTACGGTTTTTTGCGATTTCAAAATGGTAAAGAGAGGCACTAGGTTCAGTAAAGTCTATAACCACATCGCAATTTTCAATTACTAAAGATAGATCGCTAACGACAGGAATATTCGCTTTAGCCAAACCCAGCTCTTTTAAAGTCTTGCCGCACGCGGGATGATCTTTTTTCTCTACGGCCCCACATATATCGAATTCCTCCATAGTATCAGCCAGAGCTATTACTGTTTTTCCCATCCTTCCTAAAGCACCAGTTACGGCAATTCTAATCATCTTTTCTCTCCTTTAGAAGGCCATAATTTTTTGAGATCTCTTCCAAGTATTTGCTTGTCTTTTCAGAGGGTGGACAAAGAGGAAGCCTAAGTTCCCTTTCTATCATTCCCATAAAGAAAAGTATCTCCTTTATCGGAATTGGGTTTGTCTCAACAAATAAAGCTTGAAAAAACGGGAGTAACTCTGCGTGAAGCCTTATTGCCTTTTCCACATCCTTCTTTACGAGAAAAGCTTCGTACAACTCCTTTACTCTATTCGGCATAGCATTTGACGCAACAGATATAACGCCCGTTCCACCAACACTCATAATTGGAAGGAAAAGGTTATCGTCACCGGAAAGTATTGCAAATTTTCCTTTCGTAAGCCTATATATCTCTGCTGCCTGTGTTAGGGAACCCGAAGCCTCTTTTATCCCGACTATGTTTGGGATCTCCGCAAGCCGGGCAACGGTCTCTGGTGCCATATTTACACCGGTCCTTCCGGGAATGTTATAAAGGATTATGGGAATATCAACCTCTTCCGCTACTTTTTTGAAATGCCTGTAGAGTCCCTCTTGGGTCGGTTTGTTATAGTACGGCGTCGTAAGTAAACACATATCGGCCCCAACCCTTTTTGCCGCCTGGGTAAGCTCTATTGCCTCATGTGTGCTATTGGATCCTGTGCCCCCTATGACAGGTACCCTTTTATTTACGAATTTTACCGTGAGTTCTATTACCTTTTCGTGCTCTTCGTACGTAAGAGTGGGTGCCTCACCTGTTGTTCCGCACGGAACAATCCCGTCAACCCCATTTTCTATTTGAAACTCTATAAGCCTCTTTAGGGATTCTTCATCTACCTTGTTATCCCTAAAAGGCGTAACTATAGCTGTAAATACGCCTTTCAATTCCATCTTCTTCCTCCCTTTAATTTAATGCTTCTTGATGGAGTCTACCTTCGAATACAAATCTAACCTCCCCTTCTAGGAAAACCCCATCTCTTAAGTAAACCTTGAGGATCTCACCGCCCCTTGTTATCACGTTCACCTCATCTCCCACCATATCCTTTTTATTCAGTACCACAGCCGAAGCAACAGCACCTGTCCCGCATGCGTAAGTTTCCCCTTCCACCCCCCTTTCATAAGTTCTCACCATAATTTCACCGCTATTTAAAACTTTTACAAAGTTCACATTCGTCCCACCGGGGCTAAAAGCAGAATGGAAACGGATTTCTCTTCCAAGTTCGGACACGGGGGCAGACTCAATATTCTCATAAACCAGAACAACATGGGGTACTCCCGTATTCACACTGCTTATGAATATCTCTCTGTCATTTAGGCTTATCTCATAGTCGAGTTTTAATGAATGTGGCTCTGTGAGCTCAATCTTTACTCTTTTTCCACTGACTTCTGCTCTTATGATTCCAGACTTTGTCTCAAACCTCATAACGTTGGAAGCTATCCCCATCTCATAGGCGAAGCGGGCTACACATCTACCCCCATTACCGCACATCTCTGCCTCCGACCCGTCTGAATTAAAAAATCTCCAACCAAAATCGGCTACATTCGACTTCTCAACGAGAATTACACCATCTGCACCCACAGAGAGATTCCTTCTGCAAATGTTTTTTACAAATTCTGTGACGTTTTCGAAGTTCTTTTCGATGACGGACTCTCTATTGTCGATGATTATAAAATCGTTGCCGCAGGCGGTCATTTTGTAAAACTTAAGGCCCTTCATATCCTTCCCTCTTTTAGAGGTTCTGGCACTATTTCGTTCCGCATAAGATCCTTGATCGTCTCCCTTTTCCTTATCAGATAGAATTCGCTTCCACTTACCATCACCTCAGCTGGCCTCTTTCTCAAGTTGTAGTTGGATGACATGGAAAAACCGTACGCGCCAGCGCTCATAATGGCCAAAAGGCTTCCCTCAAATTGCTCAGAAATCAGTCTTTCTTGGGCAAAGAAATCCCCTGACTCGCATACGGGGCCCACAATGTCTACTTTTACTTTGTCTCTTTCAGCGCCAGTTACGGGTAAAATCTCATGGTACGCGTTATAAAGAGTAGGTCTTATAAGGTCATTCATGGCCGCATCGACTATGTAAAATACCTTTTCTTCAGTCCTTTTGATATAGATTATCCGGGTTAAAAGGATTCCGCTATTGCCCACTATTACCCGGCCAGGCTCAAGTATGAGGGTATAATCTTTACCGGAAAGAAGCTCTTTTATTTTCTCTCCATACTCCGTTGGATGGGGAGGAAGCTCATCTTTATACGTGATACCCAGTCCACCCCCTATGTCCAAGAACTTTATATCGATGCCATCCATCTTCAGGTCCTCCGCGAGGCCAAGAAGCGACCTTAAGGCCTCAAGGAACGGTCCAAGTTCCAGGATTTGGGAACCTATATGGGATGAGATACCGCAAGGGACAAGATATCTACTCTTCTTCGTCGCCAGATAGAGTCTGCGAGCCTGAGATAGGGAAATTCCAAACTTGTTCTTTTTCAAACCTGTGGTTATGTATGGGTGGGTCTTAGGATCTATGTCTGGATTGACCCTTAGGGCCACATTCACTTCAGTCTTTAGGCGTTCAGAGATCTCTATAAGTCTTTCAAGTTCGCTTTCCGACTCCACATTTATAAGGAGAATCCTCTTTTTTACCGCCTGTTCAAGCTCTTCTTTGGTCTTACCGACCCCAGAAAACACGATTTTTTTTGGCGGAATGCCGGCCTTTAGGGCTTTTGCGAGTTCCCCTCCAGAGACAACATCAGCTCCGCTTCCAAGTTTGCCTAAAAGAGTAAGGATTGCAAGGTTAGAATTCGCCTTAAGAGAATAGCAGACAATGTGCGGAATACCCAAGAAAGCTGAATCGAATACGTGAAAATGCCTTTTTAAGGTCTTCGCACTATATATGTAAACGGGTGTTCCGAAGGCACGTTCGATTTCTTTTAAAGGCACTTCCTCACAGTAAAGCTCACCATTTTTATACTCGAAATAATGCATCAGTCTTCCTCCAAATAGACTATTGCCATATTCGAATCCTCACTCTCCTCCCCTTTATGGCCGATGGATTTGATAGCGTATATCACGTATGTTCCGAAAGGAAAATTGTAGTCTTTAAATCTAGTCTCTTCGACAGATACTTCCCCTATGACTTCTCTTTTACCCTCCGAAAACCTATAGATGCGAAAAGACTTAACATTTCCATTCCTTTTTGCTTCCCAGAAAATGGATATCCCATCATCCTCTTTTTGCGCAATAACGTTATAAGGCGGAGGAGGTATCACTTTTTTTCTTATATCAACTTCCACACCCTTTCCCTCTCCCTCCCAAAGAAGATCTCCTTCTCTCTTTACCTTCCTTACCTCATATACATATACTCCTTCCTTTTCTAAGCTCGAATCCCTATACCAGGGAAGGTCGATAGGTTTTTCGTTTATCGGAAAGACAGAATAGGTTCCCTTCTCATACCTGTAAATGTTGTAAAGGTAGCCCTCTTCCTTTTTCCAACTTATGTTAACCACTCCATCTTCAACTTCTATTCTTAGATCTTCCACAGGCTCTGGAGGAACCCTCCATTTTATAAAGAAGGGATTTGAATGACCGGCGTTTAATCCTCCTTCACCATAGACAAAGACAGTGTACGTGTAAGTTGATCCTTGAGTGAGATCAGAATCAAAGAAGTAGATTCGATTTTTGTAAAAACCGTAGGAACCTTTTGAACCCATCCTTATGTACTTTTCTTTTTCAGACCCTCTTTTTCCGTTTATCGTTTCTTTTCGGATCACTTTGAACCCTTCGATAATTAATCCTTTCGGGACTGAAAAAGAAAGAAGAAGGGCACCGTCTTTCACTTCACCTTTAAGATCTGTTATTAGGTATCTTTCAGCCTCTATCTTTGGAACTGGCGGACCTTTTTTTCCGCAAGAGACGATGACTATTAAAAGGCTAAGAACTAAGATAAACCCTTTCTTCCTCAATCTGTTTCACCACCCCGTCGTACGAAGCACCACCATAGGTCATTCTCTTTTTTACTATCATGAGGGGGTCCATAAATTCGTAAACATCTTCATCGAATAGAGACGAAAATGACTTCAGTTCATTTATCTGGAGATCCTTTAGGCTGATCTTTCTTCTGTCGCATTCCTTTATAATGGTCCCCACGAGTCTGTGGGCCTCGCGGAAAGGCAAACCTTTCAGTACAAGATACTCAGCCAGCTCTGTTGCCTCTATGTAACCGGTCTTTAAAGCATTTTCTATCCCTTCTCTATTTATCTCCAATCCCTCTATGCACAGTCTCATTATAGAAATCGAAGATTTTGCAACGGATAAGGCATGAAAAAGTGGCTCTTTGTCCTCCTGCAAATCCCTATTATATGTGGAAGGAAGAGCTTTAAGCAGAACCAGAAGGCTAAAAAGGTCGCTTATCACCCGGGCAGTTCTTCCCCTTATAAGTTCTAAAGCGTCGGGGTTCTTTTTATGGGGCATAAGACTGCTCCCTGTAAGTAGCCTGTCTGGAAGTCTAAAGAAGGAAAACTCTTCGGTAGAAAAAATGATAAGATCTTCGCTCAATCTAGAAAGATGTACCATAAGTACGGAAAGCGCGTATGTGGCATCGAGCACGAAATCTCGATCCGAGGCGGTATCCATACTGTTTTCCGTTAGTCTAGAAAAACCGAGCCTCTCTCTTAGATACTCCCTATCTATGGGGATTGTAGAACCGGCAAGTGCTCCTGTACCGAGAGGCATGGCATCAGCCTGGGAGATTGCGAGTTTTATCCTTTCCCTATCCCTTTTGAACATGTAGTAGAAGGAAAGCATGTAGTGTCCAAAGGGAACAATCTGAGCTTTTCTCATGTGAGTGTATCCTGGCATAGAAAGGTCCTTGTACTTTTCCGCTTTTTCAAGTATGGAACCCATAAGGCGAACAAGCTCGCATTCAATCTCCCTTAGCTCATCCTTAAGGAACATTCTTACATCAAGCGATATCTGCTCGTTTCTACTCCTTCCCGTGTGGAGTTTATTTCCAGTCTCTCCTATCTTTTCGACAAGCCTTCGTTCTACGTGCATGTGTATATCTTCCAATTCATTCGAGAATTTAAACCTTCCAGTCTCTATCTCCTCTTTTATCTCCTCTAGGGCTTTGACTATCTTTTTTCTCTCCGCCTCCGAAAGAATTCCAATCCTTTCCAACATCTCTGCGTAAGCTATACTGCCCATTATGTCATAAGCAAAGAGCCTTTTGTCAATCTCTATGGAGGCGGTAAAGTCCTCTATTTGGGGATCCGTGGGTTCCAAAAATCTACCACCCCAGGGCTTCATCTTCTCTCTCCAAAGATCGCGGTCCCTATTCTTACCATGGTTGCCCCTTCTTCTATTGCCACTTCAAAATCATTGGACATGCCCATAGAAAGCTCCTTCATTTCAAGGCCAAATCTTTCATTTGTCCTTTGCAGAATCTCCTTGAGTCTTCTAAAGTACGGCCTTGCCATCTCTGGATCTTCAAAATAGGGTGGCATCGTCATAAGCCCAATCGGTTCTATGTTTTCCATCTCTTTGGCCCTCTTTACGAGTTCAAAAAGCTCATCCTCAGTTCTCGCTCCAAATTTTGTCTCCTCCCCAGATAGGTTTACCTGAAATAGAACTTTAAGCGGTTTTCCAAAAGAATTTAGCAACTCGAGAACCTTTACTCTGTCTACAGAATGAACGTACGAAAAGATATCCGGAATGAATTTCACCTTGTTTGTCTGAATATGTCCAATCATATGCCAGGTGACATTCCAATTTTTGAGCATTTCAGCCTTTTTTTTCGCCTCCTGAACGTAATTTTCGCCAATATCGGTAAGCCCCTCTTCAATGGCAAGAAGAATTCTATTCACATCTATACCTTTTGTTACACCAATCAGTTTTACAGTTTTAGGGTCCCTTTTAGACTTTACACAAGCTTTTTCTATTTTATGCCGGACGATTTTGAGTGATTCTCGTACGTCTGTCACGAAACGATGCCTAAACTCTGGAGCGCCTCAACGAGTTCGCAGATAGGCAGGCCAACCACATTTGCATAAGAACCCCTTATCTCTTTCACCATGAACCCGCCTTTGCCTTGTATGGCGTAGGAACCCGCCTTCCCAAATGGCTCGCAGGTCTTTATGTACCTTACAATCTCCTCATCGGAAAGATCCTTCAAAAAAACCTTCGTTTCGACAGAATCTGTATGATAAACGTTTTTTTCGATATTTACTATACTAAACCCCGTTATCACCTTGTGCCATTTACCCTTAAGCATCTTTAACGTTCTATACGCATCTTCCTCATTTTCAGGCTTTCCAATTAGCCTGTTTTTATGGACAACTACTGTGTCTGCTCCTATGACCCATTTGTCCGGAAAGAATTTGGCTATTGTCATCGCCTTTTCCATAGATATGCGGCGGACGTAATCTTTAGGAGTCTCTCCCTTTTTCCTCTCCTCGTTTATCGAAGGCGGAATAATGGAAAAAGGAATTCCGAGCGTGCGCAGAAGGTCAACTCGCCTTGTGGACTCACTTGCAAGGATTATAGAATGTCCGTTATTGAGATGAAACATGGATCTGTTAAATTATATGAAATCCCAAATAAATTCAACACAAAATTCACTAAAGGAGGCGTTATGGTCATACAAGTCCTAACTACTGGAGACAAAAGAGACGCTCTTGAAGCCATAGCAAAGAACCTTTTAGAAGAAAAACTCATAGCCTGTGCGCAGATTGTGGGACCAATAAAGAGCATGTACTGGTGGAAAGGAGAAATTGCAGAGGACGAGGAGTATCTCTGTATTATGAAGACAAAGGATGAACTTTTTCATCTTGTTGAGGAAAAAATCCGGAAGTTACATCCATATGAAGTTCCTGAGATAGTGGCCGTGAGAGCTGATTTTGTTTCAAAGAATTATGAAAGCTGGCTTACAAATGAAGTCATTGGATCTATTGGTTGACCAGTAGGTAAAAAAAATAGTAGTATGTAGGAAAAAAAGGAGGAAGTATGATTCACGGGGAAGAAAGGGAATTTTTCAATGCGGCGGACTATTTTATAGACAGAAATATAAGACAGGGAAGGGGTCACAAAATAGCAATTTACACGGAAAACAGAAATTATACGTACAATGACGTTCAAAAAATGGTCAACAAAACTGGAAATGCTTTTAGGGAGCTTGGTGTAAGAATAGATGACAGAATTGCCATGCTCATTCTCGATTCACCCGTTTTCTACGCTGTCTTTTTCGGAGCCATAAAAATAGGTGCAGTCCCTATCCCTCTTAACACTATGTTGACACCAGACGACTACGAATATTACTTAAACGACAGTAGATCAAAGGTCCTTGTAGTTTCGGAAGAACTCTATCCATTGATAAAGCAGATAAAAGGGGATCTTCCCTACCTTAGAGATTTGATAATAGTTTCGGAGACAGAGGGAGCCCACGTGCCTTTCAAGCAGAAGTACAAACACGCTCCTTCTGAACTGAAACCAGAATTCACAACGAAAGACGATGTGGGATTCTGGCTTTATAGCTCAGGCTCTACGGGCTCCCCGAAAGGAGCCATCCATTCCCAGTACGATATGGTTGTTACCTCCAAATGCTATGCGCAGGGGGTTTTGCAACTTACCGAAAACGACATCTGCCTTTCCGCCTCGAGGCTATTTTTTGCTTATGGACTTGGAGGTGGAATGTATTTTCCCCTCTCTGTTGGGGCTTCCGCTGTGCTCAGCCCAAAAAGACCGACACCCGAACATATCTTCTCGCTCCTTCGAAGGTTTAGGCCAACAGTATTTTTTGGAATTCCGACCCTTTACGCCCAAATGCTGGATTATAAAGAAAAGGAAGACAGAATCCTCGGTAGGAAACCCGATCCAAACTCCGATCATGAGTTCTCTTCATGCCGAATATGCGTATCATCAGGAGAGGCTCTACCGCCCGATATCTTTTTTAGGTGGAAAGAGAGATTCGGATTAGAAATACTAGATGGGATAGGTTCCACAGAGGTTCTCCATATATTCTGTTCCAATAGGCCAGGCGAGATAAAACCTGGTTCTGCTGGAAAACCAGTGCCTGGATACGAACTCAAAATAGTAGATGAGGAGGGAAGAGAGGTACCGCCAGGAGAGATAGGTACGCTTCTAGTAAAAGGGGATAGCATTGCTCAGCAGTACTGGAAGAAAAGGGAAAAAACGAGACTAACCATGCAAGGCGAGTGGATAAATACGGGGGACAAATTTTATAAGGATGAAGATGGATTCTATTTTTATGCCGGAAGATCGGACGACATGCTCAAGGTTGGAGGTATATGGGTCTCTCCCATTGAGGTGGAAAACTGCATAAGACAGCACCCTGCTGTCTTGGAAGTAGCGGTAGTCGGAAAAGAGGATGAAAATGGTCTTATAAAGCCAAAGGCCTATGTCGTGCTGAGGGAAGGTTACGCGGCTTCCGAGGCCATGGAAGAGGAAATAAAAAAATGGGTCCTTGAAAGATTGGCTAAGTACAAATATCCCAGGTGGGTCGAGTTTGTAAAAGAACTACCGAAGAGCTCCACAGGAAAGATTCAGAGATTTAAACTCAGATGATCGCTATGTCTAGAAACTTTGCATTGCTTTTCATTTCAAACATTTTTAACTCCTTCGCCTTCTATTTGCTCGTCCCGACCCTTCCCTTGTACTTCCTTTCGGACTTAAAGCTGAGTTTCCAAGAGATAGGATATGCGATATCCTCCTTTTCCATCTCTGTCATACTTTTTAGACCGTTTGCCGGTTACCTTGTGGACAGGTTTAGAAGGACAACTCTTTTAAGATTGACTCTTGTGGCTATAGCCCTCACGTACCTTCTCTATCCCAGAATCCACACATTTTTAGGTATTGTGGCAATTAGAATCTTTCACGGGATGCTATTCGGTATAAGTTCATCCGTTCTTTCCGCGGTTGCGGCAGACCTAGGAGGGGATAGAATCGGTCAGGCTATAGCTCTCTACTCTTTAACGATCCCTTTAGGAATGATGGGCGGGTCCTTTCTTGGGCTTACGATTTTGAAGAGCTCTGGTGCGGAAATTATGTTTCTCTTTACGTTTCTTGTCTCTCTCATACCGCTTACGCTCTCTTTCTTTTTGAGCAGTCCCAGTGAAGATTCAAAGAAAGGAAGGTTTTTTAGCCTAGCTCACCTTATCTCTTTGGATGCACTACCTTTCTCAGTTTCCATGATCTTTCCCATGATGGTATACGGCTCAATTAATACCTTTGCGGCCATCCATGCAGAACAGGTCGGTTTTGGTTCTTGTGAGATCTTTTTCTTTCTTTTTTGTCTCTCCCTTATACTTTCTCGGCTATTTATGGGAAAACTCTTTGACAGTGGGATGATAAAAACGTTGGTTTTAGGAGGGCTTTTTCTGATCCTTCTTGGGACCCTCACTCTTAGCTTTTCTCATGGTATCTTTTCCTTTTCCATATCAGGGATCCTTTCTGGAGCTGGCTTCGGAATCCTTATGCCAACTTGTCAGGCTGCCATAAATGCCATCTCAAGGCCAAACGAACGTGGATCGGCAAACTCGACGTATTTTTTATCTTACGATTTGGGAATCGGGCTTAGTTCTTTTATTGTCGGGCACCTTCTCGATACGGCAACAGTGGCGGAAGTGTACAGAATATTTTCTTTTATTATCCCTTTTGCGGCAATCCCTTTCTTCCTCTTTGCCCTCCCGAGATTCCATATGAAGAAAGGGATTGCCAAACTCCAAACGATTTAGTGTGGGATCTACGATTCCTTCTTTTTCTTCTTCTTAGGACGGTATTTGCCGAAAGTGTGCCTCCAGATCTTTCCTCTTCTCGTCTTTCTGTCTCCCTTTCCCATTTTTACTCCCACTTAACGTAAGGTTTTATTTCTATTCTATTTTTCGGTGATTGTCAATCCACAATAAAGCTTAAAGCCTCTTTTTGTCTTAAATCCACAAGCCCCCTGTCTGATACCCTCAAAAATGGGATTGCCGGGGTTGTGAGCGTTTCAAGTGTCATAATAGGTTTGTTCCATCTTACTCCCCTTTTTTTTGCCTCTCCGTTTATAAAGGAGATCCTTTTTGCAACCTCCTCAAAAGGAAGGTCAGATATGAGAGAGCCTATAGGTAAAGGAAGTTCCTCAACAATACGGCCCTCATCAACTATCACAATGCCTCCCCCAAGTTCTATGATTCTATTTATAGCAATACACAGATCATCGATCCTTACCCCCACGGCCAAAACCCCGTACGCTTCCCAAAGACTGCTTGTCGCCAGTGCGCCGGTCTTCAGTCCGAAACTTTTAATTAGGTAGTTATAGCAACCTTCTGTCGTTACATAAGAAAGCCTAAGTATGTCCTCTTCCGGGTTTGGCGTAAGTTCCCCGTCTTTTGGCACAATCTCTTTTATTGACTCTCTGGTTATAAGATCTGTAACCTGTTCTACCAATCTTACCTTTACCCTTTCCCTTTTCGGTGCCCTAATTATGAGATCTTGGGTTTTTATAAACGGTCGTTTAAATCCCTGAAGCCTAAGAGGCTTTCTCTCTTTAAGACCAATTGAATTACCATTTTCGACAACGATCCTACCGCCCGATATCACTGTTTGTGGCTCTATTTTCGTAAGGCTGGGGCTCACTACTAAATCTGCGTATTTACCAGGCGCTATTCCTCCAAGCACGTTGTCCAGTCCGAAATGGGAAGCGGGATTAAGTGTTACCATTTGGATAGCAGAGACTGGGTCTATCCCATTATCTATTGCCCTACTTACTACGTATTCCATGTATCCCTTACTCAGTATCTCTTCCGGAGACATAAAATCACTAACCAGTATTATCCTTCTTGTGTCTAGTCCAGATCTTTTAAGTTCGGCAAGGCATCCTATATCGCTCCTTACACTTCCTTCCCTCACCATCACATAAAGGCCGAGTCTCAACCTTTCAACAACTTCTTCATAACTTATTGGTTCGTGGCATGAACTAACACCTGTAAAAGCGTAAATTTGCAATTTTTCTCCCTTGCACCCTGCAGAATGGCCTTCTATAGTTTTTCTCATCCTTAAGGCATATGGAGCAAGCCTAAAGAAGAGTTCATGTCCTCTTAGAACTTCTTGCCAGAAACTCTCTCCTAACCCTAAGACATCTTCCCTTTTTAAAAGATTGAGGATCTTCTCAAACTCTGGTGTCCTTTTTTTCGAAGCCTCACTTAACGTTATAAAGACCGGGATTGTAGCAAAGACCTTACAAGGCGCACCTTTTGTGGCCTCCAAATATTCTTCCATCCCTTCTAAATCCACTTTAAATGAAAGATCTAGAAGCTCAGTAACAACTGTAGTTACACCCCTTTTTGCAACTTCGTATAAGATCTCTTGAGGGTGGCAGTAGCTCAGTATATGGGCATGTCCATCTATAAATCCGGGTACGATGTATTTTCCCTCTACATCGAGACACAAGGTTTCCGGTCCAATAACTGAAGATACGTCTTTGTCAACCCGGATTATCCACCTATCTTTTATAGCAACCGAATATCCATTCAATATCTCCTTAGTGTAAACATTGATGAGATTCCCATTTGTTAACACAAGATCGGCATGTCCTTTTTTCAAGTAGGACTCCAAGACCCGTCTCCTATCCATATCCATGAACTGGTCCATCAGAGCCTCCATAAGATCTTTTGAAAAGGCTACTTTCTTTCTTTTTGCCTGTCAACATCTGTTTAAATGGTAAAAAGTAGGTGGTATAATTGTCACGAAAATGTTCTTCGAAGAGATCCAAAAGGAATTCTATCGGCTGGTTATTCCTCTACATATTGACTCTCTCAGATCGGCCAATATTTACGTCATAAAGGGAAAGGATATTTCGCTTATTGTCGACACAGGAATGGGTGATGAGAAGATGTTCCTTGAGCTACTATCCTCACTAGATTCGATTGGGGTGAGCCTTGAGAGATCTCTTGTTGCGGTTACCCATTTTCACATAGACCACTTCGGTTTTGTAAGGAAAATGCAAAATTTTGGGGCAAGGTTCCTATTAAGTAGAAAGGACTGGGAGAAAGCAAAAAGAATCAGATCACAAACCCTCAAAGAAGAGGTCTATTCTTTCCTTTCCCTCTCTGGATTTCCACAGGACGAACAAAAAATCTCTTTCTTTGAGGATGTGGACGAAATATACGAGGTAGAGGAAAATAGGTGCGTCGAATTCGCATTCCACGGTCAAAGGATCGTTATAGGAAATTACGAATTTTTAGTTTTTTTTACACCGGGCCACACACCTGGCCATCTTACCCTCTTTGAGGTAAAAACCGGCTATTACCTCTCTGGCGATCACATTCTAAGGGAAATATCTCCGACACTCCAAGCGAGAAAGCCAGAAGATGACCCCTTGAAAGAGTACTTTAAGAGTCTTCACTCTGTATCCAAACTCCCCATAAGCAGGGTTCTTCCTTCCCACGGTGATCCCTTCCATAACGCAAGGGAAAGGATTGCGGAACTCTTTGCCCACCACAGAAGAAGGCTTGCTGAGATTATATCCCTTATCGAGCGCGGAACTAAAACTATCTATGAACTGGCATCCAAGATGGATTGGGATTCACCTACAGGCGATTTTTACGAGCTTCCAATAAAACACAAGATTTTTGCCATGGGAGAAGCCCTCGCTCATACAAATTACTTAAAGAACAAAGGTAGGATAAAGTATTTCTTTCATCCAAAAGGAACGATTCAAATGTCACTTAATTTGGAGGTAAAAAGGCGGTGCCTAAGGTAAGAAGTGTCTGCAATCTCTGTCCATCCCTTTGTGGATTAGAGATAGAAGTTGATGGGGGAAAAATCTTAAGGCTCAAAGGTGACAAAAACTCGCCAATAAGTCGCGGTTTTTTATGCAGGAAGGGAAAAGCGCTTCTCGAGTACGCAGCTTGCAAAGAAAGGATCCTCCACCCTTTAAAGAGAGTGGACAAGGCAGGTTCCATCTTCTGGGAGAGGATCTCTTGGGATGAGGCCTTTGATATCATAGTTTCGGAACTTAAAAGGGTAAGATCGGATTACGGTCCAGAGTCTGTCCTTTTTATAAGGGGGGCAGCTTCAGGCTTAGCTGACATATTGCTTACGAGACTTGCTTATGCTTTCGGTTCACCTAATGTAACATCTATGGGTTTTCTCTGCTTTATGCCTAGGGTTTACGCGTCATATGCCACATTCGGTTCGTTTTTATTGCCTGATTACGATCATCCGCCAAAGACAATAGTTCTTTGGGGTATCAACCCCTACGCAACTTATCCATACATTCACCAAAAAGTATTATCTGCAAAAAGAAGGGGTTCAAAAATAATAATAATAGATCCTTTCGAGACGCACTTAGTAAAGATTGCGGATCTCTGGCTTAAACTGAGACCAGGTTCTGATCTTCTTTTGTGCTTAAGTATGCTTTACGTTGTTATAAATGAAAATCTTTACGACAGAACGTTTGTCGAGAGATGGACTTACGGATTCGACAAATTGAAAGACTTCGTGATGAAGTTCCCACCTGAGAAGACAGAGAGGTACACGTACGTAAAACCACACGAAATCAGAGCATTTCTAGAAATTTACATCCAAAATCGACCAGCATCGATCGTTGAGGGAAATGCCCTCGATCAAGGAGTAAATCCTTTTTTGACCCTAAGGGCCATATACGTTCTTGAAGCGATCTCTGGAAATATTGGGGTTCCGGGAGGAAAGATAAGATATAAAAACCCGAATGTAGTAAAAAAGTACGGTCCTTCCTTCACCCTAAGAAACCTTTTGCCAAAAGATGCCAAAGGCATAGGATATGAACTACTTGCTCCATTCGTACATTACGCTCTTCCCCAGGCAGTCGTAAAATCTTTAATCGAGGGGAGTGATAACAGTCCCAAAGCCGCCTTCGTAATGAGGGGAAATGTTGTCCTTACTTGGCCAGATACAAAAAAAACTTTGGAGGCCCTAAAAAGACTTAAGTTTTTGTTCGTCTCTGACCAGTTCCTAACACCGACTTCAGCTTTGGCAAATGTAATACTTCCTGCGGCTACTTGTCTTGAGTATGATTCGATATGTCTTTCTCCGGACTTTCCTTTTCTCGTGCATGCCCAAAGGAAAGTTGTGGAATTCGGTGAAGCAAAATCAGATCTCTGGATAATAAATGAGCTGGGAAAGAGGCTCGGTCTTCAAGAATACTTCTTTGAAGACGAATATGCGCTATTTGATGAAATTTTAAAGGATGACGGACTTACCTTCGAAGAATTAAAAAAGAAAAACCTAATTACTGGCGAAAAAGAGTACATGTTTTTCGAAAAAGACGGATTCAATACCGAATCTAGAAAAGTAGAGATCTATTCGGAAAGTCTAAAGTCATATGGCTACGATCCCCTCTTTGATTTTGACGACTCTGTTTTTGAACAAGATGACCATTTTCCCTATGTTCTTACGAGCTATAAACCTAGAGATTTCAGGCACACAAACTTTAGACAGATCGAATCAATAAGAAAGAGAAACCCCTATCCAAACGTCTTTTTGAACAGTAAAACCGCAAAAAAACTAGGAATAAAGGAGAACCAATGGGTCTTTGTGAGCACAAAAACCGGCCAGATTAAGGGATTAGCAAAGTTAATGGATAGAATTCATGAGACTCTTGTTGTTGTCGAACACGGCTGGTGGCTCCCTGAGGATGAAGACTCATACCTTGAATTGAACATAAACGTTCTCACATCCATCGAAAATACTTGGAGGATTACTGGATCCCCAATGCTTAGGGGTATACCTTGCAACGTAAGACACAAAGATGAATGAAAAAGAGATATTGGAGTTAAAAAGGATAGCCCTAAAGTACATTGAGAGCCATAATACAATGACTATTGCCACATGTAAAGACAACGTTCCTTGGGCCGCCGATGTATTTTACGCAAGCTCTGGTTTCAGACTCTATTTCATTTCAAACCCTCAAGTTGCAATCCATTGCAAAAACATAGCGGCAAATCCTATAGTTTCGGTTGCAATAAGCGAGGATTACAAATTAAAGGGATTTTCGGACTGGAAAAGGATAAAGGGTATTCAGATGGAAGGTCTTGCAGAAATGCTTGAACTGGAAAATGAGATAAAAGAAGCACTGGAAATCTACATCAAAAAGTATCCTTTCACTTCCCCCTACCTTAAAAAGCTCTTTCTGTATGAAGAATACACACCCTTGGAAAAACTTCTTATGCGCCTCAAGATCCTCCCAACTTTTACGCCTTCAAAAGAGAACAGGTTCTTTAAAGTGACCCCAAAAAGGCTGTTTCTCGTAGACAACAAAAGAAGCTTTGAAAAAAGGATCGAGATTCCACTTGAGTGAACGTTGAAACCGACTTTTAAGTGATTATATTAGAAGTACCGAAATTTTTTCGGAGGATAAAAATGAACTGGGATAAACTGACGATCAAAGCACAAGAGGCCATAAGTTCCGCCCAGAGAAAGGCGGAGTCTTTAAACCATCAGATGATCGAAAACGAGCACCTTCTCTACTCCTTGATCACACAGAAAGATGGGATAGTAAAGCCGCTCCTAGAGAGGCTCGGAGCGAATCTCAATGTGATACTTAATGAGTTAGAGAGGGAGCTCGCAAAGATACCTTCCGTTGAAGGACCGGTGCAGATCTATATATCCCCAAGTCTAAAACACGCCTTAAGTTATGCCTTCGATGAGGCGGAAAGGCTAAAAGACGAGTATGTGAGCACAGAACACCTCTTAATCGGGATTACCGAGTCAAAAGAAAGCCCATCCCATAGGATACTCAAAAGCTTAGGCGTAACTAAAGAATCTATATACTCGGTCCTCAAAGAGATAAGGGGGAGCCAAAGGGTCGTCGACCAATCTCCAGAAGATAAGTACAGAGCTTTAGAAAGGTACTGTAGAGACTTAACGGAAGAGGCAAGGAAAGGAAAACTCGATCCTGTAATCGGCAGAGACGAAGAGATAAGGAGGGTCATGCAGGTCCTATCCAGAAGAACGAAGAACAATCCCGTGCTAATTGGAGAACCCGGAGTTGGAAAGACTGCCATAGTTGAGGGTCTGGCACAAAGAATAGTGAAGGGGGATGTACCTGAAACGCTAAGAAACAAGAAGGTTTTAGCTTTGGATATGGGTGCACTACTTGCGGGTGCCAAGTACAGGGGGGAGTTTGAGGATAGACTTAAGGCGGTTCTCAAAGAGATAGAGGATGCAGAAGGTTCCATAATCCTCTTTATAGATGAGCTACATACAATCGTCGGTGCGGGAGGTGCTCAAGGAGCCATAGACGCTTCAAATATGCTAAAACCGGCTCTCGCGAGAGGAGAACTCCGCTGTATTGGAGCCACAACACTCGATGAGTATAGAAAGTACATTGAGAAAGACGCTGCACTAGAGAGGAGATTCCAACCTGTATACGTACGGGAGCCTAATGTGGAGGAGACTATAGCGATACTTAGAGGATTAAAGGAACGTTATGAAATTCATCACGGCGTAAGAATTAAGGACTCGGCTATAATTGCGGCCGCAACCTTATCCCACAGATACATCACCGACAGGTTCTTGCCCGATAAAGCCATAGACTTAATAGATGAGGCGGCATCGAAATTGAGAATGGAAATTGATAGCGTTCCAACAGAGATAGACGAGATTGAAAGGAAGATCATGCAAATTCAGATAGAGATAGAGGCTTTAAAGAAAGAAAAGGATGAAGCATCTATAGAAAGAAGGGAGAAACTGGAAAAAGAACTCTTTGATTTAAAAAGGGATGTGGAAGAAAAAAGGAGGCACTGGGAAAAAGAAAAGGCTTTAATAACCGACATCAGGCTAATAAAGGAAAAGATAGAGAACGCGCGAATTAAGGCAGAAGAGTTCGAGAGAAAAGGTGATTTTGAGAAGGTTGCGGAGATAAGATACGGGATTATTGTGGGTCTGGAGAAAGAACTTAAGGAAAAGAACGAAGAGCTCCAAAATTTGCAGAAAAAAAGAAAGATGCTCAAAGAAGAAGTCGATGAGGAGGATATAGCGAAAGTTGTATCCAAATGGACCGGAATTCCTGTAAGCAAGATGTTGGAAGGAGAAATAGAAAAACTTGTGAAAATGGAGGAGAGACTCCATGAGAGAATAGTCGGTCAGGATGAGGCAATTCGGGCTGTCTCAGATACCATCCGGAGAGCAAGGGCCGGATTACAGGATCCCAATAGACCTTTAGGTTCCTTTCTCTTTCTCGGTCCAACGGGGGTTGGGAAAACTGAGCTTGCAAAAGCTCTTGCGGAATTTCTATTCGACAATGAGCAGGCAATCGTGAGAATCGACATGAGTGAATACATGGAGAAACACTCCGTTGCGAGATTGATTGGAGCTCCCCCAGGCTATGTGGGATATGAAGAGGGAGGCTACTTAACAGAAGCCATAAGGAGGAGACCTTACTCCATAGTCCTCCTTGATGAAGTTGAGAAAGCCCATCCTGACGTCTTCAACGTGCTTCTTCAGGTTCTCGATGAAGGAAGACTCACCGACGGAAAGGGTAGGACCGTTGACTTTAAAAACACGGTTATAATTATGACTTCCAATATCGGAAGCCAGTGGATAAGCGAGATCGGCCCGAAAAATTACGAAGAGATGAAAAGGAGGGTCAATGAGGCCTTAAAGATCCAGTTTAAACCCGAGTTTTTAAATAGGATCGACGAGATAATAATCTTTAGGAGTCTTACAAAAGACGACATAAAGGCTATAGTGAAATTGCAGCTTAAGGCTTTAAATAGAAGGGCCAAAGAGAGAGGGATAGAACTTATATTTTCTGAAAACCTAGAGAATATGCTTGCCACACACGGTTACGATCCCGCATATGGAGCAAGACCACTTAAGAGGTTGATCCAAAAGAGGATAGAGAACGAACTTGCTCTCCAAATGTTAAAAGGGGAAATAAAGGAAGGTGATAAGGTTCTCGTAGATGTCACACCTTCACAAGAAATTGTGTTTAGGCAAGTATCTTAACTTAGTGTGCGGAGTCCTTCGCACATAGATTTTATGTGTCTTATGACTCCTTCCAGGTTTATTAAGATGTCCACGTAGAGAGGTCCTGCCTCCCGTAGGCAGATTTTACAGTAGAATCTTTCGAGATGGTTTGAAAAAGCCTCTTTTATCTCTTTTTGTACTACTTCTGTCTTTTTCGTTAATTCCTCTATATCTTCGATTTTGGGATCTTGGAGAAGATTTCGCGCACTTTTTAGCCCCATTAGTACCTTTTTTGAGATCGATTCAAGTTCTTTCTGGGCCGCATCCGAAAAATAGGTTTTTTTATCTCTTTTAATCTTTGCAATCTCCGAGATGTTTTGGGCATGATCGGCTATCCTCTCGATATCATGGACTATAGAAGTATAAACGAAGAGTCTCCTCGATTGATATTCTGTCATCTCAAAACATGAAATCTGCCAAAGGTATTTCAATATCTCTGTTTGCAGATTGTCCACGATGAGTTCCACGTAATTTATCCCACGCTCCAAAGACTTTTTGAACCCATATAGAAGCTTGAGACCGTCTTCTACCATGCTTTCTGCAAGCTCCGTCATTCTTAATAACTCTTTTTTCACGCAAAGAAGTGCCTCATCTGGGCTTCCAAGACAACTCTTTTCAAGATACTCGGGAAAGATGGAGAGAACCCTCCCTCTTTTCGGAATCAACTTTTCAAGGCCATGTACGAGTGAGTCGATAAAGGGGTAAAAGACTATTGCAACTAAGAGATTGAAAAGAATATGGCTTAGAGCTATCTTCTGTGGAAGTTCAAAGGGAATAGACCTCAAAAGATCGTAAAAATGAGAACTAAAAATAGAAACCAAAAGAATACCGGTTCCCTTAAACAAAAACTGGCCCAAAGCCACTTTTTTACCTTCCGGACCTCCAGAGAGACTTCCAATTAATGGCGTCCCCACCACTCCCAAATTAGCCCCAAGCACGCAAAAGATTGCAGATTCTAGAACTATCATTTCCTTCTGAGCCATAATTATGACCATAGTTATAGGAACAGCCGAGGACTGGGCAAAAAAGGCAAATAAAAAGCTAACGAAGAATGCCGTAAATCTGTGTCTTTCACTGATAACAGTATTCGAAAATATTGGGCTTTCCCTCAAAAGCTCAGAACCCATCGAAACCGTAAGAATTCCGAAAAGGAGAAGTCCAAAATAAAAGAGTCCTTCCCCTATTCTTCTCAATCTTTCATTCTCAAAAACGAAAAGTACAAAACCAGTAAGAAGGATTAAGGGGGATAACTTGGGTATTCTCCAGACGACAAGCTGGGCTGTGATTGTGCTACCGATGTCCGCGCCTAAAATCATGGGTAAAGCTCCTTTCACACTTAAAAGACCCGCGTTAACCAGGCTTAGTGCGACAAACGTCGCAGCCCCGCTACTTTGAAAGAGAATTGTAACGCAAAGACCAAAAATAAGCCCGTTTAACTTTTTTTGTACGGAAAATCTTATGTACTCCTTTATCCTACTCCCGATCGCAAGCTGGAGTAGCCTACTTAGCATCGAAAGACCAAAAAGGAAGAGTGCCACTCCTCCAAAAAATAGACCAAAAGTGTAAAGCATAATGTTTCAAACTAACTATGAGACTTTAGTTCCAGGGGGTACCTCTCTATCAACCGTCAAAATAGAGACAATACTCTTTTCTTCATCTAAAGCCGCAAGGAGCATCCCTTCCGAAAGGACACCCCGAAGCCTTTTAGGCTCTAAGTTTTTGAGTACAACAATCGTCTTTCCAATTAGCTCCTCTTTCTTATAGTATGGCTTTATACCAGCCACAATCACTCTTTCCTCTCCAATATCTACCGTTATCTTATAGAGTCTATCCGATCCCTTTATTTCTTCGCACATAACTATCTTTCCCACTCTCAGATCGAGTCTTTTGAATTCATCGAAGCTCACGTAGTCCATAACTCCTCCTTCTTAAGGGTCTTTGAAAAAGTATAATTACAACTTTTATCCCGTTTTTTTAAAGAAAATTTCTTTTGACAATCGGACCGACCGTTCACTATATTTAAGGTCCGTAAACCTAAAAAGGAGGATACGGATGAATGAGGATCTTGTAAGAAAGATGGCAGACCTTATGGAAGATGAGGTTTTAGAGATAGTAAAAACGGAGATAGATAAGGGGACAGACCCTTTTTTAATCTTAGATTCGGCAAGAGCTGCGATGGAGATAGTTGGAGCGAGGTTCGAAAGGGGTGAGTACTTTCTTCCGGATCTCATTATGGCAGGTGAGATACTAAGAGCAGTTTCAGAGCTCGTAAAGCCTCACATAAAGTATGAAAAAGGTAAGGAAAAACTTGGAAAGGTAGTTATAGGGACGGTGGAAGGTGACATTCATGACATAGGAAAAGACATAGTCGTTTTTATGCTAGATGTTAACGGTTACGAGGTTTACGATTTAGGAGTCGATGTTCCACCATCTGTCTTCGTAGAAAAGATAAAAGAAGTAAAACCCCAAGTTGTGGGACTTAGCGGCTTTCTGACCCTTGCCTTCGACTCCATGAAAAGAACGGTTGAGGAGATAAAGAAACATGGATTAAGGGAGAGCGTAAAAATAATGATAGGTGGCGGACAGATAGACGAGAAGGTGAAAGAATACGTGGGTGCTGATGCATATGGAAAGGATGCTGTCGCTGCTGTTACTCTCTGTAGAAAATGGATAGGAGGGTAAAGTGCAAACAAAAGTATTAAGCCCAAAAGGAAAGGAAGTTAAAATAGGGGACCTAAATCCGACAGCCATAATAGGAGAAAGAATTAACCCTTTTGGAAAATCGCAAATTAAGGAGGCGTTAGAGAAAAAAGACATAACCCCCATTTTAAAAATAGCCGAAGAGCAGATATCGGATGGTGCGGACATCCTAAATATAAATGTTGGAGCCTTTGGGATAGACGAAAGAGAACTATTACCTTTTGTAGTGGAAAAGATAGTCGAAAGATTCGATGTTCCCCTCTGTTTAGAAAGTAGAAACAAAGAGGCTTTGAAAAGAACTTTAGAGCTTGGGCTTGGAAAACCGATAATAAATTCCGTACCTGGTGAAACTTCCGTCATTGAGTCCGTTTTCCCTCTTGTCAAAGAGTATAAAACTGCAGTTGTCATAATCGCTTCTGATGGAAGGGGTATACCAAAAGAGCCAGAACGGAGATTAGAAATAGTGGGGTCTATTCTTGAAGAAGCACAAAAATATGGGATCGACAAAGAGGATATAATAGTTGACTCCATAGTGGAATCCGTAGCTTTGAGTACGACTGCAGCTCATAATACTTTAAAAACAATGGCGGATGTAAGGTCCAGATGGGGACTAAATTTGATTCTCGGAGCGAGTAACATCTCTTTTGGGCTTCCCATGAGAAATTTCATCAATATAGTATTTCTTTCGGCTGCTGTTCTTTTTGGTTTAAGCTGCGTTATCACCAATCCAAAAATACTCAAACCATACATAATGGCGGCTGATCTAATCGCTGGGAAGGATCATCTTGCGCGCAGGTACACTGCCTACATGAAAGGCTTAAAAACGAAGTAGATGACGGAGAAAAAGGAGCTTGTAAGGAAGGCTCTTAGCTTTTCTTGCGAGCCCCTTCCTCGGCTTCCAAAAGGAGAACTCTTTATATTCGATGAATTTCTGGATAGTTTCGTCCCTGAAAAGCTAGGACTTGGAGAAAGAATTGCAAGACTTTCATGGAATCTGGGACTCGATCTCGTCCCTTTTTCATATGACCGATTGGACTCTTTGGATACGACCGACCTAAAGATCCTTTCAGAATTTTTTTTAGTTCTTAACATACCTGGTCCATTCTCGTATTCTGTTTCGCAAAAAGGTTATCTTGAGACTTTAAAGATCCTCGGTAGGGATCCTAAAAGGTTTTTACTTCTGGTTGAAGAACATCTCTTTAGGGTTTTGAGCGATCTACCAAAAATAAAAGAGAAAGGTTTCGACGGAATTTCAATAGTCGATGATATAGCCGGAACTTCAGGTCTTTTATTCTCTTTTAGAATTTTCGATTCCATGATTAAACCTTTTCTTGAGAAAGTAACCATGTGTGCCAAATCCGAGGGGCTTTACGTTTTTTTCCACTCTGATGGATACGTAGAAGAAATCCTTCCTTTCTTGGTGGAGCTTAAAATCGATTGTCTTTCCACTTGGGACCAGCAGGCCCACATGGACATATACGCCCATAAGGATAGGTTTTTTGGAAATGTCTCTTTCATGGGAACAATTGACCTTCTAAGTTGGGACGAAAAAAAGATAATTGAGGAGATAAAACGTGAGGAAGCCGAATTTTCTTCTGGTGGATTGATCCTCGGTTCTTCTTTAGGTCTCTCAAAGGAGATACCAATCGGGAAACTCTCTCTCCTTTATCCAAAGATTAAACATCACATAAGATGAGTAGAATTACGATCACAATCTATCCCTGGGGTAGAAAGATCAGGGCCCGAAAAGGAGAGAATCTTTTGGATATCCTACGAAGGGCAAATATATACATAGAATCCTACTGCGGAGGCGCAGGAACTTGTGGAAAATGTAAAGTGAGAGTTCTCAATGGGGATTCTCTTTCAGAAGTAACAGAAGAGGAAAGAAGACTTTTGGGAAACGACGAACTAAGATCCGGCCAAAGACTCTCATGTAAAGCAAAAGTATTTAGTGACATGGCTTTGTACGTCCCTTATGAATTTGTCAATCACTATCCCTACACAAAGAAGGAAAAGTTCAATATCAAATCTAACCTAATTCCGGCGGTCAAATCTTTTAGACTTAAACTTTCTCCTCCGACTATCGACGACCCGAAATCGGACATGGAAAGGATATGTGAGTCTTTAAGTTCACTTTACGGAGTCCGAGTCTCGAGGGTTGACCCAATTTGTCTAGTTGATGCCCCAGTTGTTATACGAAAGTACAACTGGGATGTCGAAATCTGCGTGTGGATGGAAGAAGAGATAATAGCTGTAAGACCACCTTTCGGGAAAGGTCTTTATGGACTTGCCATAGATATCGGAACGACTCAGCTTGGTATGTATATTGTAGATCTAAAATGTGGCGAGATAGTAAGTTCTGGTTCAATTCTAAATCCACAGGTAAGATTTGGAGAGGATCTGATAACGAGACTAAATTACATCGTGAAGAAGGGAAAGAAGGGGCTTTTTGAGATGAACCGGGTTCTTGTAGAAGGCCTAAATGGCCTTATAGATCGGCTCGTAAAAGAAGCAAATATATCAAGAAGTGAAATCATGGATGTTGTGGCAGTGGGAAATACGCTTATGCACCACGTATTTTTCAAAATAAATCCTCAGTCGCTAGCCATATCTCCTTTCGTACCCCATATTTGCTTCCCCTTCAATATTAAGGCCAGAGAGCTAGATCTCCAAGTTGCAGATACTGCTTACGTTCATTCTGTTCCTCTAAAAGCCGGATTTGTGGGGTCTGACACAATATCCTCTATCACCGCCGTGCTACCAGATCTTAAAGATAAACCCAAGCTCATAATAGATATAGGCACAAACGGGGAGATTGTTTACGGAACGGAAGAGAGACTACTTTGTGCGTCCTGCGCAACAGGCCCAGCCTTCGAAGGCGGTAACATATCGCATGGAATGAGAGCGAGATTAGGAGCGATAGAGAAGGTAAAAATAGAAAGAGATACCCTGAATGTCACATATGGTGTTATCGGTGGCTGTAAACCCGAGGGTATATGCGGTTCAGGGATCATAGATGCGGTCTCCCAACTTTTCCAAGCAGGGCTTCTCGATAGATCAGGTAGATTCATAGAAGAAAGGCCCTGCGAAAGGTTAAGGAAAAAAGGCGAGTTTTTGGAATTCGTAATAGCATGGGGATACGAAACCAAAGACGGGAAAGACATAACCATCACCCAAAAAGACATAAGGAATGTACAGCTTGCGAAGGCAGCTCTTTACGCAGGAGCAAAAATCCTTATTGAGAGGTTTGGAGGTGGAAAACCTGAAAAAGTCTTTGTTGCTGGCTCATTTGGAACCCATATCGATCTTTTGAACGCGTACTTACTTGGCATGTTCCCTATTGTGGGGTTGGACGATATCATTCCTAAAGGAAATCTTGCAGGATTTGGGGCTCTAGTTGCCCTCCTTGACCGGTCGATGAGAAATGAGGCGGAAAAGTTCGCAAAAAAGGTAAAGTACGTTGAACTTTCCGCCTCGAGTGATTTTCGGAGAGAATTTTTCGACGCTTTGTACATACCCCATGCGAAGGACACCTTTTTATGAGAGCCTTCCGTATTCCTTTGCGGCCTCGATCATCGCTCTGATATTTTCTGGTTTTCCCTCGTCAAGGGAAGTTCCGCTTGTAAGAACAAACCCCCCATCCCTGCCTACCTTCTCGATAAGATCTTTACAGTAAGATTTGATCTCTTCTGGAGTCCCAGTTAAAAGGAGACCTGCTGGAATATTGCCTCCTATGCATACCCGATCTTTGAGCACTTTTTTGGCCTTTTCCATGTCAGTTCTGTCGAAATGGCAGAAACAAGACTTCTCCGGAAGTTCCTTTAAATAGTCGAGTCTCGTGTTATACGCACCTTCTACGAAGAGGTAAGGCACGCACCCTTCCTTTACAAGTCCATAAACCGTCTCAAGGAGTGAAGGCCAGTAGAATTTGCGGAACTGCTCATCGGACATAAATCCGTCAGCTCCTTTGTGGAGGGGAATGAATACAAAAGGAACACCACTCTGATTGACACCCCGAACACCCTGGTTTATGGCAAGAGGGGTGAGCCTCTCTACGGCCTTTAAGATCAATTCCGGTCTCCTGTAGAGGTCTATCATTATCTTTCTCGTACCCCTTAGAGTGTCACCGAGTATATCGAACGGAGCCTTCGTTGTTCCTCCCACAATCGGCGGATACCCCATGCTTACAATCTCCATCCCACAAAGTCTCATCTTCTGGATCCACTCGAGAGCCAGTTTTCCAGCCTCAATGAGCCTATTTAGTCCGTCCGCAACTAGCGGATTGGAAAAGGGTACGAAATGGGGAGAAACGATCACTATCTCCCATAAATCTGTAAATGGAGGGATGTCCTTTAGGCCATCGAAAGCTCCAAACATTCTCGGAAGCAGCTTTCTTAACCAGAAATCCGTAGGGTCATCGATTAGGTCCTTGTACTCATCATCCCGCATGTACTCCGCTTCCACATACTGGTAACCCACCTCTTTGGATACACCCCTTCCCGGCCATCTGTACTGTTTGTAATCGAGTGCTTCAAGAACCCTCCCGGAACCTATAGATAGGGGAGTTAGGGCGTAGTCCGGTTTGTATTCCTCATGGAATTTTATGTGGGCATCCACGATCTTTTCGTAATCGTACATGGCTTCATAAGGGGTAAGCCTGTAAAGGGAGGCTACAAGAAAGGTTCCTCTGACAAGCACAGGCACTCTATCGGGGATCTTTTCCATCGTTAAACAGTCGATAAATCTTTGGCAGGAAGCCCTATACATCTCTTCCGCCTCTTCGTTTTTGAATTTCACGTTATCAGCCCTCTGCCATCTCTTCAATCTTTCTGAGAGCTTTTCTTGCCAAGACATGGATGACAAGTTTTTCTCCATAGTTCACCTCTCTATTTGATCCGTTTTTCAGCTTAAATGTTTTTTTGCAACTTCTGCTATTGCATGGCAGTATCCTTCGACCTTCTCCATATCGGGCCCCTCGACCATTATCCTTAGGAGGTTTTGGGTACCGGAATACCTCACAAGAACCCTGCCTTCGTCTTTTAACTCCTTTTTTACCTTTTCTACCGCGCAAAGCACTTCAGGAACGGTATCTAAGCTTCTCTTTTCCCTTACCTCCACGTTCATAATTTTCTGAGGATAAACCTCCATAAGCTTAGAGAGTTCTGAAAGTCTTTTATTTGTCTTAAGCATAACAGAAATTAGCTGTAGGGCGGTAATTATCCCATCCCCTGTTGTGTGGTGTTCCAAAAAGATGGTATGACCAGACTCCTCTCCTCCGAGAACCGAGCCCAGTCTTAACATATCTTCGAGAACGTACCTGTCACCGACTCGGGTAAGGTGGTAATTGATACCGTATCTATTACAGGCCTTGCAGAATCCGAAGTTACTCATCACCGTTGCGACTATAAGGTTATTTTTGAGACGGTTTTCGTCTTTTAACGTCTTCCCGCATATGATGAGAACCTGATCTCCCGTAAGAATATTCCCTTTCTCATCCACAGCGATTAAACGATCCCCATCTCCATCAAAAGCCAAACCGATATCTGCACCGGTCTCTAAGACTTTTTTTCTTAGGCCTTCCGGGTACAGAGAACCACACTGATCGTTGATATTAAGACCGTTCGGTGTGTTGTTTATCACGTAAGTTTCGGCTCCAAGTTCGAAAAATACCTCAGGCGCCACTCTATACGCCGCTCCATGGGCAGTATCGAGTACTACTTTTAGGTTCTCCATAGATAGTTCCCTTGGAAAAGTGTTTTTGAGAAAGACTATGTACCTTCCGTGGGCATCTTCTAACCTAAATGCTTGTCCCATATCTTTCGGTTTTGGAAGGAAACTTGCAAGTTTCTTTTGCAAAACCAGATCCTCGATCATCTCTTCCTGTCCGTCAGAGAGTTTAAAGCCATCCCTTCCAAAGATCTTTATGCCATTGTCCTCGTACGGATTATGGGAAGCGGAGACAACGATTCCTGCATCAGCCCTCATGCTTTGGGTTAAAAACGCAACAGCCGGTGTTGGTAAAACTCCTACAAGATAAGGATTTCCCCCCATGGATGTTATACCTGCCTCCAGTGAGCTTTCTAGCATATATCCCGAGATCCTTGTGTCCTTGCCTATGATTATTCTCGGTTTATGCCCTTCTTTTTTGAAAAGGTGGGTGACTGCCTGACCCACAAGGAATGCTGTCTCCGCATCCATGGGGTATCTGTTCGCTTCTCCCCGGATTCCGTCAGTGCCAAAAAGTTGACCCATCCTTACAACCCTCCATGGAGATTGGGTTTAAGTTCTAAACCTAGTCAGTATTCCGAAAGAGGGAAGGACCTTGTCTACTTGAAGTAGGTAATTTTCTATCACACCGGTGAGCCATCTCACTCCCCAAGAGACCGACTCCTCATTGAGACTCTTTATCGATTGAACGTATTCAAGGCCAGATTCGCAAAAACTTAGTATCCTCTCCTTGAACTTTTCTTTAAGTTCAGAAGAATTCTTTTGTGTATCTTCATCCAAAAAGATCTCATCGATTCTTCTCATTCCTTCTTTTAGCTCCACCTCTTCCGTTTTTCTAAAAGATAGGTTAAAGACAAGTTCATTCAACCTTTTTAGCCTTTCTTTCACTGAAATGTCGACGGTTTCGATAAGCCCTTCGTATATCCATTCACCGAATTCCTCTTTTTTTAGAAATTCGAATCTCACATGCCTATACCATTCTTTCAGGGCTTTAAGATTTGAAAGATAAATTACATTATTCGCCACAATTCTCTTTAAGTCAGGATAAAGGCTGCGTCGGAAATCTAAAATCTGATCCTTCCCTTTTTTGGCCATGATCAACTTATTCTCGTCAAGGTAATCTTTCCTCAATATGGACCCCGCGGCAACGACGTTTCCGTAGCCTAGCCTGATCGGTCCTACAGCACCACCCTGCCCACCAAGAAATATGGGTGGCTCCCGGAGCATAACTCCCCTCGGTACATCTCCAAAAAGGGATGGTGTGGCTTTATCGTAATGGGGCGTAAAATTAAAATGGACATATGAACTTCCAACCTCCGAATGCTCCTTTCTACTCCTTCCGCCTGCAATCAAACAGTCACAGAAATTGATAAGACTCCCAAGGGTAACAAAAGGAAAAAGAATGGTCTGTTTTAGACCGCACGAGTGGGCACATGAAGCTTCCTCCTCAAATATGCATCCCTCCCTTACGTGAGATCCATAACCGGCCACAGATTTTTGCAGAAAAACAGAGTTTTCAAAAAAGCCACTCTTTAATTCAACATGTGGTCCGACTCTTACGTCAAGGATGGTCACCGGTCCTTCTGTTCCTATTCGTGATCCTTTGGATATAACAGTTTTCTTTCCATGTATCCTGCAGTTGGGATAGATAGTAACATCATCTCCAGATATCCTGCCTAGGTCTACCTCCTCTCCCACATACACACTTTGTGGATTTAAAACTTTAACACCCTTCTCCATTAGTATCTTTACCCTTTTTAATGAGCTATCGAGTTCTAAGTTCCAACTCATTGTCCCTTAATCCCTTTCACCACGTTTGTAAAACGTTTCGAATCATCCTTTCTTACGGCTTTTGTAACCAAAATGTCGATGGGGGTAACTTCCCGTCCATAATATGCCCTGTTTAGATCTCCCCTTACCTTTATGACACCGCCATCTAAAGAGAGGCCTCCGAAAAGCCCTTTCGAGGTGTAGTACGCCAAAACATCGGCACTTAAATTTGCAGACCCGGCCTTTGCCCCTCCTCCTTTTGGCCCTATCGCAATTCCAAGATCGAGCCCAATTTTAACATTCGTTGCAAGCATTGCGCTCAAACCTCTCTGCGTCATAAAGAGCAAAAGGACCTCAGAGATAGATCCACCCGCCTGAAGTCCAAAGCTAAGCCCCCCTAGAGTGTAAAATGCGGGACCAATGTAGTTTTTCTCTTTGTCGTCCCACACAAGGAATACCCCATTTCCTCCTGAGACTCCAAAGACGAAAGCGCCCCTCATAAGCTCAGGACAGATAAAAACACCTTTTGAATTTGAAACTAGCTTTCTAAAGGTCTCTTCCTGCCTTTCTTTTAAGAATCTTTCGAAAGAGAGTAAAGAAAGCTCAACAAGCCTTTGAGCATCGTAGGAAGGCTCTGCCTTTGTTCTTCCTGCGATAAAAAGAGATGTAACAAGAATCAAATAAAGGGTGATCCTTTTCATGACGAAATCATATAAAAATCGCCTATTAGTGTCAACCTTAGGCTAAGTAGGCCGTTTGAAAATGAAAAGTGACAAAGTTAAAATAAATTCAGGATTGTAAAAGATGAAGATTGCTGTCGGACTAAGTGGGGGTTTTGATTCTTCCATAGCAGCTTATCTTTTGGCAAAGAAAGGATACGAGCTTATCGGTGTAACCATGAGGATATGGGATGGGAAGATAAGTTGCACTACAAAGAAAAACGCGTGTTACGGGCCGGATGAAGAAAAAGACATAGAATTTGCACAGAAAATAAGCGAAAAACTCTCCATCCCACACTATGTAATCGATTTAAGAGACGAGTACAGAGAGTTCGTCCTTAATTACTTTTTCCTAGAGTACAGAAAAGGAAGAACACCAAATCCCTGTGTTGTGTGTAACTCAAAGATAAAATTCGGGTTTTTGATAGAAAAGGTCCGTTCTTTGGGCCTCGATTTCGATTGCTTTGCTACGGGACACTACGCACGGATTGAGTTCGATCCGGAAAGGAAAAGATACCATTTAAAGAGGGGTGTCGACGAGCAAAAAGACCAATCCTACTTTCTCTACAGACTTACTCAAGACCAGTTAAAAACGATTCTATTTCCCCTTGGGGATTTTAGGAAAAATGAGCTAAAAATGAAGGCTTTAGATTTTGGACTGGAAGAACTTGCAAAAAGAAGGGAAAGCCAGGATTTTTTTGCCGACGATTATAGACTTCTCTTTGAGGACTGTGGCGAACCGGGAAACATAGTCGATGTTTACGGTAACGTAATAGGCAGACACAAAGGAATATGCCACTACACTGTAGGTCAAAGGAGGTACCTTAATCTCGCTGGTCTAAAAGAGCCCTATTATGTGCTAAAAATCGATCCCGAAAGGAACGAGATCGTAGCGGGGCCTAAAAGGTATCTTTTTAGCTCTTCTCTTTTAGCAAAAGATCTTAACTGGCTATTACCTCCAGAAGAAGTAAAAGGGAAAAAAGTTTTCGCCAAAGTTCGGTCAACAGCAAGGCTTGCCGAATGTACTTTCGATTTTGTAGAAGACATGATTGTTGTTAGATTTACCCAACCCCAAGAGGGTATAACACCGGGTCAATCTGTTGTCCTTTACGATGGGGAGGTTGTAATCGGTGGGGGTATTATAGAATCGTATCTAAGCTATGAATGATGGACATCACAAAAACTGATATAATATCAAAAGCTTTGGTCCGCCTAAAGGGCCTTACAAGTTCTGTTGGAACAAAACTCTTCCTTATCCTCGTTGCTCTTCTTGCGTTTTCTTTCATAGTAGTCCTCTACCATAATGTTCGAACCTACACGAACCATCTACACGAAAACGTTCTCAAAAATGCCATTCAGATAAGCAATATAATAAAGAGCGCCTGTTATCACAGCATGCTGAAAAACGACAGAGAAGGATTGCAGAATATAATCATGAGCGTTGGAAAAGAAGAGGGTATCGATGCAATAAGGATTTACAACCGGGAAGGAATAATATCTTTTTCGAAGGATAAGGGAGAGATCCACCATGTGGCTGACAAAAGGGCAGAACAGTGCTACGTCTGCCACAGGGAGGAACCGGCAAAGGGTTTGATTCCAACAAAGGATCTCACAAGGATCCTTGTATCTCCCGAGGGATACAGGCAGCTTGGACTTGTGAATCCCATCGAAAATAGTCCGGAATGTTACAATGCGGCTTGCCATGCCCACTCAAAGGATCAGCAGAAACTCGGTTTACTTGATGTCAAACTGTCACTAAAAAAGATAGATGAAGAAATAGTTCAGACCAAAAGGAGAATGGTCATATACTCTATCCTCCTTATACTTTTTACTGCCCTTCTTAAAGGGGCTTTCATCATTCTTCTTGTCCACAAGCCCATAAAAAAACTCATAAAAGGCGTAAGAGAGGTGGCAAAACTGAATCTGGATTACAAGGTTGATGTGAAATCGAACGATGAGCTTGGTGAGCTTGCCGCCTCTTTCAACGAGATGACAAAGGAGTTGAAGAATGCCCAAAACCATCTCATCTTTTCTGAGAGGATGGCCTCTTTAGGTAAAATATCGGCCTCTGTTGCGCACGAGATAAATAATCCACTTTCAGGAATACTATCCTACGCAAAACTCACTGCAAGGTTTCTCGAAGAGAACGGCAATGATCCTGAAAAGATAAAAATGGCGATAGAGAATCTCAAATTTATAAGCGAGGAGAGTAAAAGATGCGGGGAGATAGTGAAGAATCTGCTCCTTTTCTGTAAGAAAACCTTTGGTACCATAAGAGGAGAACATCTAAGTACTATAATAGAGAACAGCATAAAGCTCGTGGAGCACAGCGCAAAACTCCAAAAGGTTAAATTTGTAAAGGAGATAGATACGGAAAACGATATAGTGGTTGTCGATACTGGAGCTATAGAACAGGTTTTTGTCGATCTATTCATAAACGCCATAGAGGCTATGCCAAATGGTGGAGTGATTAAGGTAAGTACAAAAAACGGAAAGGACGAAATATTGATCACTGTGACAGATACCGGATGTGGTATCCCGGAAAATGTTTTACCCCGTATATTTGAACCTTTTTTCACCACTAAAGACCCAAAAAAGAGCACGGGACTTGGCCTTTGTGTAGTGTATAGTATCATTGAAGATCACGGCGGCAAAATAGAGGTATCGTCAAAAGTAAACGAAGGAACGACATTCACTATAGTCTTGCCCAGACTTTCGAAGAGATTGCCCAATGAGAAAGGGGGGTTAAGATAGATGAAGCCAAAAGATGTAAGCATCCTTATTGTTGATGACGAACCTTCCATCAGGAACTCTCTTGCGGGCTGGTTCAAAATGGATGGATACAAGACAGAAGTCGCTGAGGACGCGTATGAAGCTTTAAAAAAACTTCAAGAGAACAATTTCGATATTGCCCTCCTCGACATAAAGATGCCGGAGATGGACGGGATTGAGCTTCAAAGAAGGATAAAGGAGATAGACAAAAACATAATCACGATAATAATTACTGCATACGCGACAGTAGAGACAGCAATTCAGGCCATGAAAGATGGTGCATTCGACTATATCACAAAGCCCATCGATCCTGATGAACTCTCGAGACTCATAAAAAAGGCCATAGAACAGAGGAGACTCATTGCCGAAAATATCATGCTCAGAGGAAAGATCGAGGAATTACAAAGCCTAGACGAAATAATAGGAGAAAGCCCAGCGATTAAAAAAGTGATGGAGCTTATAAATACAGTTGCGGAGACGGATTCAACGGTAATGATAAGAGGAGAAAGTGGCACTGGCAAAGAACTCGTAGCAAGAGCAATACATGCTAAAAGCAAAAGGAGATACTTCCCGATTGTCACGATAAACTGCGGGGCTTACCCGGAGGGACTCTTGGAGAGTGAACTTTTTGGCCATGAAAAAGGTGCTTTTACCGGTGCTCTTTATCAGAGGAAAGGAAAACTCGAGATGGCAAATAAAGGTACACTTTTTCTGGATGAAGTCGGAAACATAAGCTTAAAGATGCAGATGGACCTTTTGCGCGTCCTCGAGACGAAGAAGTTCACAAGGCTTGGCGGCGACAAGGTTATAGAAGCAGATTTTAGGGTTATTTCGGCGACAAACCGTGATCTCGAACAGGCAGTTAGAGAGGGTAGCTTCAGGGAGGACCTCTATTACAGACTTAACGTTTTTACAATATTCCTTCCTCCTCTGAGGGAGAGAAAGAGCGATATTCCTCTCCTTACATACCATTTCATAAAGAAGTTTTCGCTCTCAATGAACAAAGACGTAAAAGAGATATCTAAGGAGGCCATGAATCTCCTTATGGACTACGATTGGCCCGGAAATGTAAGGGAGCTAAGAAATGTGATCGAGAGGGCAATGGTCAACGTAAAAGGCAGTAGAATTGAAGTCGATGATCTTTACTTTAGCATATCTTCTCCCTATCCCAAGCCTGAAGGAGAGACTCTCGAAGACGTGGAAAAAGCCCACATAAAGAAGATTCTCAACAAAACGGGATGGAACATCACAAAGGCCGCCGAGATCTTAAACATAGATCGGGTGACCCTTTATAACAAGATCGAGAAGTACAAACTCAGAAAATAACTACTTTAAATGCCATCCATATACATAGTGCCGGCGTGGCTTGAGGAGAACCATGATCTCGAATTTTTGCGACTCCGCATCTCAGAAGTCTTCAGAAAAAAAACGGTCATATACGAGTCAAAAAAGATAGACTTCCACTCCATCTACAACCCCTCAAGGAAACAGTACAACTCGTCCCAGTTTCTAATCCAGCTTCTCAATAACCACCCTAAGGACGCATTAAGAATACTGGGAGTCACAGATGTGGATCTATTCATACCAATCCTCACGTTTGTCTTCGGAGAAGCCCAGCTTAACGGGATAGCGGGGGTAGTCTCTGTCCACAGACTGAATAACAAGTTCTACGGGTTACCTGAAAATGAGGAGCTTTTAAGAAAGAGACTTATAAAAGAGGCCATTCATGAGCTTGGACACACTTATGGCCTCGTCCACTGTCTCACTCCTGGGTGTGTGATGAATTCTTCCACCTATGTGGAAGACATAGATGAAAAATCTGAGTTTTTCTGTTCTTACTGCTCTTCCGTGATCAGGGGTTAAAGGAAGGTTTCTATCAGTTTCAAGTAATCTTTCTTTGAGAGTTCCCTAAGTAGCTCCACAAACCTCTTTGAGCCACCGTCCTGCATCGTTGGTCCGACTCTTTCCTTCTGGCTTAATTGAAGTAGAAAGTTATAAAGCCTCCTTTCATCCCTCTTAAGCCAAAGTAGAGCTTCTTTTCCGGAGAGGAGCTTCTTTATGTCCTTTTCGAAGTTGTCGGGTCTCATCTTCACTAGAAAACCTTCGTTTAGAGGATCGGAAAGTAGAAGTTCCGGCTTTTTCTTCAAAGAACCATTGACAGATATTACGACACCTGAAACAGGCGAGGGAAGTGGCAGTATACCCCTTCCCTCAACTATGTGGCAAAACCTTTCACCTTGGACAAACCTATCGCCAGGATTGGGAAAAACAATCGATCTTACGCTCGATAAAAAGGACGAAAGGAAGCTATCTATCCCTACTGTGACCTTAGATGGGTTTTCCACTCGGACCCAGAGGTGGTTTGGATGGTAAAAGTTGAAGAATTCTATCTTAAAAAAGGGAGCCTCTTCTTTTTCCAGATCTTCGGCCCCTCCACGCATAGCAATATCGAATGGACAGGACGTACAATCGTATTCCCTGTCGCATAGCTTATAAAGTACGAGGCCCGCTGTCATCCAGACACATCTTTCGTCCACGGCTCTAATCCCCATCTACACGTCCTTTGTCATGAAATATTCCTTTACCATCTCATCCCAGGATTCCGGATTCAAGCTCTTTGCCATTCCAGAGATTGGCAAACCACCATCCTGCAAGAGGTAACCGAGGTTGTAGTTCATTCTGGAAAATAAACTCTCTTTTAAAGCATCTACCCATCTTATTGCGAGCCGTCCGTTAAGGAGATTTTTTAAATTGGACTTCAAGTTCGGAGAGTAAACCTTAAGTAGCCAACCATCGCCGTATGGGTCTTCCGAAAGCTTTTTCGGATTCTTTATCACCTTTTCGTTTATCTCTATTATCTCTCCGTCCAAAGGAGAAAGCATCTTTATCTCCTTTCCGTCAACAAATAGACTCCAGCCAACTTCCCCTTGGATTATCTCTTCTCCCCTTTTAGGTACCTTTATCGCCTCCACGTTTCCTACAAGTTTTTGGGCAAAGTCGTCTATTCCAACCCTTGCGATTCTTTCGCCCTCAGGAAAGACCCAAGTGTGTCCCTGGTGGTAGTAAAGGTAATCTGGGATCCTAAAGAGCCTGCTCATAATCGTCCTTGGCGATTGACTTGGACCTGTGGAGGCTCGGCGGGGTCTTAAGGTCATATAAGAGAAGACCACAAAGGCCGCAAGAAAGAGTATCACTAAGATGTACTCGATCCCTTTTGTGGCGAATATGTCGATATAGGTGAATCCTTCCATTTTTAACCCTCCTTAATAGTCTCTGTATCTTTGGCCACCATTTGCCATTGTAAAACCTAGTTCAGCTTGATACTCCTCCTCTTCGAGCTCTTTTTCCTTCGCCCATTCAGGAACTTCCCCATAGACCGGCATCCTATTGACGACCCATCTGAAGATCCAAAGCTGAGTAAAAACAATCGTTAAAGTTATAACTATCTCTTGCCACGTAGGTATGTACTTCTCGCTAAGCGGGAGGTACCACTTGTAAGCGATCATGGAGTAGTTGATCCTGTTTATTATGACGCCGAGCATCGTTACTAAAGCCGCAACTCTAATGAGATTTATCCTTCTGTCCCTTTGCCCGTAGTAAAACATAAGGCAAGGAATGAGCACGAACCCTAAAACTTCCACAAGATACCAGATCCCCATGGGGCTTGAGATGTATACCCAGCTCTTTCCGTGTATGAAGATCAAAACCTTAAGGAAGAAGTACACAAAAAGTGTTATGGCACATCCTCTCGCAAGCCCAATAACTATATCATCGTAGTTTTTGAGATACTCCTCAGACATCCTATGTCTGAAAACTTTCTTACTTATGGTCCCCTCAACAATCACACAGGAGAGTCCGGCAAATATACTGGAGACGAAAAAGAGAACCGGAATGAATTCCGTGTACCAGAGGGGGTGTAACTTATTCTTCGCCATCATAAATAGAGCTCCGAGCCCGGACTGGTGAAGGGTTGAGAGGGCTATTCCAAAGACGCACGCACCGAGCGTCATAGAGCTTAGAATCTTTCTTAGTCTTTTTAGCTCTAGCCACTCGGCAATGGCAGGAGAAAACTCTATAAACTGTGCGATCATGTAAAGGAGAAAGTGCCATGCAACAAGAAAAAGTACTGAATTTACACCGAACTCATTTCCGATAATAGGGTTTAGAATGTTCCATTTCCTTCCTAAGTCCAAAAATATGGCGGATGCATAAAACACATAGGCCAAAAAACCGTTTAATATGGTCGCTCTCAAAATCGGATGGTATTTTTCGGCGTTAAGGATATAAACGACGAATGCTAGGACATAGGCACCACCGGCGAATGGCACTCCAACCATGACGTTAAAACCTATAAATATGCCCCACGGAAAGTCTTGAGAAACGTTACTTCCGTGGGAGAGTCCGTAAAACATGTGGGTTATGATGAGATAGGTCCCCAAAAGGATAATAGGAAGAGTAATGACGTTAAATGCGGTAAGGACCTTTCCTTTTGGCTTTAATTCTTTAATGAGAAGTACAAGAAAACCGATGAAGTAAAAGGTTAAGAGAACTAGTTTCGATAACGCTAAAGTGAGACCATTTCTCGCAATAGTTATGGATTCAAACTCTTTTCTCATCTTTCAATCTCCTTTTTACGTTCCTTAGTTAGGTAATGGATACCTGTGAGAAAAGCAGGCCAAAGGATTAGAATCACAGGCACAGAGTAGAGAAAGCCTGTCGTGTATTCCGGATAAGGCGTGTAACCCAGATCCATCTGGAAGTTGAGCTTTTCAAATGGATAAGATGAGATGTAGAGAAAGGCTGTGCCTCCGACCTCGTTTTCCCCGTAAATGTAAGGCACGTACAAACCGGGGGTTTGATAGATCCTCTTTTTTGCCTCATTTAAAATATCCCTTCTTGTACCGAACGTTAAAGCCTCCTTTGGGCAGACTTCGACACAGGCTGGGACTTTCCCAGAACTTATCCTTCCGTAGCACATATCACACTTCATGATCCTACCGAAGGCCTCGTCGTATTCGAATTTCGGTATGTCGAAAGGGCATGAAACCATGCAGTACCTGCAACCCATGCAGTTCTCATCCCAGGTTACAGGTCCCTCCTTTCGCTTTTTCATTGCCTTTACAAGACAGGCTGCAACACATCCTGGTTGGTTGCAGTGCATACATTGAATTTTTACGTAGATCTCGCCTTTTTCTGTTAGGAACCTATTGACAACTGTGAGGGTTTTTTCATCCGGCTTTCTTATCTTTGTGAAGACACTTTTGTCCTCTATGTTTGGAATTGGAAGGGAGTGGGATTCCGCACAGCTCGCCTCACACGTCCTACAACCTATGCACCTTGTCGTATCGACAAGGACACCGAAAAACTCCTTAGTTTTCGCTTTTATCTCAGAAGAAAAGACGGTTTTGCTACAAATAGCCGAAGATGCGAAAAGACCAAGTCCCGAGAGGGCCACCTTAAGAAACTCTCGTCTTTTCATCCTCTGCCTCCTCTTTTTCTTGAACTTTCTCTCCCCCGTCTGCTAGTGTGAAACCGAGCTCAGGAGTGTAAAACAGCGACTTTTCTCTAAGTTTTACTTCCATGGCCTTTTTTGTCGGATATAGACCCATAAAGAATAGATGCCATGCGAGATACCCGAAAATGAGCCCAAGGATCAATCCACCCCCCAAAAGAAGGACTGGGTAAATTTCTATGAATCTTCCGGCTTCCATAAACTCACCTCCTTTCTAACTTATAAATTGGCAATATGCGTGCCAAACTTTTTGCTTTTCTCCCCTTCTGCTAACTATTTGGTATTATTTGGGTTTTTTGAAAGAGTGTGGAAAAAATCAAAAGAAGGATTTATTAGATCGTTGAATTTTTCAACGATGGGCTATTGAATTTTTCAACGACTCGTGGATAGGTCCAATTCGTATCCTTCCGACTCAATAGCTCGTTTTAATGCCTCTAAATCTATTTCACCCTCGTACGTTACTTTTAGTGTTTCGGTCTCTACATTTGCCTCACACGCGATCACATTTTTTATCCGTTTTACGGCAGATTCGATCCTTCTTTCGCAATGACTACATCCCATGCCTTTTACTTGCAGGGTAATCGTTTTCATCTTCTTACTCCCAGATTGAGTGCTTTTATTCTCAAAGAATTGAGTACCACAAAAAGCGAGCTCAATGTCATCGCAAAGGAAGCATAAAGAGGTTTAAGTAGGATCTGAAACGTTGGATAGAATAGACCTGATGCGCACGGTATAAGAAGGACATTATAGAAAAAAGCCCAAAAAAGGTTTTCTTTTACTATTTTATTCGTCTTTCTGGAGAGCTTTAAAAATCTCACTATGCCCCTTAAGTCCTCGTTTATGAGGATTACGTCAGACGTTTGAGCAGCGATATCCGTTCCCTTACCCATCGCGAATCCCAAATCAGAAAGGCTAAGGGCAGGAGCATCATTTATACCATCTCCCACCATCGCAACCTTATATCCTCTCTTTTTGAGATCTTCAACTTTTAAAGACTTCTCATGGGGAAGCATATCTCCAAAGACTTCATCTATATTTGCTCTTTTAGCAAAGATTTTAGCCACATTCATGCTATCTCCAGTGAGAAGACCGATTCTTATCCCCATCTTTTTAAGTTCCGAAATAGTCTCAATCGATTCCTCTCTTAGCGTGTCCCCTATGGCTATAAAACCGGCAAGAATCCCATCAATTGCTACACAAAGACAAGTACTTCCGTCACCTGTTAGCCTTTCATAAACCTCTCTGTGAGGTTCTATTTCCACGCCCATTCTTTTTGCAAAAGATAGACTGCCAACTAGTACCTTTTTTGAAGTAACTTCTCCTATCAACCCTTCACCAGGAACGTAACTGAATGACTCCGGTTCAGAAAGAAAAAGATTTCTTGCCATGGCGTATCTCACAATGGCACGTCCTAAAGGATGTTCAGAGTTCTTCTCAAGGGACCCTGCAATGGCAACGATCTCTTCCTCTTCAAACCCATTTACAGGAAAGACCGTCTTTACTTCCACTTTACCGTAAGTTAGAGTTCCCGTCTTGTCGATGAGTACGTAATTTATCTTTTTTGCCGAATCAAAAGCTTCCCCGTTTCTTACTAGGATTCCATACTCTGCCGCCTTTGAACTGGCCACAAAGATCGCAATCGGAGTTGCGAGACCCAAAGCGCAAGGACAAGCAACGATGAGTACCGAAACGAAAATCATAAGCGAAAAAGAAGCCGGATATCCCGAAGTAAGCCAGACTAGAAAAGAAAAAAAGGCAATAAAAAAAACGGTGGGCACAAAAATACTTGCTATCTTATCAGCCAGGGCTTGGACAGGTGCTTTTCGGGCTTGAGCCCTTTTTACCATCTCCACAATTTGGGAAAGAAGCGTATCCTTGCCGATTCTTTGCACCTTTAACTTGAATGCTCCTAAAAGGTTGAGACTCGAAGCGTAAACCCAATCCCCAGTCTTCTTCTCTTTAGGTATGGCTTCTCCTGTAATCGAAGACTCATCTAGTGTACCATACCCGTCTATTATCAGCCCATCTACAGGGATCCTCTCTCCTGGCCTCACAAGTAGTACGTCTTCTTCTTTTATCTCCTTTAAAGGGACCTCTTTTATCTTTCCGTCTCTTATAACGGTTGCTTTTTTGGGTAGTAGTGAGGCCAGTCTTCTTATTGCCTCGTACGCTCTTTTTTTTGCCTTAAGTTCAAGAAGTCTTCCAAAGAGTACAAGCGTTATTATTACGGCACATGTCTCATAGTAAACATCGAGTGGTGGTGAACCTTTTTTTATATATGGAAAAAAAGTATTGAAGGAACTGTATAGGTAAGCTGAACCACTACCCACCGAGATGAGCGCGTTCATATCGAATGAGAGATGCTTTGCGGAGCGCAAAAATGCGAAGAGAAATCCGCTTCCGCCGTAAAAAAAGATGGGCGTTGTGAGAAAAAAAAGGGCAAGGTTTATGCTCTGTCTGTCAAAGCTCATAAAAAAGAAGTGAAGAAACATATCCGAAAGGACAAAGAAAGTAAGAATAGCTGAAAGAACGAGTCTTTTTTTTAGTCGTTTCTTTTCTTTTTCTTTTTTTACTTCCTCGAATGATTCTACATCCTCATCCTCGATATGAAGAATTGAGAGTCCAAGATCGGTCAAAATCTTTTTCACATCTTCGAGAGAGACAATTGTCGGCACAAACTCTACGGTTATTTCCTCTGCTAAGGGATTGACATGGACATACGTAATTCCGATCTTACTTTTAAGCCTTTTATCTATGATATCAAAAGCCGGGATCATCGATAGTCCCTGAACAGGTATCACCGCTTTGTTTGTTTCAACCTCATAACCTAAATCTTTCACGGTTTTTATTATCTTTTCGAGCAACTCTCGAGAAAATTCTTTGGCCTCTACGGTTGCCCTTTCCAAAACGAGATTCAACGAAACTCTTTCTAACTCCTTTATCTTCGAAAGGCTATCCTCTATTCTTTTCACACATGCAGAACAGGTCATACCGGATATTGGGATTATGAGTATTTGTGTCCCTTCTTGAGCCACCCGGTTCATAAAAAAAGGGACGGAGGGTAGCCCTCCGTCTAAAATCAGACACAAGAAAGCATAGCTTTCACATCTTCTTCCGCAGAAGAGATCGGTTTTAGATCGAACCTTTCAACTATCATCTTTCCGACACGGGGAGAGATAAAAGCAGGCAGTGTCGGGCCAAGCCTAATACCTTTAAAACCGAGATACAAAAGGGCAAGAAGGACACTTACCGCTTTCTGTTCATACCAGGCGATATCAAAAGAAATTGGTAGGCTATCTAGGTCCGAAAACCCAAGTAACTCCTTAAGTTTAAGCGCCACATATGCCAAGGAGTAGGAATCGTTACACTGGCCCGCATCGATCACTCTTGGTATACCCTTTATATCACCGAGGGGTAAGGTGTTGTATCTGAATTTGGCGCACCCCGCAGTAAGTATCACTGTGTCTTTAGGCAAAATCTTTGCGACTTCCGTAAAGTACTCCCTCGTCTTATGCCTTCCATCACAACCCGCCATCACTACGAATCTCTTTATATCTCCGGATTTTAAAAGATCCAAAATCCTATCCGCAAAAGATAGGATCTGATTGTGACCGAATCCTCCATAGATTTTTTTATCCTTTAACGGCTTTGGAGGAGAACATCTCTTAGCCACCTCAATTATCTTTGTGAAATCTTTAGGCTTTCCATCTTCTCTGTCCGGGATGTGAATAGCCCCCGGATAGCTTACGGGACCTAGTGTGAATAACCTAGAAAGATAGGTATTTTCCTTTCTTAGTGGGATTAAGCAGTTCGTTGTGGCAAGAATAGGTCCATTGAAGGATTCAAACTCGTCGTTTTGAGCTGGCCACGAACCTCCATAGTTACCTATAAGATTTTTGAATTTTTTGAAGACAGGATAGAAGTGGGCTGGGAGCATCTCTCCGTGTGTGTAAACGTCTATGTTTTCACCCTGTGTCTGCTCAAGAAGCTCGTACAGATCTTTTAGATCGTGCCCTGTAATTAGGATCCCAGGGTTTGAGCCAACTTTTGTTTTTACTTCCGTAAACTCCGGGTGCCCGAAAGTCTTCGTATTTGCTTCATCAAGCAAAGCGATAGTTTTGACTGCAATCTCCCCGGTTTTTACAACAAGGGAGAAAAGTTCCTCTTCTTTTAGTTCCTTCGTTAGAGATGCCAAACCCTCAACTATGAAATTGTAAATTTCGTCACTCTCATAACCAAGATTCGCAGCATGTTCTGCATAAGCCGAAATACCCTTTATTCCGAATGTGATTAGGGACTTTAAGGATCTTACGTCTTCATCGGGAATCGAGTTTATCCGAACTTCAAAAGAGGATGCTTTTTCTTTGATATCCTCCTTTTTATCAGCCGACCATGTCGCACAGTCAGGAAGATCAGTAAGTGGGGACTTTAGTTTTCCTTTTAAAGAATCGCGCAATCTCAGCCCCTCTTTTATCCTCTCGATTATAATTTCATCATCCCATCCCACATTGGTAAGTGTTGTAAAAAGGGCCCGACATAGAAACCTACCTATCTCTCGATCCAACTTTTCGAGTCTTGAAGCGTAAATGCTTATCCCCTTGCAAACGTAAATTAGAAGATCCTGTAAGTTCGCTGTAGTTTCGGTCTTGCCGCAAACTCCTCTCGTCGTGCAAGCTACGTTCTTTGCCGTCTCCTGACACTGAAAACAAAACATGCTTACCTCCTCATTTTTCGTTAAGCTTTCTTAATATTACCCCTTCTTTCATAAACTTTCTTTGCTCTAGATCAAAATCACCCGGTAGATCCCTTCGTGACATCATCTATGGCATCGGGATCGATAATTACTATTTTTTTCCTCCTAGAGGCTATCCATCCCTTTGATTCCCAGTCTTTCAAGATTCTGCTCACGGAGTAAAGTGTTGTACAAGCGTATTGAGCAAGCTCTTCCCTCGATATCGGAAGATCGATAGAGATTCCCGCACTAACTCTTTTTCTCTCATATGCCGTGAGCCTTAGAAGAGCTCGACCTATTCTTTTTTTTAGGTCTTCCGAATAAAGCTCCAATAGCCGGTTTTGCACCTCTTCAAATCGGTCTATTACGACCTTTAAGATATTCAGAGTCAATTGGGGGTATACCCTCAATGCTTCTAGTATCACACCTTTCGGCCATGAAAGTACACTCGAATCGTGAACCGCTTCTGCACTCACCCCATAACATTTTTCACCAAAAAGCGAAGTGGCACCAAGTATTTCCCCAGGCCCAGCATACCTAATTAGGACCGATTTACCATCGTCATTTGTCTTAGTAAGCTTAAATTTTCCATTGAGCACAAGATAGAATCTCTGTGCAGTCTGCCCTTCGAGGAATAGTTTTCCTTTTTTTTTGACACTTCCATGGTCTGCACTTTTGATTATGCCTTCTTTTGCTTTCTCGCTCAGCCCTGATAATATTGCAAAATCGAATACATTCTCCTCAATCATCCCTCGATTCCGTAGCCTCTTGGCGTTATCATGTACTTCCCCTTTATAAATGTGGAAGAGTTTCCGACGATAAGTGTAGAGACCATATCAATCGTTTCTAGACCTGATATTCTATTAAGATTCGTGATTATCACTTCTTGGGATTTTCTTTTTGCATTCTTTACAATTCCGACAGGTGTCGATGGAGGCCTAAATTTTAAGAGTATCTCTAAGGCTACTTGGAACGGTTTTTCCCTATTTTTAGCTTTAGGGTTGTAAAATACAATTACGAAATCTCCCTCACATGCAGCTTTTACCCTCTTTTTTATGATCTCTAAACTAACTAAATGGTCGCTTAAAGATATTACCGCAAAGTCGTTCATAAGAGGTGCTCCGAGAAGGCTTGCGCAGACAGAGGCAGCTGTTACACCGGGAATTATCTCTATCGCTATCTTTTCCATCGCTTCGTTATTCAAAAGCTCTAAAATCGGTCCCGCCATACCGTAAATTCCAGGATCCCCACTAGAGACTACACAAACATCAAATCCTTCCAAAACCTTTTCTATCGCCTTTTTTGCGCGAGTTAGCTCACGGCCCATACCCGTAGAAATGACCTCTTTTTCTGAGAGTATCTCTTGAGAAAAAATCTCTTTTACGATATCGATGTAACCTTCGTAGCCAACTACGATGTCGCATTCTTCTATTGCCCTTTTTGCCCCAAAGGTCACATCGTCTTTACTTCCGGGCCCAATGCCAACTATCCTAAGTCTTCCTTTGCTATTGCAACGCATACCTTTCCGTGCCTCTTTTTTGGAACGACTAAGCTTGTGTTCTTCCCCGCAAGAAGGGCACAAGGTTCGCTTACTCCCTCCACCCCTATCTTTTCCTTCACGAAAGGCGATCTTCCGTAGGATCCCCCAAAATTCTTGACAAGTTCGAAGGGTATGATTCTCAATGGTAAACCGAGACTAACACAGGCCTCCTTCAGAGCCCGATCTTGCCCTTTAAAATCGATGGTGGAAATAAAAAGGACATCATTTAGAGAGTATCCTTCTTCCATCAAAGTCTCTCTCACCGCATCCTCTATCTCTTTGCCTTTTGTTCCCTTTCTAAAGCCGACTCCCACAATAAGTGACCTTTTAGAATCCGAACGAGTTGTTACTATCGGCTCGGCTCCCAAGATTGCCGCAACCTGATTTGCTAATCTATTCGCACCACCTTCGTGACCGGAAAGGGCGCTTATGGCGAACCTCTTTTTCTCATCCACAACCACAACTGCAGGATCCTCGTACTTGTTTCTTATATACGGCGCAATCACCCTCACAACTATACCAAGTGCCATGACAAAGATTAGCTCACTGTAGTGGTAGAAAACCTCACCCACTACCTCCCGTAAACTCTTAGTGTATATGATCTTACAGTCCCCAAAGAAATCCGAAAGTTCATTGGCAATCTTTAGGCCCTCCTCACTTATAACTATGATTGCGAGGCTCACTCTTTTTTCTCCTTCCATGTTCGAATTGAGGATCGTAGAGTTTCGACCTGCCATAGGTTGGTCTTAGGACATCTCCGACTATTATGAGAGCGTGTTTTGTGATTCCATGAAGTTTCACTTTTTCGGAGATGTCCTTTAAAGTTCCGGTCAATATTTTTTGATCTGGCCACGTTACCCTTTGAATAACTGCACATGGGGTGCCATCGCTCAATCCGGCTCTTTTAAGTTTAGATACGACCTTTTCTATTTCGTGGACGCTTAAAAAAAGAACGATTGTGGCCTTGCTTTTAGCTAAAACCTCTAAATCTTGGGACTCTAAAACGGAAGTCCTTCCGCCTATCCTTGTAATTATGACTGTCTGGCTTACGTCGGGTAGGGTCAGTTCTCTCTTTAATGCACTGGAGGCGGCTTGAAATGAGCTTACTCCCGGAATAAGCTCATAGTCTATCCCTTCTTTTTCACATGCGTTTATCTGTTCCTGCAGCGCACTGTAAATCGAGAGATCGCCGCTATGAAGCCTTACGACCTTCTTCCCTTCCCTTATAGATCTTTTTATAACTTCGATTATCTCTTCCAAAGTCATCTTAGACGAGTCAAATATCTCTGCGCCCTCTTTTGCAAACGAAAGAATATCAGGATTAACGAGAGATCCGGCATAGATTATGGTATCAGCCTCCTCTAAAACCTTCCTACCTTTTATCGTCAAAAGCTCTGGGTCTCCTGGTCCTGCACCAACGAAGTAAACTTTCATTTTGCCTTTTTTAGTCTTTTCTTACGACTATTATTGACATGTATCCTTCCTTTCCTACTTTTTTAAGACCAGAAAGACCATGAATCACTCTTTCCCCATCTTGACCGACTCTAGTTATGAGGTAAGCCTTATCTAAAAGACCCATCTTTTTTAGCCTTTGAAGCACATTTTCTAATTTTGAGCCAATCTTCATTATCACCACAGTTTCAAAATTTTTAAGCGCGTACTCGAAAACTTTAGGTTTTGCATTGGAAGGGACTATTGCCATCGATTCGTCTCCTTGAAGTAGAGGGATTTCTGCCTTTGCCGATGCCGCATTAATTGCGCTTACCCCTGGGACCGTTTCGATTTCCATTGTCGGATAAAGATTTCTCAGTGTTTTTAGGAGATAGATGTATGTGCTGTAGATAAGAGGATCACCAAGTGTGATAAAAGCGCAGTTTTTTCCTTTTTCGATTTCTGAAAAGATCCTTTTTGCCGCTCCTTCCCAGTAGTTTCTGAGAACCTCTTTGTCTTTCGTCATGGGGAATACGAGATCGACGAATTCCTTTGAAGAATCTACAAGTCTTTCGACAATCGAACGGGCAATAGAGCTACCTTTTTCATCTCCTTTAGGACAGAAGATAACATCAACCTCTTTAAGTATCCTTAGTGCCTTTAGCGTGAGTAACTCCCAATCTCCAGGACCTATACCGACACCGAAGAGCTTTCCGAACGATTTTTTCTTCATGAAGCTTCCCCTTTGATTATCATCACACATAAGCCGAAGCCTCTCTGTTTGGCAATATTTTTCAGATCTGAATCTATTATCTTCTCGTTCGAATACGTGAGATTCTCCATTACTATGGCCCTTCTATTTTCGACCCCATTATTTAGCAAAAATTCGGCTATTTTATCCGGTGGAAATTCGGGCCCTGTGTAGAGGAAGATGTTTTCGCTCGATTTGACCTTTTCTACAAGGTCGAAAGGTTCTCTTCCGTGCAGACTTATGATCTTTGCGTCATGCCAACTCTCACCGAGCCTTGCATACGCAACTTGGACAACACTTATGCCAGGAATTACATCTAACGCCCCTTTATCCATCTCCTTAGAAAAAACTTGAAGTAGGCTATATAGTCCTGGGTCTCCGGTGACTAAGACAGCAACCTTTTTTTCCTTGCTTTTATCTTTAGCGATCTTTACAAAATCCTGAAGGCTGCCTTTTAGCGGAATCTTCTCTTTTTCCAATTCGGCAAACAAAGCCAAAGCTCTCTCACTTCCCATAAGCACATCAGATTCTTCAATTTTGCGCCTTGCAATTGGGGTCACATAATCTATAGAACCTGGTCCAATACCTACGATCGTTATATTCTTTAGGGTCATAAACCCCCTTTTGGATATAACCCTAGAAGCCTTCCTTCAAGGGAGAGGACGAAACACCTTATATCGAGAGTAGAATCGGTAATAGAAGACAAAGCCTTAACGACATCTTTAGCTATCATGTCGAACAGGTCCGAAAGACCCGCTTTTTCGATTATTTCGACGGTTGCCTGAGCCGATCGTTCATTTAGGATTCTTTCAACTGTCTCTTTTTTTGCTCCTTGACTTTCCGCGTACGTGGCTATTGTCTCTATGCGAAGGTCTCCAAAACTTTTATGGGTGTTTAGCTGGCCTTTTGCGATTTTAACAAGTTTACCCAAGTATCCGGCAAGAATGACTTCTTTAAACCCTTTTTCTTTGCATGCTCCAACCATAAAACCCACATGATCTCCCACTCTCACTATCATCTCTTCCGAAAGACCTAATACCTCTCTACAGTATCTTTCTCCCAAGTATCCTAAAACGAGGGCCACCTTTTTATGCCCCGAAGCTTTAACCATATCAAGCTGAAGCACAAGTGACGTTTTATAAGCATCAACCGATCTAGGCTCCACAAAACCGGTCGTTCCTAGTATGGAGATTCCTCCCACAATCCCAAGTTTTGGGTTGAATGTCCGTTTTGCAATCTCCTCCCCTAAAGGGACAGAGATTATGACTTCTAAACCTTTCACCATTATAAGAAACTGTGAAAGCTCTTTAATTATCATCATTCTGGGTACTGGATTTATGGCGTACTCACCCTTTGGGATAGGAAGACCCGCCTTTGTTACAATCCCAATACCTTCTCCGCCTTTAATCGTTATGCCCGGTTTTTCTGACACACGAACGGTTGAGTAGACTTTTATCTTATCTGTCACATCTGGCTCATCTCCTGCGTCTTTTATAACGGCACACCTTGCAAAATCCTCGTCCACCTTTTGATCGACTATGGGTAGACGGAGTGGAACACCTATGGGTGTTACGATAGAAACCTCATCTATAACTTTTTTTTCAAAAAGCATTATAGCGGAAGCCTTCGATGCGGCTTGCGCGCATGTACCTGTCGTATAGCCTTTTCTCAGTTCATGAGTCATCGTTTAGATCGTCACATAAAAAGTTTTCGTTTTTTACGACTCCTTTTTGGTTTTCCTAATCATAGAGTAGTAAGCCTTAACCTCTTCCGGTGACATAGGTACGAACTCCTCTTGGCCTGCGGGAATCGGGAAGGATTCTCTTTTCGGAACAACTGTTCCCCTTATGTCTTTTAGGTTTAAGGACTCTTTTATCCTCTTTTGCACAAGATCGACTAAAACCTCGTCGAATCCCAATCCCTTACCAAGGATGAGTTTTACGTCCGGGTATTTCTCAGCCTCTTTTAACATCATCTCCGGCACATCCACCACAAGGTGGAGTCCCTCGTGGAGAAAATAAGGAATGACTACAATCGTCTTTAAGCCTTCCTTTACCAATTTTTCAAATACTTCTGGAAAGTGTGGTCCGAGCCTAGACACGTAGCAGACACTAACATTTTCGTAGCCGTATTTTCGCTTTAGCTCATCTGCTACCCTTTCCATATACCTTCCAGCGTTCGGTACCCTGCTTCCATGGCCCATAAGAATGATTCCAACCGAAGAAATACCTTCTATTTTTTCCAAAGGCTGTCTTTCCTCGGACTTAGACGTATTAGCATCAGAATCTCTCGTACAGAGTCCATGAAGGGCACTTATTGCAAGGGTACTTCCGCCCCTTTTTCCCGCAACCATTATGTGTGGGATACCCAGAGATAAAAACTCTTCCTTGCTTTCATTTACATGAACGAAACCAACAGGCATGGCAATCACAAAAGATGGTCTTTTTTTCTCCTCCATGATTAGACGGTTGAGTTCTAAAAGGGCAAGAGGTGAATTTCCAATAATCACTATTCCTCCGTCGATGATTGGCCTTGCCTTCCTTATGGCAATGACGGATCGGGGAATAGAGCTTCTCAAAGACTCAAAATGTACGTCCTCATCGTCTATGTGACAGAAGATAAGCTCTTCTGTATATGCCAAATTCATAGCCTTGAGCCTTCCTATAGAGATACCGTGGCGTATCATTTTCGAATCAACGTATATTGGAACACCTTTTCTTAGCGCCTCTTTTGCTATTTTTATTGCATCGTTCGAAAATCTCACATAATCCATTATGCTCATGTCTCCCGTTGCGTGTATCATTCTACGTACGATTTGCCATTCATCGGAACTAAAGGTGTGAGGCGGAGCCTCTTTTTCGATTCTCATAAAAGAAAGGTTCTCTATCTCTTCTCCGGTTAGGGGTCCATGAAGTATATCAAGAATCATTGGTCTTTTTTTTGATGTATCACAAACGCTCATCTATTCTCTCCTTCGAATCTTTCGACTCAAAAATGTCAGAGGGTACTTCCACACCTAGGATTACTCCGCTGCCACTCTAAAATTCGAGGATCGACTTTTTTTAGATAGACGACAGCAAAACCCGAGATAATTCCTTCAATGGCCGAAATTGGAAGATGCATCATAAAAATAACAGAAATTAAAGGATAGAAGTTTCTGTCACTTAGGATTAGGGCAAAACTTACAATCGCGGCACAAAGTAGCGGACCCAGAAAACCAAAAAGGAACCCTCCAAGAAAAGGAGTTGTCCTACTGGAATTTATAAACCTTCTTAAAGTATAGTGGAGTAATACCGCGGGAAGCGCGCTTGCACAAGTATTTACACCTATTGCAGTCACCCCTCCAAACTGTAAAACTACGCTTTGGACTACTAAAGCTACAAATATTGAGGGAAACGAAGTCCAGCCGAGAATAAGACCTATAAGTCCGTTCATTCCCGGATGAACGCATGAAGGCCCAACCGGAACATGGATGAGCGAAACTGTAAAGAAAACTGAAGACAGAACTGCTACCTTTGGAATGTCTTCTGTTTTTACCCTTTTAAGACCGAAAAAGATGCCTGCAAGACTCCCAATGGCTCCTCCTGCAAGAATAGGTACTGAAAGGACCCCATCTTGAATATGCATTTAGATTATTCTCTTCTGTGAATTTCTTCTAAAAATTCGTTCAGGTCTTTTCTCTTTATGGGATGCTTCTCAATGGGCATTTAACGATGAATGATATGAAATTTCCAGAGTTTAAGTCAAGTCTAGAAAAAATCTGAAAAAATGGTGGAGAAACTCTTTTGACTCTAATAGAGACGATAAAGTACACGGAGATCCTTGATAAAAGCCGATGGTGGGATTTGAACCCACGACCTGCTCATTACGAGTGAGCTGCTCTTCCACTGAGCCACATCGGCCTTTAAGGAATCTTTGTATCACAAAAGTCTCATTCGGTCAATGGGTTTGACAAACTCGTGCACATTATGTAAAGTAACGATCCTATGTTGGGGGTTAGAGTTACTGTCTCCTTTCTACTCTTTTTTAGTTTTCTTTTTGGATCTTCGGTAATCCTTAAGAAAAACAATGCCTTAAGGGAGGTCAAAGAGGAAAAAAACAGAGAGGAGTACGTGGTTTCTACGACAGTGGATTTTCTAACAAAAGATGGGGTCGACGTGGATAGGAAAACATTAGAAGGAGTTGTGAGGTCGATTTATAGAGTTGCGAAAACAAAAGGTGTAGACTACAGGATAGTTCTTGCTCTAGCCAAAGTAGAAAGTAACTTTAGAAACGATGCTGTCTCTCCGAAAGGAGCAAGAGGGATCTTACAGATAAAACCGTCTGTTGCGCAGGCTGTCGCAAAGGATTTGGGCATAAAGTTAGAAGGAAAAAAAAGCTTACATGAATCCGAAAAGAACATAGTTATTGGTACGCATCTTTTGTCTAGCCTAATAGACAAATATTTCGACATCCACGGAGCTCTAAGCGCGTATAATATGGGACAGACGAGGCTTGCCGAAAAAGGCAAAAATTACGAAACCAAGTTTTCAAAACTGGTTCTGAAGGAGTATAAAAGGTACATCGAGATTCTTCCTGACCCATAAGACAAAATGTTCGACTTTGGCCCGGGCCGAAAATTCACTTTACGTGGGGTTTGCGGCTCTTTTCCTTCCTTTTTAGTTTCGCGTTCAGGAAAGAAGACTCTCTTTTTGTATGAAAACGAAGAGGAGGCTCTTTTAGTAAAAGAAGAAATCGAGTTTTTCTCTGGAAGAGAGGTCCATTTTTTTCCCATAAAAAAAAACAGGATCTTCGAAAAGGATGACGAACTCAAAAGAATTGGCTTTTTCTTCAAATTCTACAGGGATTTCACATCGATTGGTCTTTTCCCTGAGGAGGAAGTAACACAAGCCGTAATCCTTCCAGAAGAGATAGGATCGCTTCTTTTTGAAGTAAAAGTGGGAGATTCTGTTTATCAGGAAGATCTCCTAAATTTTCTCATTGAAGGGGGCTACAGTCAAACTTCCCTTGTTAGGGAAAGGGGTGAATTTTCAAAAAGGGGTGGGATACTTGACATTTTCTCCCCCAATTACGATGAACCCGTAAGGATCGAATTTATGGGGGATGACGTAATCTCCATAAGGTTTTTTGACCCCCATTCACAGAGGTCAAAAAAACACATAGATAAAGCTGAGCTCTTGGATCTTCGGTATGAAGTAAAAAAAGTCGGCTCCATACTCTCCTATCTCGATGCAGGATCCTTAATAGTTCATAACGGGCTCCACGAAAAGCTAAAGATACGGGGAGATTTGTCCCTTTTCAAAAAGTGGAATGAAACTGTTAACCATTGTTTAAGTCTTGATCTTTCCGGCCTCACAGAGGAATATTCCGAAGTAATTCGTGCCACTTCCAATGAGGATATAAAAGCCGTCTTTAACGCAAAGAAGAATGAAGTTTTCAAAATCCTTGTGGAAATGATGAAAAATGAATGGCGAAATGTTCCCTGTGTATACATAGTTGCGAATTCTGAACATCAAGCTCATAGATTGAGAGAGATTCTCATAAACTACGGGATCTTCCTTCCTTGTGTGGAAAAACCCTCCTTCGATCCCCAACTAAGGGAGTGGGCGATCACCTACGGTACCTTAAGGAGGGGTTTTAGAACTGATAGTATAGTCGTAATTGCAGAAGACGAGCTACTCGGTCCGAAAAGAAGGACTGTAAAAGTAAAATCTCAGGCTCTCGACGAATTTGTAGAATCATTCAAAGAGTTGTCCTACGGTGACTACGTGGTTCACATTGACTACGGAATAGGGATATTTAGGGGAACAAAAGAGCTTAAAATAGACGGATGCGTTAAGGATTTTTTAGTCATTGAGTATGAGGGTGGAGACAAGCTTTATGTTCCAACCCATGATTTACATCTCGTGCAGAAGTACATAGCTACTGAGAAGGCAAAACCAAAGATAGATAGACTCGGGTCGACAAGATGGGCATATACTAAGGCAAAAGTTAGAAAGAAAATAGAAGACATGGCGCAAGAACTGATTGAAATCTACGCCGAAAGACGGTGTAGAGAAGGTTTTGCATTTTCCGAAGAAGACGAGATTTATAAAGAGATGGAGTCTAAATTTCAGTATGAGGAGACGGAGGGGCAAAAAAGGGCAATAGAAGAAGTTCTTTCGGATATGAAGTCACCAAGGCCAATGGATAGACTTCTTTGTGGCGATGCTGGTTTTGGGAAAACGGAAGTTGCTTTAAGAGCCGCTTTTAAAGCTGTAATGGACAATAAACAGGTTGCCGTGCTTGTTCCAACAACGGTTCTTGCCGAGCAGCATTACAAGACCTTCACCGAAAGGTTAAAAGAGTATCCGGTAAACATAGAGGTACTTAGCCGTTTCAAATCGCAAGAAGAACAGAAAGAGATTATCGAGCGACTCAAAAAAGGGACAATCGACATAGTCATAGGGACCCATAGGATCCTCCAAAAAGATGTGGAATTTAGAGATCTCGGGCTACTGATTATAGATGAAGAGCACAAATTCGGTGTGAAGCACAAAGAAAAGTTAAGGTCCATAAAAAAGACCGTAGATGTTTTGACTCTCAGTGCAACACCCATCCCTCGAACACTTTACATGGCCCTCATGGGCATTAAAGACTTAAGTATCATCGATACTCCGCCTCTCGACAGACTCGCCATAAAAACATACGTCACAAAGTTTGACGACGAGATCATAAAAAGAGGTGTACTAAGAGAACTCGAGAGAAATGGTCAGGTCTTCTTTGTCCATAACTACATCTACAACATTGACAAGGTAAAAGATCATTTGCAAAAGCTCCTTCCAGAGGTGAGGATCGCTATTGCTCACGGAAAAATGAAAGAGTCCCATCTTGAAAAGGTGATGCTCGACTTTATCGATAGAAAGTACGATCTTCTTCTGTCAACGAACATAGTTGAATCCGGCCTCGACATTACCAATGCAAATACAATTTTCATAAATAACGCCCATAGGATGGGGCTCTCAGAACTTTATCAGCTTAGGGGAAGGGTTGGAAGGGGGCCGAGACAAGCCTATGCCTACCTTCTAATTCCCTCAGGGGAGATACTCACAAAAGACGCGATGCTTAGGTTGAAAATAATAGAGGAGATGTCCCATGTGGGATCAGGCTTCCAAATAGCTAATTACGATCTCGAAATAAGGGGATGTGGGAACCTTTTGGGTAAGGAGCAGTCAGGTAATGTGAATTCTATTGGATTTGAGCTATTCGTTTCAATGCTCGAAGAGGCGATAAAGCGGCTAAGCAAAAAAGAGGTCGCGGAAGAAGATATAATACCAGAGATCTCCCTACCTATTGAGGCTTATATCCCTGACTCGTACGTTGAGGATCCCTCTCAGAAGTTGCTCCTCTACAAAAGACTCGCAAGGATAAAAACCGAAACCGAATTACAAGATATAGAAAGCGAAATAGTGGACAGGTACGGAAAGATGCCTGAGCCCGTAAAAAACCTACTAAAAATCATCGAATTTAGGCTTTTTCTTTCAAAGGCGAGAATCAAAAAGGTCGAAAAGACTGATAAAGGACTTTTTATTTACCTTACGGAAAAAACCCCGATAAACACTGAAAAATTAATAGAGTGCGCAATGAGGGATGGATTGAAACTTATGTCAGATCGTAGAATCTTTGTCCCATTAGCGGGCAAATTTTCGGAAATTACCGAATTTGCAAGGAATGTGTTGTTGAAGGTTTTGTCTCTGTGATATAAATTTCGGTAAAAGGAGGCTTCCGGATGAAAAAGCTAATATTAACAATTGTCGTAGTATTTTTGATTCTTGGATGTGGAAAGAAGGATGATTCGAAAGTTGTTGCTGAGATAGATGGAGAGAAGATAACTTTGAACGAATTCAACAAAGAGCTCGACAAGATTCCTACGGAACTTAAGATGCTTGTCGCAACTGAGATGGGCAAGAGGGCTTACCTTGAGAGGCTGATCATGAAGCGGCTTCTTTTGAAGGAGGCTAAAAAGGAAAAGATAGAGAAGGATAAAGAGTTCCAGGAAAAACTGGCAGAGATAAGGGAACAGCTCCTTATAGACATGCTCGTTAAAAAAAGATTGGAGAAAGCGGAGATAAAGGAGGAGGAGATAAGGAAATATTACGAGGAGAATAAAGAGCAGTTTAAAAAACCCCCGGAAATAAATACGAGACACATCCTTTTGAGAACAGCGGAAGAAGCAAAGCAGATCCAGGAAAGATTGTCGAAGGGTGAAGATTTTGTTGAGCTTGCAAAGAAGTACTCGATAGACCCAGCTGCTAAGACTACGGGAGGGGAAATAGGCTATCATCCGAAAGGAACACTTGTCCCTGAGTACGAGGAGGAAGCATTCAAGCTTAAAAAAGTCGGTCAGATAAGCGGGATCGTTAAAACGCGGTTCGGATACCATATAATAAGACTCGAAGGAATAAAACCGCCTTCGTATGCTTCTTACGAAGAGGTAAGGGAGATAATAAGGCAAAAGCTTCTACAAGAAAAGAGAGGAAAGATGCTGGAAGATTACTTTGCGGAGCTAAAAAATAATGCCAAAATAAAGATAAATGAGGAGGTCTTGAAAGAGGAAAGGATAGAAAAGAGAGAGGCTCCAAAGCCCGAGGAAAAGCCTAAAAAATGAAACGGGTCCTTTTTTTCGTCCTTTCTGTGTTTTTTACCCTTTTTCCTTTCGCTTTTACGGCCGGTGAGATCATAGACAGGATCGTTGCCGTAGTGAACGATGACATAATCACATTAAAAGAGGTGGAGCAGTTCGTACACGTCGAAAAAAAAGAGAGATTTAAGTCAGTTGATGATTACGTTTTAGGTCTTAGACTTCGAGATAAGCTTGAAATCCTCATAGAAGGTACCCTCATCAAACAACAGGCAAAAAAGATGAAGATTGACGTTTCAGAAAAAGAAGTACAAGCGGTAATCGAAAACATAAAGAGGCAGAATTTGATAACAGAAGACGAATTAAAAGAACAGCTAAGGCGTGAAAACATAACCTATGAGGACTTTATAAAAGGTATAAAATTGAGCCTCCTTAGAAATAAGGTTCTCGCTAGGGTCATAACTCCTGAAATTAACCTTTCGGAAAAGGATTTGATGGACTATTACAAAAATCATCCGGAGGAGTTTACAGACGAGGAGATCCACATCCACCAAATCTTTATCTCTGGCCTACGGGAGGATTCGAAGGAGAGAGCAAAAAGAGTTTATGAGTCGATAAAGGAGGGAGTTCCGTTCGAGGAACTTGCGAAAACGTACTCGGACGATCCCTCAGGTAAGTACGGCGGCGACGTTGGGTTTGTAAAAAAGGGAGATCTGATGCCAGAACTCGGTGAAGCTTTGAAAGGATTGAAGGAGGGAGAGTATACGGGGATCGTCCAGTCCCGCTACGGCTTCCACATACTGAAAGTAGTGGAAAGGAAAAAAGGTGAGATAGAACCCTTCGAGAATGTAAAGGATGAAATTAGAAAAAGACTCATAATGAGGGAGTCGGAAAAAAGATACAAGGATTACATAGAGAAACTTAAAAAGAATTCCTACATAGAGGTTAAGCTTTGATTAGGATACTCGTTTCGATGGGTGACCCTTCTGGGGTAGGAAGCGAAATAATACTTAAATCGATTCCCAAGATAAAAAAGAGGAGCATCCCTGTTATTGTTGGCGACTTGGAGGTTTTAAAAGAGACAGGGAGAATACTCGGGATGGATATTTCCAATTTGTTCTTGCCTTACATGGAGGGCAAAAAGGGAGATGTGGAACTTATAGACCTAGGTCTTCTAAAAGATGTAAGGTACGGTCTTGTTAATAAGGATTACGGGTACGCGGCTTACCAGTACGTTTTTGAGGGGTTAAAGCGGGTTCTAAACGGGGAAGTTTATGGCATAGTTACCTGCCCCATAAACAAGAAGTCCTTCGAGCTTGCAAACATCCAATTTACCGGGCATACCGAGATGCTTGGCCGGCTGGCTGGTGTTAATGACTACGTCATGATGCTGCAGAATAGAAAAATGAGGGTCTCACTTGTTACAACCCACGTTCCTTTTAAGGAAGTACCGAACCTACTATCGGTCGAAAGGGTCTTCAAGACCATATACATAACCCACAGATCTCTTGTAGAACTATTCAATATCGATTCGCCTAATTTAAAAGTTTGCGGATTAAACCCACACGCGGGAGAAGAAGGCCTTATAGGAGATGAGGAGCACATAATCGTAGAGGCCATAGAAAGAGCAAAAAACCTAAATATTATTGTTTCAGGTCCGTATCCTGCAGATTCTGTCTTTTCAAAAATTGACTGTGATGCTTACGTATCAATGTACCACGATCAGGGACTCATTCCACTAAAGACCATTGACTTCAAAAGAACCGTGAACGTTACACTTGGTCTTCCATTCGTTAGGACATCCCCCGGTCACGGTACGGCTTTCGATATAGCCGGTAGAGGGATTGCCGATCCTACAAGCTTTATTGAAGCCTACCTTTTAGCTGAGAAGCTTACAAAAAACCTTTTGACAAAGTCTCACGATAAGGATTAAAATAAGAAAAACCGCTTGGATCCAGGATACTGGACTGAGACGGAGGGTTTTTTTGGAGGTAAAACCTTCTGGGCAATGTCCAGAAGGTTTTTTTTTGGAGGGGTCGATGGAGAAAGTTACGGTACCACTTATAAAGCAGAGAAAGAATAAAGAGAAGATCACGATGCTTACGGCTTACGATTATTGCTTTGCGCAGATTCTCGATGAGGCAGGAATAGACATTATTCTTATTGGCGATTCTCTTGGGGTTTGCGTTCTTGGTTATCCGACTACAATTCCTGTTACGATCTCAGATATGATCCATCACGCAAAGCCTGTAGTAAGAGCGGTAAAAAGGGCTCTTGTCGTCATAGATATGCCCTTTATGTCATATCAGGAAAGCGTAGAGATGGCAAAGAGAAACGCGGGGAGGATGATAAAAGAGAGTGGAGCAGAGGCGGTAAAGATAGAAGGTGGTGAAAAAATGAAGGACGTCATAAAGGCCCTTGTGGACATAGACATTCCTGTCATGGGACACATAGGTCTCACGCCTCAGTCTTATTACGCCTTAGGTGGTTATAAAGTCCAAAAAGAGGAAGAAAGACTAATTAAGGACGCAAAGGCCGTCGAGGAAGCTGGTGCCTTCTCTCTCGTACTTGAATGCATACCTAGACAGATAGCAAAAAGGATCACACAAGAGCTCACAATCCCAACAATCGGGATAGGGGCAGGACCTGAATGCGACGGCCAAGTACTTGTCACCCACGATCTTCTTGGACTCCTTGGAGAATTCCGGCCAAAATTCGTAAAGCGGTATGTGAATTTAAAAGATATCATAAAGAAATCTGTAGAGGATTTTATAGCTGAGGTAAAAGGTGGTGTCTTTCCTGACGATTCGCATTCCTTCCATTGAGAAGATAACATGCTTTTTGTGACAAAAGTTAAAGAAATGCAGTCCCTTTCCGAAAGCCTAAGAAAAACGAAAACGATAGGCTTTGTTCCCACAATGGGATTCTTACACGAGGGCCACCTCTCCCTTATCAGAACTTCAAAGAGAATGGCAGAAGTTACTGTTGTGAGTATTTTTGTAAATCCAATCCAATTTGGACCGCAGGAAGACTTTGAAAGATATCCAAGAGATCTAGAAAGGGACAAGGGTATACTCGAAAAAGAACAAGTCGACATTCTCTTTTATCCTTCGGTTGACGAGATGTATCCCGAAGGCTACAAAACCTATGTTAGGGTTTTGGAGATGGAGGATTATCTGTGCGGCAGAACCAGAAAGGGTCATTTTCAGGGAGTAGCCACTGTCGTGACAAAGTTATTCAACATTGTCAAACCACATTTCGCTTTTTTCGGGGAAAAAGATTATCAGCAGTTAAAGATAATCGAAAGGATGGTAAAAGACCTGAATATGGATGTGAATATAATCGGCTGCCCGGTTGTGAGAGAGAGTGATGGTCTTGCTATGAGCTCAAGGAATACTTATCTGAGCCCAGAAGAGAGACAAAAAGCCGCAAATATCTACGTTGCTTTAAGGGAAGTTCAGAGGCTTTTTTTGGACGGGGAAAAAAAAGCAGAAAAGCTTATAGAAGCAGCACATAAAATACTTTCTTCTACTTCGGGTTTGGAGATTGAGTATGTGGAAGTGGTGGATACGGAGACCTTAAGGAAGCTAAGTACTGTCGAAGACAAAGCTTTGGTCGCTTTGGCTGTTTGGATAGGGAAAACGAGACTTATAGACAACGTAATTCTTCGGAGGGATAGAGTATGATGAGAGCTATGATGAAATCTAAGATTCACAGAGCTACCGTAACAGAAAGTAACATAGACTACGAGGGAAGTATAACTATCGACGAGGCTCTCATGGAGGAGGCCAATCTGCTCCCGTATGAACAGGTCGATGTCTATAACATCACAAATGGTGAACGCTTTACAACTTACGTGATAAAGGGTGAAAAAAACTCAGGAACCATTTGTATAAATGGAGCAGCTGCTCATAAGGCGAAGAAAGGTGACCTTATAATAATTGTTTCCTACGCTTACTACGACGAAAGAGAACTTAGCTCTTTCGAGCCAAAAAAGGTTTACGTGGATGAGAAAAACAGGGTTTTACGGAAATAACCGTTTCACTTCGTAAGATTTTCTTTGAGTTTAACTCCTATGCAATCGTATGTGACGATACCTCCCTGATAGGTATTAGATGCTTTTCTTAAGATCCGCCATCCACCTGCGTGGAATACCCCCTCGTTTTCAATTTTTTCAACCAAATCTTCTGACCACTGTAGTTGCTCGAGAAGGGCTGGGTTGTGGGTGAGTATCAAAGGTTTCGTCTTTGGTACGGCAACGATGGTCATGGGCTCGATTATGAGGTTAGAAAGATCGTGAAAAATGTAGGCTTCTTTCTGAGGACGGGCCTGAAGTCTTATCATCCTTGCCCTAGAATCAGGACCTATCGTCTCTTTTGTGGAGTCTATAAGGTCTAGAAGGTAGTTTCTCACATCGTTTAAACTACTCACATATCTTATCTTTTCAACGTCCGGATACGTTTCTATAGCCTTTGCGATCATTGAAACTTCGCGGAGATAGTGGTTTCTTTGGTTTTCCGGGACGAGGTACATGACGATCAGGTGGACAGGTTTTCCATCGGGAGCTCCATATTCGATACCCTGGGGGCTCCACCCTACCACGCATTTAAGATCTTCCTCAAATGGAACTCTCGCATGTGGACATGCCCATCCTTTGCCCAGAGCAGTATTTACAGTTTCCTCCCTCTTCATTACCAGTCCCACAACATCAGTATCGGGGGGGATTTCTGGAAAAGCTTCTATTACGTGAGCAAGAAACTGTAATGCATCCTTCTTTTCGTTCTCTGGTAACTCAAAGAGTCTTCCTTCTTGAAGGGCATCGAGTAGCGAATCCATTCTCATTCACCTCCATATCTTTTGAAAAACCAAACTTTTACTCTGTGGGTGAGAAGACAATATGAGGCAAGAAATAGAATTATCCATAGCCAGTATGTCGGAGGAAGAGGAACAAATCCTAAACTTTCCGCAAAAGGGGAATAGGGAAGGTATACTCCTATTGCCATTATCGTTAGAGTTGCAACAAAAAGCGGGATGGATGGAAAACTTTCGATTATTGGCACTTTCTTCGTTCTTATAACGTGTATTATCAGGGTTTGAGTGAGAAGCGACTCCACAAACCATCCCGTCTGGAATAGTCTCTCACTAGCAAGTTTTACTTCTTCAGCTACTCCTGGCAAAGTGTACATTCCACATCCAAAAACGAACCATAATAGTGCAAAGGTCAAGTAATCGAAAATTGAACTTATAGGCCCGATAAACATCATAAATTTTCTTATCCCTTCGATATTCCACTTGAGAGGCTTTTCAACCACTTCCTTATCCACATTGTCAGTAGGGATTGCAGTTTGCGAAAGGTCATAGAGGAGGTTGTTTGTGAGAACCTGAATTGGTTGCATCGGTAAAAACGGAAGAAGGTAACTCGATCCAACAACACTGAACATGTTTCCAAAATTTGAACTCGATCCCATCCTTATGTACTTCACTATGTTTGCAAAAACCTTTCTCCCCTCGACTATTCCTTCTTCTAGTACTCCCAGACTCTTCTCCAAAAGGACTATATCCGCGCTTTCCTTAGCTACATCCACCGCCGTATCTACAGAGATACCGACATCTGCTGCCTTCATGGCCGGTGCGTCATTTATGCCGTCCCCCAAGAATCCCACAACGTGGCCGTTGGCTCTAAGTTGACGAACAATCTGTTCCTTCTGCACAGGTGAAAGTTTAACGAATATGTCATATTCCTCAACTGCTTTTGCGAAAGCCTCCGCATCCAAAGATGAAAGCTCACCCCCTGTGATGAGTTTTTCAGCTTTGAGGCCCACGTCTTCGCACACCTTTTTTGTGACAAGCCCGTTGTCACCTGTAAGAACCTTTATCCTCACACCCCTTTCCTTTAGGAGTCTTATGGCCTGAATCGCCGAGTCTTTTGGGGGATCGTAAAAAGCTATGTATCCGAGGAGAATTAAGTTACTCTCATCCTCAACTGTGAAGGTCTTTTTCTCTCTGGGAAATTCCCTATATGCTATTCCCAGGACCCTAAATCCGTCCCTATTTAGCGCTTCCACATCTTCAAAAAGATCGGCTCTTATAAGATCTATGAGTGGATAGATATGGTCGTCTATCTGGTAGTGAGTACAACAGGCATAGATCTCTTCAACGGCCCCCTTGCATATGAGAACGTGTGAACCCTCGTAATCGACAACGACCGACATCCTCCTTCTTTGGAAGTCGAATGGAAGCTCATCCACAAGTTTGCATGAACTCACATCCAGATTTACGTGTTCAAGAATGGTACTATCTATTAAGCTCTTTAATCCTGTTTGAAAGTAACTGTTGAGATAGGCATACTGCAAAACCTCCTCACTTGTCTTTCCGATTATGTCGACGTGCTTTTTCAACACGACCCGATTCTGGGTGAGGGTGCCTGTCTTATCCGTACACAAAATGTCCATTGCACCAAAGTTCTGAATGGAGGGTAACCTTTTCACGATCACCTTCTTTTTCGCCATGCTCAGTGCGCCTTTCGCGAGATTTACGGTGATTATCATGGGTAACATCTGGGGCGTAAGACCAACAGCCACTGCAAGTCCAAAAAGGAGGGCCTGTATCCAATTCCCCTTCGTTATGCCAACAAGGAGAAATACACAAAATACCAAAACTGCCATGACCTTTGTCATCATGTAAGTAAAGGATTTAATCCCTTTGTCAAAACTCGTCTCCTCTCTCCCCTTCAATAGTTTTTCAGATATAGATCCAAAAAGTGTGTCTTTTCCTGTATGGATCACCACCCCCTTTGCCGTTCCGCTTACAACGTGCGTTCCAAAAAAGCATGCATTCGGCAATTCGAGGGCGGAATTGTAGTTTAAGTCGTTCGCTTCTACCACCTTCTCAACCGGCATGGATTCTCCGGTGAGGGCTGCCTCATTAACGAAAAAGTCCCGTGCGGCAATTAGTCTGAGATCAGCCGGAATTATTGAACCCGCTTTGAGGATCACGATATCGCCAGGTACAACCTCCGATAACTTGATCTCAGTTTCAACTCCATCCCTTAATACTGAAGCTCTCGTGGCTACCTGTTTTCCCAAAGCTTCCACAGCTTTTGCAGATCTATCATCGAAGATAAAGGAGAGCCCAACACTCAAAAAGAGCATGAGAGTCACAACAACTGTTGATTTGATCTCACCGATTATTGCGGAAACGAAAGCTATTATTAAAAGCTGGATGACAAGCGGATTTTTGAACCTGCCTAGAATATTTTCGTAAAAGGTGAGCCTCCTTAGGTGGGAAAGCTCATTCGGTCCATATTTTTCAAGTCTGTATAAGGCTTCATCGGATGAAAGACCTTCAGGCCTTGTACCCAGTCTTTTTAGAATAGCCTCCTGGGGGAGCCTACAAAGTTCAATGAGTATTCCTTCATTGCGATTTTTTACTCTGAGATCTTGGGTATTCTTCATGACTCACTTTTTTAAGGCCATGCAGGGCTTGCGGCCTTATAGTGAGCCACGAAGTTCGCGAATGGGAGGGCTCAAACTATGGCCGCCTTGCCCAAGCGGCCAACTCTTTCACTGGCGTCTTGTTCTCCCATAGCAGATAGATTTTATACATCTTGAAGCTAACCTAGTCAAGAAAAGATTTAAAATTCCAAAAAGATTTTGTTCCTCTCAGAGCGTGATTCCTGAATGCTTACAACGTATATAGCTGGAATAGCACCGACAGGACATTGAGCCTCACATATACCGCATCCCACACATAATCTGTGATCAACAACGGGAAGTTTTATGAGCATCTTTTCCTTCTTATCTTTTCTTTGCTTTTCCACAAATCTTATGGCCTTTTTTGGTGTGGGGCATACCTCCTCGCACACTATGCATGATATCCCGAATGCGTACGGCAGACATCTCGATTTGTCTATGAAGGCAAGACCTATCTTTACTTTTGCCTTTTCTTCTGGGGATAGATTTCTTATTGCACCGGTTGGGCAAACTTTCCCGCACATTGTGCACCTAAACTCACAGTAGCCTATCTTAGGTATAAGAATTGGAGTCCAAAGACCCAAAAGACCAGACTCCCAAAAAGATGGTTGAAGTCCACCCGTTGGGCAAACTTTCATGCATTGGCCGCACCTTATGCATCTTTTGAGAAACTCGCTTTCAGGAAGTGAACCTGGAGGTCTTATGAGTTTCGGATTGAAGTATCTTTCAGCAGAAAGTGGGTTGACTTTCAGAATTGGCGACAGGGCACCTCCCAAAAGAAAGGAAAGAACGAGATTTCTCCTTCCAACGTCTATCCTTTCTAAAAAGGCTGAGGGTCCATGTTTTATCGTGCCTTTTGAACAAACATTTTCACATTCAAAACATTGGATACATTCCGATCCACTCCAAGATCCATCCTTCAGTTTTAATCCGCCGCAACAAAGATTTTCACATCGCTCACAGCCTAGGCATCCTTCGCCTATCGACCTTTTAATCAAGGGAAAGAGGGAAAAGAGTCCGAGGAGGGCTCCAAGGGGACAGAGATACTTACACCAGAATCTCTTCTCCAGAAGATTAAGTCCAAGCAGGAAGAAAAAGAATATTCCTATAAAGAGGGACTGTTGAAAGTGCAAAGGCCTCTTTGGAAGGATGGTAGTTTTTAAAAAATGGTAAAGAGTCTCTCTTAAGCCGGTTAAAATATCGACGGAATAAATTAAATCCACGATCCCCTCAAAAACAAAGTTTACCGCAGGATAGACCGTGATAGTAAAGGAACGTATAAGAAGGCTTAATGGATCTAAAAACCCTGAAAGTTGTATGGAAAAAACCGACCCACCAAAGACGAGGAAAAGAAGGTAATACTTTACACTAAACCAGCACTTTTCTTTCTCTTTCCGTTTTTCCTTTATCTTTCCCACCAAATCGTTTAAAAAACCGAAAGGACAGACCCATCCGCAGAAAACCCTTCCGAGGAAAATCGCGCTAAAAAGGGTAAAGACAAAGAAAAAGGAAACATTCAAAAAAGAACGATTCGCAATTATGACATTTACCGCCACAAATGGGTCAAATTCTAAGAATATTTTTACCGGGTAACCTATTTCGTCGGTGCCTAAAGATTCGGTTTTCAAAAAAAGACAAAGGAAAGAAATGAAAAAGAGTGCCTGAGATACCAGGCGAATTCTACTAAAAGGGACTTTCACTGAACGGAAAGTCTCTTTATTCTCATTTTCTCTATGTCCATCCTGCCAATTCCCCTTTCTGCCGCTTTCTTTACAGCACCTATGTCTTCCGGTCGCAGACCGAAAAGAGTGGAACCGTAAGCATCAACGGCAACAGGATCTGTTCCGACTATTACAGTATTAGTCTGCACCACATCCTTTAAATCCCCTCCTTGCGGACCACCCCGAACAAGGATTCGGATTGCGTCTAAAACGGTAAGTGTTGGACGAACAAATGCGACCAAATCGGCTAATGAATCGTCAAGCCTCTGATGAATGAGGCCTCTGAATCCACCCATTATACCCATCATATTTTTGAGGCCCATCGTAAGTCTCGCTAGACTGTGGTGCTTTGCTATTGGAACGTTTATTATCTTGTCGGCCTCCAAAACCTCTGTCCAAAGTTCCCAAGATTTTAAAATTTCTCCTTTGATTTCCACCTTCCTAAACTTTCTATCGTCGGGGTACACTATCTTTGCTCCTTGAGATAATGCGTGTCTTTCTATCCCACTTTGAACATAGCAACGCTTAGGATCGTTAACACTTCTGTCGAGGACTTTGACTTGCTTTGCCCCTGCTTCGTAGCACAGCCTTACAATCTCGGCAACAACTTCTGGATTTGTGTTTGCTGCCATCTCCGGAGTTCTATCCCAGGCTATATTCGGTTTAACCACAACCACATCTCCTCTAGATACGAACCTTCTTATCCCTCCGAGAGCTCCTATTGCCGATTCAACAAGCTTGGCAGGCGGATATCCTTTAGCAACCGCTAAATCAGGATAGATGTTTGATTCGGCAAAAAGGAGGTTTTTTGTGTCAAATGTAAGACAAAGGACGAAAACTGTACCTACTTTTAAAAAATCCCTTCTTTCCACGAGCTTACGACATATTACAACCAGTTACTTTCACAGTCAACTAAATCATTTTATGGTCTCATCCCAACAAAAAGGTAAGTTATCCCGGGCCAGAATCTTTTAATCTTGACGTTTTTTAGTCCGATCCATTCCAATTCATCTTTTAGCTCTTCTGGAGACGAAAAAGACGAGATCGTATCGTAAAGGTAAAAATAGGCATCAGGATCACTAGAAAAGATTCTTGCCAAAAATGGCATTACATGCCTTATGTAGAACTTGAAGATGTGGTTTAAGGTTCCTTTTGCCGTCATCTCGAGGATTAGTATCTTTCCCCCTTTTTTTGTGATCCTTATCATCTCTTTTAGGGCGTTTTTTCTATTTGGAATATTCCTCAAGCCAAAGGCAATCCCTACTGCATCAAAGCTTTCATCCTTAAATGGGAGGTTATTCGCGTCGGCTGCAGCAAAATTGAAAAAACGATTTAGCTTTTTTTTCTCTATCTTTTTTTTCGCAAAGGAGATCATATCGAGGTTAAAGTCTACCGCAAAAACAAGTACGTGCGGATAGGCCTTTGCAACAAATATACCTAAATCCCCCGTACCGCAGGCAAGATCTAGGAACCTTTCATTCTCTTCAAGATTTATCGCCTCTACGGTCTTCCTCCTCCAGTAAATATCGAGCCCCACACTTAAAAGTCTGTTCATTAGGTCGTAGCGGTTAACAACCCGAGAAAACATAACCCGTACCATTTCCGCGTACTCTTTCTCGGGCTTGTTTATGAGATACGTTCCTTTTCGTCCCACAAAGAATCTAGCTTTTTACCCTAATTCTTGTGTTCTTCACTGGACGTATGATAAGTTTTTGTAAAAGAAGATTTGGCGCCCGTAGCTCAAAAGGATAGAGCGTTGGCCTCCGGAGCCAGAGGCTGTGCGTTCGACTCGCACCGGGCGCATATAATCCATCTACTTTACTCCCTTGAGATTGTGATCGTGAACTAATTCTCCCTTTTTTATGTCTTGTGCTGCAATTCCTATAACTTCACCGTACTTAAACACTTCTTTTCCCTTCTCTATATCTTCGATTGCAAACTTGTGTCCCCTTGGGATGTTTTCGAGAAGCACAATTTCTTCCTCTGTATTTCCCCTCTGAATAACTATTTTCTCTTTTGCTTTAAGACTCACCAAAGCTACGGCAATATTATCCCTTACATTCATAACTTGGGCTTTCCTCTTCATGGGTCTTTCCCCTTTCTAGTTCCTCCTGGACTGCCTTTATTATTCGTCTCACTTTATTTTTATGCTTTTCTGGCCCTATGACAAATGACTCCGGGATCCATTCCATTTCGCGGAGACTTTCAACTATCTGCCGGATTTTGTCCCAGGGGATAGAAAAAAGGATTCTCCCTTCGGGAAAGAGCTTTCTTGCCTTCATTCCAAAGCCAAAACCGGTTACAGTGAAATTAATATCGCCAGAGAGATAGGGATATATAAAAAGCCAGGCGCACGTTGCAACAGGAGTACCCTTAGCCACCCACATCTCTCCGGTCTCAAAGGATTTAGCCCGTAACATTATCTCTGCCTGATCCACGGTCAAAAGGAAGACAATTAGATCGGGTTCGAACGGAGAACTAAAAAGGGGCGAAAAAAGAACATATGAAACGGAGTCTTTCGGCATCATAGGTAAGTATTGGTATATCCTTCTGTTGGCTCTTTCTTCTTTGAATATACCCAGTCTTGGCCCCACAAATCCTTTGGTAAAAACGGGATCCTTTTCTTTCATACCTAAGATGAAAGGCCCAATGCAAGAAAAATTCTCCGCATCAGCATAAAAAATGCTTCCACTCTGAGCCTCCCTTAGCATTTCACAAAAGTCCATAACGTTTTGGAGGCGCCTAATTCCTTTGGGCTTTATATTCACGTACTTGATTGCGCAAGGCTCAAGTTCAAACTGAAATTTTTCTAAAATGCCAAAGATTTCCTTCATGCTCGCCTCCGGCAAACGATTTTTTCTCACCTATTATTCAATAACCGTTCTATCGATCGATGACAAGAAAAAATCGCCTCATTGACATCAAAACTCCATCTATGCTACTTAGGAAATATGCGCAAAAAAGGGGGGACCATCCTAGAGATAAAAGACGTTTCTCTGAGCTTTGGCGGGGTCTCTGCTTTAAGTGACGTGGACCTCCATCTAAAAGATGGTGAATTACTCGCAATAATAGGGCCGAATGGTGCTGGGAAGACGGCACTTCTCAATTGCATCAATGGTTTTTATAAACCGTGGAAAGGGGAAATATACTTTGAAGGAAAGCGAATCACAAAAATGAGACCGGATGCGATAGCTAAGCTAGGTATTGCGAGAACCTTCCAGAACATAGGGCTTTACACAGGGCTTACGGTATTCGAAAACATAATGGCAGCAAGGCATATATTTATGTCCCAGAACCTCCTTACTGATGCCATATTCGTCGGCTGGGCAAAGCGTGACGAATTGAAACATATGGCAGCTGTGGAAGAGATCGTAGACTTTCTCGAGCTTTCTCCTTGGCGGAACAAAATAGTCGGTTCTCTCCCATATGGGTTGAGAAAGAGGGTCGAACTCGGCCGAGCTTTGGCGCTTGAACCTAAAATATTGCTCCTGGATGAACCTATGGCAGGGATGAACCTTGAAGAGAAAGAAGACATAGCCCGTTTTATACTGGAAATATTCGAGGGTCAAGGGGATTCTTACCAAACTCAGGTTTTGAAAAACGGATTAAATAGCATCATTCTTGTTGAGCATGATATGGGTGTCGTTATGGATCTAGCAGAGAGAATAGTTGTGCTCGATTTCGGAAGGAAGATAGCAGAGGGAAGGCCTGACGATATAAAAAATGACGAGCGGGTGATCAGGGCCTATCTCGGAGAGGAATGATGCTCAAAGTACAGAATATCGATGTGGTTTACATGAAGGTTATCCAGGTACTCAAAGGGATCTCCTTCGAATTGAAAGAGGGTCAAATGGTGGCCCTTTTAGGGGCAAACGGCGCTGGAAAAACAACGACCCTCAAGGCCATATCTGGCATGTTGAAAACCGAAGACGGGGAAGTAACAAACGGTTCCATCTATTTCGATGGAAAAAGGATAGATAACCTTTCACCTGAAGATGTGGCGCAGCTAGGTATAAGTCAGGTAATGGAAGGAAGAAGAGTATTGGAACATTTAACTGTGGAAGAAAACCTCTTTATAGGTGCATACCGCAGAAAGGACAAAAAAGGGGTAAAAGAAGATATCGAAAGGGTCTACAATTGGTTTCCCAGACTTAAGGATCTCCGCACTCAAATAAGCGGTTACTTATCAGGTGGCGAACAGCAGATGCTCGTTATAGGTAGGGCATTCATGGCCCGGCCAAAACTTATGCTTCTCGATGAACCCTCTTTAGGGCTTGCACCCCTTGTCGTCAAAGAGATATTCCAGATCATAAAAAGGATAAATGAAGAGACTAATATGTCTATATTACTCGTAGAGCAGAACGCTAAAGCAGCTTTGGAGGTGGCCCAATACGGGTACGTTTTGGAGAATGGGCGGATCGTCTTTGGTGGTCCATCTTCTATCTTGAAAGACAACGATATGGTAAGGGAGTTCTACATGGGGATCTCTTCTTCCGGTAAAAAAAAGGGCTTCAGAGAACTCAAGGCCTATAGGAGGAAGAAGAGGTGGGTGTTCTAGCCCATCTTTTCAAAAAGGGTGACACTATCCCAAAGATCTTGCAGCATAATGCTGAAACTGAAGGTGGAAAGCCTGCTCTTATGGAAAAAAAACAGGGAGTTTGGCATGTACTGAGCTTTGCTGATTACTACGCAAATGTAAGAAAGATAGCGCTTGGTCTTAGGTCGGTTGGGTTTGAGGAGGGTGAAATTGCGATAATAATTGGGGATACTAGTTCTGAGTGGTATTTTGTAGAACTTGCCATATACTCTTTGGGGGGAATCGCCCTGGGTATGTCTCCTGACTCAGCGCCAGACTATCTCCTACATATGGCAAAAAGATGGAATGTCCGTTACATTTTCGCTCAGGATCAGGAGCAAGTCGACAAAGTACTCCAAATAAAGGAGGGTCTTCGCTCTCTTAAAAAGGTTGTGTACTGGAGATACAGGGGTTTGGGAAACTATAAAGATGACATCCTTTTAGGGATTAGAGAACTAGTAAGGATGGGTGAGGAAGAAAAAAAGTCCGAGACTCTATTCGAAGAGATAGTTAAAAAAACAAAGTCCGAAAACCCTTGCACAATAGTTTATACAAGTGGATACAGTGGAAAACCGAAAGGCGTTTTGCACTCTTCTTACTCTATCCTGGAAAACTTAAAGAAGTATCTCGAAAGGGAGTTTCCAAATGGACATGATCGGTTGATCCCGCTTTTTCCTCCAGTTGGACTTGTGGAAAAATTATTCTCGATTGGGTTTCATCTTTTGAGCTCTTCTATCCTTTCCATCCCCGAAAGTCCGCAGACCTTCCTAAGGGATATGAGAGAGGTAAAACCAACTTTAGTTTTTCTTCCTGCACATGCGTGGGAAAAGTTGGTAAGCAAGGTCGAAGAAAGGATTAGAGAGTCGGATAGGCTAAAAAGGGGAGTCTATAGCTTCTTTATGAAAGGAGAAGCTCCCCAAAAACCGCCATACATCCCAAGGATTTTAAGGTCCTTTGGCCACCTTTTTCTTTTTAGCCACCTAAAAAGGCATCTTGGTCTTTCCTGCACAAGGCTTGCATACAATGTGGGACCTCTTCTAAGCGGTCAAGTCTTTGAGTTTTATCGTAGGATAGGGGTTCCTCTTAGGAACCTTTATTGGACTACTGAAACAGGATTTATATCAGCTTCCAAGGATGATTCAAAAAGACCGGAATCTCAAGGGATACCATTTGGCGATATCGGTGTGGGTTTATCGGAAGATGGCGAAATCATTTTAAAAAGTGGACACAACTTCAAAGGATACGCCGATTCAAGCACTGAAGGCTTTACTTTGAAAAACGGCGTATTTTATACAGGTGATTTTGGTACTGTCGAGAACGAAAACGAGATAGTTTTAAAGGGGCGAGCAATCGAGGTTACCCTCAACCCTCTTTACAACCTACCGGTTCAGATTGTAGAAAGTTCTATAAGGCTCAACCCTTATGTAAAGGATGTGTGGATATTTAAGGGAGTAAAAAGAGAAGCCTTATACGCTATAGTGTTACTCGATGACGAACACACAAGAAGAGTTGCAGTAGATATGGGACTCCAGTATCTCGACCCATTGGATTTGTGCCAAAAGAAAGAGATTGCTGATCTCGTAAGGCAGGTGCTAAGAAAGAACAAAGACGTTAAAATAGAGAGGTACGTTGTTCTTCCTGAGGCATTTTGCGTTGAAGGTGAAACTATCTCTTTAAGAAGAGAACTAAGAAAAGGGTATTTGCGAATCGTTTATAAGGAGCTCCTAGAAGGAATCGATTCGGGTCAAGAAAAAGTGCCTATTTTATTACCAAAGACGAAACAAGAAAAAGAAGTAACCGTAAATATTGTCCACGGGGTTGATCAATGACTTTTTTTCTTCAACTGGTTGTAACAGGATTTGCTTTGGGTATGATATACGCCCTTGTGGCCATAGGTTTCGTTATCATCTTTAAAAATTCGAACGCGTTTAACATCGCGCAAGGTCACTTTGTAATGTTAGGTGGTTATCTTGGATACACATTCCTTGTGATCTTAGGTATGCCCCTTTGGGCCAGTATCTTTTTCACGATGGCCATAGCAGCACTTGGAGGGATAATAATCGAAAGGATTGCCCTAAGACCGCTTATAGGTCAGCCCATAATCTCTGTGATTATGATGACGATCGCCCTTTCAAGTATAATTGAGGGAATCGTTACCCTCGTTTGGGGAGGAGAATACAAAACGTACCACGGAGTATTACCTACACTCACCATAAAAGTGGGCGAGATATCGATACCTTCTGAGCCATCCATTGGGCTTTTTGTTTCTGCCGTTTCTGTTACCATCCTTCTTCTCTTTTATCACTACACGAAGATGGGACTTGCCATGAGAGCGACTGCAGATGATCTACACGTTGTCCAGAGCATGGGAATAAGGGCCACAACTGTCTATGCACTCTCTTGGGTTATAGCATTTGTCGTTGGTGTAATAGGCGGTATATTGCTCGGAGCAATATCTGGTGTTATGACTCCCCTTGCCGAGATAGGTCTTAAAGCTTTAACTGTTGCGCTTCTTGGCGGACTTAACTCTATTGGGGGTGCAATCCCCGCAGGGATCATAATAGGGGTTCTCGAAAACGTATCGGCCGGATATTTTGATCCACTTTTACCAAGAGGGGGTCTTGCCAGTGTCTTTCCTTTCATAGTAATGCTCATCGTTTTGATTTTCAAACCCCACGGGTTATTCGGACTTAAAAAGATCGAGAGGATATGAAGATGGAAAGTTTTTACAAAGAGAGACTGAACTTATTTAAGACGAAAAAAGATTGGGCCCTCTTTATCACACTTATCGCGTCCATCGCAGTTTGTCCTCTTTTTCTCTCCGACAGGGTACTTACGATACTTACGATGATTGGAATCTCAGTCATCAGCGTCCATGGGCTTAACCTCCTTACGGGGTACTGTGGACAGGTATCGTTGGGACACGTGGGGTTTATGGCGGTCGGTGGGTATATTTCTGCGGTCCTTACATCAAAGCTCGGTTTTCCTTTTATTGTTGCTCTTCCACTTGCAACATTGGGGGCTGGTCTAGTCGGTCTGATATTCGGTCTTCCTTCACTTAGAATTAAAGGGTTTTACCTCATCATGTCGACAGTGGCAGCCCATTTCATAGTCATATGGTTTGTCATTCAGCTCCATGATATAACAGGAGGATCGGACGGTCTTGCAGTCCCAAAGCCTAGGATAGGTCCGCTCGTCTTTGACACTAAGGGTAAGTATCTTTATCTTGTTGCGTTCTTTGCAATTCTGTCAACTATTGTGGCTCACAATATCGCAAGAAGTAGGGTTGGACGCGCGTTTATAGCGATAAGGGATCATGAAATTGCAGCCGAGGTGATGGGAATAAACCTGTGGAGTTATAAGCTTCAGGCTTTTTTTATTGGATGTGTATACGCCGGATTGGCCGGTGCTTTGCTTGTCCACTATTATGGCTTTGCAAGCGTCGATCAGTTTCCCTTTATCGATTCGGTCTGGTATTTGGCCATGCTAATCGTTGGGGGTATGGGAAGCACATTCGGAGCGGTTCTTGGAGCAATCTCTTTAAAGCTTCTCGATGAACTTGTAACGATAGTTGGACCCTTTCTTGCAAAAATGTTTCCTGCGGTTGCTGCCCAATTTGCAGCATCTTTAAGCCTGATAGTAAGAGGTTTGATCATCGCTGTCTTTCTAATCTTCGAACCTAGGGGACTCTTACATACCTGGGGACTTGTAAAATCCTATTTCCGACTTTGGCCATTTTCAAAGGAGGCAGCCGAATGAAGGGGGTGAAATGAAAGTAGAACTAAAAATTTTACTAAGAAAGGGGGTCAAAAAATGACAAAAAGGTTTCTCTTTATTTTTGCAGCCGCAATTGCCATTCTTGTCACTTTCGTTTTTCCTTCTCAGGCCGCAAAGAAGCTCTACATTGGCGGGTCTTTCGCTCTGACGGGTGCTTATGCGGAAGACGTGGCAGCCGTTCTTGCCGGATTTGAGGACTATGCAAAATACGTAAACGAAACAAAGAGACTTGCTCCTTGGAGAAAGGAAACGTGGCCCAAAGATATTACAATTGAGGTTCTCTGGAGAGACGATGAGCTTAAACCTGCAAAGGCTCTTTCAATTTACGATGAGCTAAAAGCAAAAGGAATGTTGGTATTTAGGGTATCTGGCTCGCCCCAAGCTCTCGCACTCAAAGACAAGCTGTACGAGGACAGAATGATGGCAACAAGCATGGCAACCGGTCCTTATCTTATGAAGCCAAAACCTGGAACAATACTGAGCTACTATCCTATATACACGGACAGTCTCGCTGCTGCCGCGGATTGGTTTAAGGATAACTGGAAGGAGACAAGAAAACCGAGAGTCGCCTATCTTACCGCGGATAACCCAATGGGTAAGTCCATAGAAATTCCCGAAATGGAAGCCTACCTTAAAAAGATTGGTTACGAATTCGTGGGTAGGCAGTATGTGCCACTCGTTCCTACCGCTCCTCCAACAACTCAGCTTATGTGGCTAAAAGAGAACAGAGTCGATTTAGCACTTGGCGTCATGATAAACCCCGGCTCTCAGCCGACGATAAAAGAAGCGGTGAGGCTTGGCATGGGACCACACCTAGATTACAAAATCACATTCGCCATGGCGACCCCTAGCCATCTTCAGGTATTTCTTCCCGCAATGGGGGAACTGGGTGAGGGGTTTGTCGTCGCAGGAGGCTTCCCACCATGGGATGATCCATCTCCAGGCGTAAAGTTTCTGCATGAGCTTCAAAGCAAGTATCGTCCGACAAAAAGGGTAACCCATGTCATGTACATGGCAGGGGTCTTGGAAGCTATGATTCAGGTTGAGGCTGTAAGACTGGCAATGGAACTTGTGCCATTTGAAAAGTTAAGACCTGTCGATGTTCTAGAAAAGGGTGCCTGGAGAATAAAAAATTTGGACACAGGTGGGCTTACACCTACCCCTCTCACCTACGGACCGGAAAAGGTTGAAGGAATCGATGCAGCAAGGGTGGATCAGATTAGAAAGGGAAGAATCGTAAATGTGGGAGTTTATCCTTTAAGACACCTATTCTGAAATGTTAAAGGGCCTGGCCAAACCAGGCCCTTTCTTGTGACTTTTTGCTCATAAAAATTTGCCGTTTAGAATTGTACTCTTGACAAATCTCACGAAGTGTTTTATAAAACTATAAAAATGAAATTTCCTCCCAAGCCCTTAAACGGGCTTTTTTAATCTCACGAGGAGAATCCATGGGGCTTAAAAATTACGACGAGTTGAAGAAGCTTATCGATATCGGTTTAGAAAAGGGTTATCTTACGCCAGATGAAATAAACGACTATTTACCTCACAATATATACTCCCCTGAAGAGATCGAGGACATATTCGATTATATCACAGCCGCAAACATAGATATAGCCGAGACAATCAAGGAAAAGGTAGAGCCTGCAGAAGAAACGAAAGAGTGGGAAGATATAGACAGGCTTTCCGGTGAAAAGACGGACAACATAATATGGGCCTACCTTAAGGACATAGGAAAAGTTTCACTACTCACTCCCGAGGAAGAATACGAGATCGCAAAAAAGATAGAGGAGGGTGAACGAAAGATAAGGAACCTCCTATTCCGAATTCCGCAGGCTATTGTACATCTTGACGATCTGCAAGTTCAGCTGAAGAAGGGAACTATAAGCGTAATAGACGTCTTAAAGAACATTGATGAGCTAAACTACACGAAAAGGGATGAGGAAAAGCACAAAAAGAGGGCAATAAGCCTCATAACCACTATAAAGAGTATCTACGAGAAAAAGAGTCTTATCGAAAAGGAGCTCTTAAGTCCCAATTGTATCAACAGAAAACAGTTAGAAAAGAAGCTCACTAAACTTATGGGCAAGTTTGAGGAGAGTCTAACGAGTCTCAACCTTACTCGAAAGGTCATAGAAGATATAACAAGAAAAATTGAAAAGGAAGTAGACTTCTTGGACGAAGATGAAAAAAGGAATGCCCGCGAAATTCTCAACGAAATTAACAAGACCGAAAAGGAGTTGAAAGAAGTCAAAAATAGGCTTATCCAGGCAAATTTAAGGCTCGTTATAAACATAGCTAAGAAGTATTTGAACAGAGGTCTTTCTTTCTTAGATCTCGTCCAGGAAGGAAACATGGGTCTTATGAAGGCCGCGGAAAAATACGATTATCAGAAGGGGTACAAGTTCTCAACTTACTCTACATGGTGGATAAGACAGGCCATAACCAGATCCATTGCTGATTACGCAAGAACAATAAGGGTTCCGGTCCATGTCTTGGAGACTATGAACAAGATAAGCAAGGTTACCATATCACTATTTCAGGAACTCGGTCGTGAACCAACAATCGAAGAGATATCCAAAAAAGCAGGTCTTCCGGTTGAGAAAGTTCGTAAAATTATGCGTGTATCCAACGAACCGATCTCTATAGAAACTCCGATAGGAGACGATGATTCCAAGCTCGGTGATTTCATAGCGGACCCGAAATCTCCTTCCCCCTTAAATGAACTCATAAAGATATCTCTAAAGGAAGAGATTGACAAGGTCCTTGCGACGCTAACTCCAAGAGAGGAGAAGGTGATCCGTATGAGGCTGGGTATAGGAGAGAAAACCGATTATACTTTAGAAGAAGTCGGTGAGGTTTTCGGATTAACAAGGGAGCGCATCCGCCAAATAGAGGCAAAAGCTCTAAGAAAACTAAAACATCCATCCAGAAGGAAAAGACTCGAGAGTTTTCTTGAGTGATCTTTAACCTTCCAAAATCTCTCTGACCTTTTTCCTAATATTTTCGAGTTTCTCTCTGCTTGCGGGGACAATCTGCATAAATGATGGATCTATTGTGTCTTTGGGTCTAAATCCCTGAACCTTAAGAACCTTTGCTCCCTTTAAGAACCTGGCAACCTCATATATGTCTTCTTCTTCGTGGAATGAAGGAACAAAGGTTATACGAAATTCATAGTCTATCGGTGAGCTTTTTAGGAACTCGACTGTCCTTTCAATTCGTTTCTTTTCAATAGATAACCCGCACCATTTCTCGTATCTGTCTATCGGTCCCTTGATATCCATCGAAATAGAGTCTATAAGACCCCGCTCAACAACGTTTTTTATAACCTCTGTCAAATATCCGTTCGTATCAAGCTTCACCTTAAACCCGTCCTCTTTGAAGATCTGCAAAAGGTACAGTAGTCCATCATGGATTGTCGGTTCTCCACCAGTTATAACCACTCTGTCTATCCACTTTCGATATCTTTTCAGCCTGCCTCTCACGTAGCTCAGGGGCATGTCACTTAACTTGCCGGGAAAAAGGACAAGATCCCTATTGTGACAAAAAGGACATCTGAAATTGCATCCCCCTAAAAATATGACGGCGCACATGTAGCCATCCCAATCGATAAAACTGGTATCTAAAAATCCTTTCACAGGTAAATTACAGATTTTTGACAGCACGTATGACCTCCGAAAAAGAAGGCACAGAACCGAGCCACTTTTTTATTCCATTTTCTTCTTTACTTTCGATCACTATTGATGGTACAGAAAAAACTCCATAAAATGCAGCCTCTGCTAGCCCTTCTGCGGTTTCTATATCGTACTCCTCGAATGGTATTCTCTCTTGAGTAAGGTACCTTTTGAGTCTTACTGTCTCACTGCATTGGGGACAGCCATTCTTATAAAAGATCTTTATCTTTCCCATACCTTCCCTCCTTTATCCAAAAGAAACGTTTTTTGACTCGCCGAAGAATTCTTCATTCCTATATCTGTCCGCTAATTCTCCAAGCTTACCTTTGTTCCAGCTACTTATCTTTGTGAAATACCCCGTTATCCTCGTTATCCCTTCCACATCTTCTGATCCACAATAAGAACATCTCGTCCTTAATCCTCTTAACGTTCTTAAGCAGGAATTACACGTTGTAAATTCAGGAGAAAAGGCTATCTGATCATTTTTTGTGTACCTAAAGGTCTTTATAACAAAATCTGCTATAGCCTCTTTTGAGGGCTGTGATTCTCCCAACCACACATGGGAGATGGAGCCAGCTTCTATGAGCGGATGAAATATACCTTCTGACGTTACCCTTTCTATTGGACTTATCCTCGCACTCACATTAAGATGAGTCGAGTTTGTATAATACACCATGCCACAAGCTACGTTCCCTTTTACGACCCTGCCTGAAATCGGTGAAAAATCCTTAAGATCGAGTCTTGCAAATCTGTAACTTGTGCTTTCAGCCGGTGTCTGCTCAAGAAGTATTCTCATGCCCTCCTTTTTACTAAATTTTTCGGCGAGTAGCTTCATGTGGGCTATCACTTTTAAACCGAACTTAAGAGCCCTTTTTGACTCATGCAGCTGCTCTCCAAGATGGACCTGCACCATCTCATTGAGCCCCACCATCCCGACGAGATGGGATGCTATGTTGAATCTGAGATATGGCATTCCGTCCCTTTTCATAGTGAGAAGGGAGAGAGGGCCGTCTTCTCCGAGGGATAGAAGCTTTTCTAAAAAGTTCCTCTTTTCTTTATGTGCTCGAACGGCAAGCATAAACCTCTGGGTTAGAAGATCGAAGAGCTTCTCATCATTCCCCTTTGCCAAATAAGCTATTCTAGGAAGGTTTATGGAAACGTTCTGTAAAGCACAGTACCTCATTCTCCACGGCATTTTTGCGTCTTCGAGATCTCTCTCATCAAGCTTAAAACTCAATCTGCAGCATTCAGAGATCTTTGCAGTCTCACCTCTGTCAAAGACAAAATAGGTGTTTCCCTTGTCTGCAGCCACATCGCATATGAGGTATAGAAAATCCATGTGTCCGTCCGTTTTGAAAAACTTCTCGGTTATGTGAACTATCGGTTTCGGAAAGAAGAAGGGTCTGCCTGAACCGTCTCCTTCTTTGTAAACCTCAAATAGTTTCAAGACAAACCTCTGTGCTTCCTTTTCGTACTCTTTATATGTCTTCCCAGTAAACTCTCCGCCCGGTCCGATTGCTGGTGTATCTTCAAAGTGCTTGGGAATCTCCCAATATAGGTTTATATCTGAGAATATGGCTTGACCCCCTCTTGCCACAGCCTGCTGTGAAAACTCAAAAACTAGCATCTGCGCAAGCTGTTTAAGTTCGCGATCAGACATTCCAACAAGATAAGGCGCAAAAAAAACATTTACTGCATCCCAACCTATAGCTCCTGCAAAATTGCTCTGCAATGCTGCGGAAAATTTGATAAGGTGGGCAAGAAGGACTTCAGGATGCTTTGCGGGTTTAGCCATGGACAAAGTGTGCGGGAAGTTGAGTCCGAACTTCTTTATATACTCCACTGATTGACCACTGCAGTATGGTCTATCGATGAAGCCAAGATCGTGAATATGGATATCCCCATTCATGTGGGCGTCGGCTACTTCCTGTGAAAAAACAGCAAGGAGCGCATATTCCTTCTTTATCCTTTCCGCAAGTGTAAGGTTCGTTGCTTCAGGTCCGTGTGGAACGTTCGCATTCTCCTTATTTGGATGTAAAATTAGATTTCCCACGTCGTATATCGGCATACCGAGTCTCGTGTGCATCTTTCTCACATTCTCTAATCCCTTCTCTATTAGCTTTGCGTTTACTATTTCCCGGATGAGTGGAGCTGTGATAAACTTTATACCGGATCTTCTCACAATGCTCTCAACCTCTTTGCTTATCTCTTCTGCTTTCGTTTCGTCTATTGACGTCTCTCTTAAAAGTGCTTCGACAATCTTTGACCTATTCCAGTTAGAGATAGTCTCCTCTGAAGTTCTTACAAACAGGGTGATATCTGTAGTCTCCATTTTACCTCCACTAAATATGGCAATTTATCGAAATATCAAACAAAATATAGAATATGTGTCAGAAATTGTCAAGGGAGATTAATAGGTTTCTGCATGAGTAGTTGGGGATTATTATGGGACATTTAAGGAGGATACTAGATCCCAAAACTATTCTCGTGGTCGGTGCAACAGACAGGGAAAACGCTCCGGGAAGTATCGCATTACAGAACCTGCTAAACTCGAAAGGGCGCGTCGTAATTCCTGTAAATCCAAGAAAAAAGGAGCTATTGGGAATCCCTTGCGCAAAAAGATTACAAGATGTCACAGAAAATGTCGATTTAGCAATAATTGCGACACCCTTCGACACCTTACCTAGGGTAGTTGAGGAGTGTGGCAGGCTTGGAGTCGCCGGAGCCATTATCATCTCATCCTCAGATCACGCAGAAAAGCCAAAAGAAACTGTTATTGAAAACCAGTTGGTAGAGATTAGCAAGAGGTACGGAATAAGGATAATCGGACCGAACTGTTTGGGTATCATAAGACCATCTATCGGTCTTAATACTTCCATATTTAACATGATGCCAGAAAAAGGTGGAGTTGCTTTCATCACTCAAAGTACAGGGATGTCTTACGCATTTCTCAAGTGGGGTATCCAGTCAAACATTGGGTTTTCTGTTTTTGCCTCCCTAGGGTCGATGATAGATGTGGATTTCGGTGAAATGATAGATTTCCTTGGAGAGGACCAGTATACCCGAAGTATAGTCATCTACATGGAAGAGAAAATTGGCAATGTGAAGAGATTTGTAAGTGCCGCACGAGGATTCGCAAAAAATAAGCCTATCATCGTCCTGAAACCAAGAAAGACTCAAGAGGAGTGTAAAAATCCTCGCACATACACTTCGTCCGTTCTTGAGAGGGAAAAGATATACGATGCCGTCTTCAAAAGACTCGGGATATTACGAGTTAAGGAGGCAAGAGATCTATTTAACCTTGCCGCTGTTTTACACTCAAAGAGGCTTCCCTCCGGTCCCCGGTTGCTTGTCCTTACAAATACATCTGGATCCGGGTTGATGGCCCTTGATGCTTTAAAGGACCTCGGTGGCGAACCAGCAATTATATCAGAGGAAATTCATATGAGACTCAGAGACGAAGTGGGACCGTGGGTGCAAAGGGGTCTTTTTGTGGATCTTTTAAGGGATGCGGACGAATTTAGGTATAGACGGGCCTTGGAGCTCTGTCTTAAAGAGAAGAATGCGGACGGGATTCTGCTTATATATGCACCGCAGTATCATATAGATTCCACGTCTTTTGCCAAAGCCATTTCAGAGAGTTTAAAAAACACCTCGAAGCCTGTGATCGTCTGTTTTTTTTGTGGAGAAAACAAGGAAATAAAGGATATCCTTCTGAAAAGTAATATCCCGACCTATGACACACCGGAAGAGGCTGTAAGAACTTACCTCTACATGCACAGATACGAAAAAAACTTAAGATCCCTTTATGAAACGCCGAAGGACCTATCCGTTGATGAGATACCCCCGTCATTCAACCTAAAAATAACGATAAGACAGTTCTTGAAAGAGGGCGTAACCGTCCTAACAGATGAAGAGTCTCAAAAGTTTTTGGAGTGTTTTGGAATTCCAACGCTAAGGACGTATTTGGCAAACTCTATAGAGGAAGCTTTGATGTATGCGAAAGACATAGGGTTTCCCGTCGTTATAAAAGTTTCGTCCCCGGATACAATTCACAGGGCCGACTTTGGAGGTGTTATAGTAGATATAAACTCTGAATCAGAACTTCGCATTTCGTACGAAAAGATCCTGCAAAGGATGAAACAGGTCCATCCAGACGCTAGAATAAGAGGGGTGGCTATCCAGAAGATGGTTGAAAAAATAGACTACGAACTCATGCTTGGAGTAAAGAAGGATCCGGAGTTTGGCTCTATAATCATCTTTGGGATGAGCGGTGTTGGGATTAAAGTATTTAGGGATTTCTCAATCGGCCTTCCCCCGCTAAACCAGACGTTAGCAAAAAGACTGATTGAAGATACCCAAGTATACAAGATGCTACATGGTTATGGGGATAAGCCCCCGGCAGATATCGAACAACTCGAAACGATAATAGTGAGCTTTTCTAATCTTGTAACGCAGTTTCCAGAGATTCTTGAGATGGACATAAATCCCCTTGCCATCTCCGATGGTAAAGCGTACGCCCTAGATGCACGAATCGTTCTCGACGAGACTGCTATCAATGGCCATCAGGCAAATACTCATCTTATCATCGCTCCCTATCCCACAAGATATGTGGTCCAGACGACGCTCAAAGACGGAACAAGAGTAACTTTGAGGCCTATAAAACCGGAAGACGAGCCACTAGAAAGAGAGATGCTCCTTAGTGTGTCCGAAGAAACCCTAAGGGGAAGATTCTTTACTGTGCTAAAGGATATAAGCAGGGAGATGTTAATCAAATTCTGCCACATCGATTATGATAGGGAAATGGCAATAGTGGCAGAAATTTCGCAGAATAACAAAAGGAGGATCATTGGTATAGGGAGGCTCATTGTGGATCCAGACTATGAAAGAGGGGAATGTGCTGTTATCGTCCATGACGAATTCCAAAGAAAAGGTCTCGGACTTCGATTGATGGATATGCTTCTTAGAGTCGCAGAGGAAAAAAAATTAACCGAGGTCTACGCTTACGTCATGTCGACGAATAAGAAGATGTTAAACCTCGCAAAAAAGATGGGCTTTAAGATTGAGCCTTTGCCGGATAATTTATGCCTCATCACAGTTAAGCTCACGTAAGGTTCTCTATTTTTCTTTCTCATCCTTCTTTTTTTCTCCCCCATCAGCCATAGTAAAACCGAGCCGCCTGTCAAAAACGATGACCTCTTCTTTTCCAACTCTTCTTGCTAAATGTCTCTCCCTCAGAATCTTTATTCCACCTTTGATTATTCCAAAAAGGGGAATACCCACAATAAAAACGTACGCTACCGCTAAAACCAAAACCGCAAAACCCAGTATTACCATTGTGCTTAACATATCTATCACCTCCTAAAGAAAAAAAGCAATAACCATGCCAATTTTATTTGCTCGATTTTCAATCCTTTCTGGAAATTCAGAAGGCAAATTTACTAATGGTTTGTTGAATTATTCTGCACAAAAAGGCAAAAATCAAAACTACTCGGCGTTTAAACGTGTAGAATATTTCAACATCGTCTAATTTTTCAGTTCTCTGGAGGGAAAGGAGTTAATACTCCTCTCCCATCTTGTAAGTTCCTACTTTTTTGCCTTTTTTTCGTGGCAGGCAGTACACTTTAGGGGACCCTTGCCAGCCTTCTTATGGCAGGACAAACACAAGCCGTGGTAAGCACCTTTTAGTCCCACAGATACTTTAGCACCTTCGTACTTGTATATGTCCTTCGCCGGATGGCAAGGAGTACAGTTATAGGTTATACCCTCGTCTTTGTGATGGCACTCTTTACACCCTTGGACGATATTTATGTGCTTTCCGTGGGGAAAAGAGACTGGATTGTAAAGCTTAGAAAGTTGAGAAAGTGTAAGAACATCGTATTTCTTTACAGGAGAACCATGGCATTCTTTACACGTTGTAGGTCCAGCCATCTCTTTATGGCACTTTATACAGAGCCCGTGATAAGCCTCTCTTAAGGCAATCTTTATATTTCCCTTACCATCCTTCGTATGGCATGCGGTACACGGAGGCGTTTTGTCCCCACTGAAATGGTGGCACTTTTTACAGTCTCCTTCAGCTATCTCCATGTGTTTGTCGTGTGTGAATTTTACCGGTGGGTAGACTTTTGCGATTTTGTCGATCCGAATTATGTCTTGAGCATAACCAATTAATACACCCACAACGAGGAGAACCAATACGATTCCAAAGAAAGACCTTCTCATCGCCACCTCCAACTTTAGGATTGTTTCAGATTATACTTCTTTATCTTGTTATAAAGAGTCGCCCTGTCTATCCCCAAAATCTCTGCCGATCTCTGGATATTCCAGTCGTTTTCCTTAAGAACCCTCAAAATATGCTCCCTTTCAACGGACCTCAACGTTTTGTCAGGAAGGTTGAAATACTCTTCATCCTTATCCAAAACCCCTATATCTTCCTTTCTTATTATGTTGTCCTTACAAACGACCATCGCCCTTTCGATCACGTTCTCTAATTCTCTTACATTTCCTGGCCAGTTGTACTTAACTAGCATCTTCATTGCGTCCTCAGAAACTTTCTGCACGTTCTTTTTGAGCTCCACGTTAAACTTTTCAATAAAATGGTTGACAAGTACGGGAATGTCCTCCTTTCTTTCCCTAAGTGGAGGAATCTCAATCGTTATCACGTTAAGTCTATAGTATAGGTCTTCTCTAAACTTTCCCTCGTGAACGAGCTTTTTTAGGTCCCTATTTGTTGCAGCAATTATTCTCACGTCGAGTTTTATAGGTTTTTCACCTCCGACCCTTACTATCTCTTTTTCCTGGATTACCCTAAGTAAGCTCAATTGGAGTTTAGGGCTTATGTCCCCTATTTCGTCCAAAAATATGGTACCCTTGTCAGCAATTTCGAACTTTCCCTTCTTTTGCGCAATGGCGTCGGTAAACGCCCCTTTCTCATGGCCGAAAAGTTCACTTTCTAGGAGTGTCTCGGGCAACGCAACACATGAGACAGCCACAAAAGGGTATTTCGCCCTTGGTCCTTCGTTGTGTATAGCTCTGGCTAAAAGTTCCTTCCCTGTCCCGCTCTCGCCAAGGATTAACACGTTGGAACTGCTATTGGCTATGGTCTTTGCAAATTCAAAGATCTTTTGCATCTTATGGCTTTTACTTACAAGATCATGGAACCTGTACTGCTCTTCCAACCTCTTCCGGAGGTAGGTCACCTCTTTTACCAGACTTTGGCTCTCTATAAGTCTCTGAATCAAAAGAGAGATCTCCTCCGGGTTACAAGGTTTTACAAGGTAGTCATAGGCTCCCATTTTTATGGCCTGTACAGCCGTATGAACAGTGGCATAGGCTGTGATCATTATTACTTTGGTTTCCGGAGTGACCTCTTTCATTCTTTCCATAAGCTCTAGCCCATCCATCTTGGGCATCTTGAGGTCTATTATGGCTATATCGTAGGGCTTTTCCCTCATCTTGGCCAACGCCTGAAATCCATCCTCCGCAGTATCCACCTTATAACCATCATCAAGAAGCCACTCCTTTAGAGATTCCCTAACTATTTCTTCGTCGTCCACAACCAAAATGCTGATATCCTTGTCCATCCTTTACCTCGTATTAAGCTTCCGCTCTTTGTTCTTTCTGTTCCTTCTCAAGTCTTACGGGTAGTTTTACCGTGACTTTAGTTCCTTCTCCCTTTTTACTTTCAACGTTCAGATTGCCTTTATGGGCATTTACGATCCCATAAACTACAGAAAGGCCAAGTCCAGTCCCTTTCTCTTTTGTGGTAAAGAATGGGTCAAAAATCTTGTCCAGAAGCTCCTTTTCAATACCAACTCCCGTATCTTCGACCTCGATGAAGACCTTCTCCTCCTCCGCTAAAAAACCGGTTCTGACTTTCAGCCTACCACCTTGTGGCATAGCCTCGCATGCGTTCATCAAAATATTCATAAGGACCTGCCGCATCTGTTGTGGGTCAGCTGTGATAAGTGGAATGTCGGAGTACTCTTTAACAACTTCTATGTTCTGCAATGAGATTTGGTTAGAAAGGAAATTGAGGGAATCATCGACAATATTGTTAAGATTTACGTCAAACTTTAAGGAAGGTTCCCTCTGTCTTGCAAAATCAAGCAAATTTCTAACAATGGAGCTACACCTCTCTGTCTCTCTAATCATCGTCGTGAGGTATCCTTTTATTTTCTGTATCTCCTCTTGAGAGAGTCCATCCCTTGCGAGTCTTTTCTCGATAAGCTTAGTGTACGTTAGAATCCCGTTTAAAGGATTGTTTATCTCGTGGGCTATAGTAGCTGAGAGTTTTCCTATTGAGGCGAGCTTTTCCGATTGAATGATCTGTAACTGTGCAGCCTTTAACTCTTTCGTCCTCTCTTCAACCTTCTCTTCCAAAGTACGGATAAGTTCCTTAATTTCCTCATCTGCTTTTTTTAGCCTTTCTGTCATCTTCCTGAATGAGAGTGCGAGTTCTCCAATCTCATCGTAACTCCTTACCGGAATTTCACAGTTGAAGTCCCCTTCCGCTATCTTTCTTGTTGCTTTTACGAGCTCTTTTACCGGCCGATTAACGCTTCTAAAGATGGCGCCAATGATAATCGTAGAAATGGCAAATATCGTGACAACACCAAAAAAGAGAAACTTTCTTTTGGCTTCCTCGATCTTTCTATGGGTGTTTTCGATGGAAAGGACTATATCTAGAACCCCCAAAACCTTCTGTCCGGGGGGATGGTAGTGGCAAGAGGCATTGTAACATTCAGGCTCGTTATAAATAGGGTTTATGATGCCTAAACTCCTCTCACCGTCTACCTGGAATATCCTCGTCCTTTTAGGTGTATCTAGCCTTTCTAGGGGCTGACCTGCCTGATGGCACACATAGCAAGCCTCAGCCTCTTTAGCCACCATTTTCCCTATCTCATCCTTGTCAGAGGAGAACATTATCTTTCCTTCTTTGTTGAAAATCCTAACCTTCTTTATACCTTCTTGGTGTCCGACCGTCTCAATCGAGTAATAGATCGCTTCGCGGTAGTTATGGAGCATGTCGAATTTTAAACTTTTCGTGAGGGTTTCGCTTAACTGCTTTGCTCCAAGAATGGCCTGATCGACCATCTCCCGCTCTTGGGTTTTAATATTGATGTATGTGAAGACCCCTATTACCAGAACGGCTATAAGGGCTACCCAGAAGGCAAGCCTAAATCCAAGACTTTTTATGAAAAAGTATCTCTGGATTCTTCTTATGGAATTTACCAATCTTCGAGATTTATACCATAGAGCTAAGGCCCATTTCAATGACCTGCTTTTGTTCTCCTCTAGTTTCTCACCTAGGATTTTGGTTCTCCACCATCGGCCATCGTAAAACCGAGTGCCTCTTCAAACCTCACACCTTCCAAATTGGCAAATACAGGTTTTACTTCTTCCCTTAATGCAAATTTAGACAAACCTACAAAAACACCCGCAAGTGGTAGTATCACGACGAACAAATAAGCTATTCCAAAGACAGCCAAAGAAAGTATCATTACTACGAAGGGGTTCATGTTAAACCTCCTTTCCTTTAAGGAATCTTCCAACTATCTCTTTTATCCTGTCCTTCTCCACTATTCGAGCCCTTAAGTCCTTGGTGAGCTCTCCTCCGTCGACCATCGTTCTTAAACTACCTTCTCCAAGCAACTGCCGTAACTCTCCTATGTGTCTGTCGAGGATCCTTTTCATCCCTTCCGCATCTAGAATTTCAAGATCGCCTTCTATTTTTACCTCCAAGATCCATCCGTATCCGTAAGGATCCAGATTTATCATGTTTGGAAATTCATAAAGCCTCTCGTTGACCCCTAAAACCTGCCCGGCAACCGGTGTGGGAACTTCAAATACTCCCTCCTTTAGCTTGAACCGAACTAGCCATTCACCCGCTTGAATCCTGTCACCTTTTTCCCTTGTGAGGACTTGACTTACATCACCGAGGATGTACTGCGCGAAGTCATCTACACCGAGACGGAAAACACCATCCTCCTTTTCAACCCAGATGTGATTTTGCAAGTATCTTTTTGCCTCATCGATTAGAAAGCCCTTATACCTGATTAAAGTCCGTTTTGTGTCCTTGCCGGCCATTCTTGTGTACACTGGGCAGGACTCATAACCACCTGTATTGCACGGTGAAGCCATAAGGTGGTTTGCGGCTATCTTCTTTAGAGGATAGGCCACACAGAAACTTATTACCTCAAAACCCACAAAGGGACAGATGTTTGAGTCTCTTTCGAGATTCATCTTCTCTCTATCAAAGAATGGACATTCTTTGTGTTTCTCTTTGAGGCAGAAGTTTTCAGTTTCTGAGATCCTCTCCACAGGCAACATCTTTCTTAGGGGGAAGTTCTTGCAGTAAATAACTTTCTCGTCTCTTAAGAGCGGACATCTTGTCGTTTTTGCTTTTAATTCCTTGTCTCTCACTTTCATGCCCTCCTGTAATTTTTAGCTGCAAGGAATATGCCGGATTCAATTAGCCTTTTTTGAGGAGAAAATAGGACAAGGACACTTTTTCTTCGTGTGGAACTTATAGACAGATTTTTTTGTTTCTTGTCAGTTGAGAATTGAAAGGTGTATAAATATTCATCACAGTCTATTTTTTCAGCATCGATAAGGTTTACGTGAGTAAGTAAACTGTTCTTTTTTGTTTCGGAAAATTAACTGTGGCCTATGTCAGTGAAGACCAAACATTCGTAAGGTCCAAGTCTTATGTGTAGACCCTTATTTATCAACTCTTCAGTTGAATACCGGTACTCTAAATTTTTTCTCTCGTCCCTAAGCACGGTATAAAGACCTTTTCTCTTTGAAATCCCAAGTGCGTCAGAGATTTTAACTTTGAGAAGATCTACCTTACCTGAAGTTTTCTTGACTTTTTTGGGAACAGAACTCCTTATCCAGCCCGATGTGACTTTGTTTTTGTTATGGTAGATAACTAGTGCAGTTTTATCCCCTCTCGAGTTGGAATACACAAAGACATCTTCGTCTATGCTTCCGTCATCTTTGACGAAATCGTAAAAAAAGAAGTTTTTCGTACTTGAGAAGAGTTGTCTATTCTTAAGAATGAAGAATATTTCCCTTTCGTGCCTTTTTACAAAGGCTTCGTTTTCTTCCTCATCAAGATAGGGTCTTTTGAACTCCATCCCGTATTTCTCTTTAAACCCTTCTATCTGGCCATGCCCGAACATAGGAAGACCTGGAAGAGAAACCATCATAGTACAGACACCGAAATACTTATCGTTTAGGCCAAACTGCTCGTATGCTGTTTTCTCATCCGGATTCGTCATAAAGTTAACAAAACGTTTCAAAATTTCTGGATCGAATTTCAAAGTGTTCTTTATGATCTGTCTATACTTTGCATTTTCTTCATCTCTCAACATGTTCATAAAGGCACTGTTGTAAACTCGATCCATTCCTAATTCCTTTATAAAAAAACCTTCGAGAAGCCAAAAAGCCTCAGCTATGAGTAATGTCTCTGGACTTTCCTCTTTTACTTTTTTGACTACATCCTTCCAGAACTCGGAAGGCATATACTTGTCGAATTCCTCCTTTGTCATGGCAAACTCAGCCCTTGTGGGGATTGCACCGCCCTTTCCGGGTTCCGGAAACCATAGCCTCTGGTAGTGCATTTTTGTTAAAGTCATGGCGGCATCAAATCTGATAATGGGGAATTTTTTTGCAATCTCAACTATCAATCCCAAAACCGCATCCCTTACATCTGGTATCAGGTAGTTGAGTTGTATTGTGTCGTTCCATGGCATCCCTGTTCCATCGTTACCGTGGTAGATGTAGACCACTTCGCCTGTGGCTTTGTCTACTCTTTTACATACGACTGCCGCATCTGTTCTGTCATAGTAGTGGTCCTCTATGAATATTTCGAGGCCAGGGTCTAATGAAAGATTGTGAAGGGAGAATCTGTACCAAGGATACGGATTGTCGTATCTATAGATAAACCACTTCGGCTTCTCCACCATCCATTTTGAGTAAATACCCATATGGTTGGGCACCATATCACATCCAAGTTTTATCCCGTGCTTTTCCGCTTTCCTTTTTAAATCCTCGTAGGCAGACTCACCCCCTAAGTCCTTTGCTACAACGTAATCGTATATGGAATATGCGGACGCAATAGCCTCTTTGTTTCCGCAAAGGTTCTTTATCATCTTGGAAGCAATGCTTCTTTCCCAGATACCGATAAGCCAGATCCCATTTATGCCCCTCTCTCTCATAAGGAGAAGTTCTTCCTCCGGAATCTGATCGACTCTCTCAATTGGTCTACCGTATTTTTTGGAAAGCTGGGAAAGCCAAACGTGGGTATGCTTCGCAACCAAAACAAGACTTTCCATCCATTCTGGTTCTGGGATGAGTTCTGCCTCTTCCAATAGATGGGTATAATCGTATACATCGTGCTTTTTCGGTTCCAAAAAGAAGAAAACCTTCTCTTCTTTTACAGAGTCGCTACCTTTTTTCAGCTTGAGGAGAAGGTCCCCTAAAAGGTATCCCCAGTTTTTCACTATGTAACCTATTTGTCCATCCAGTGAGTGAGGTTCGTGATCGATCGGACTTAAAAGCATCTGTAGAAGGTTTTGTTTTAATGGACCGAACGGTTCCTGATTGTCGAAAAAGTCTTTGGTCTCTTTTATAACTTTGAGATACTCGCTTTCCCTTTTTAATATCTCATCGCTTATAAAATCACTCAGGAAAGAAAAGGCAGGATTTATGTTTTCGAGCCAAAGAACGAGAATCTCTTCAAGGATAAGCTCTCTTTTTTTTGGATCGATCTTTAATCCTTCTAAATATTCCTTTTCCGTAATGTCACCAAGGTATACCGGAGACGGAGGAAACTCACGGACAAAAAGAGAAAAAAGATGCTCAATGACTGTCTTTCCCAGTTTTTCCACAAGAAAATGATAAAGTTCCTCGAATACAGTCTCCTTCACATCTTTTCTATAAAGCGAGATTACATAATGGAGAACTTCAACAATCACTCCGACCGTAAAGACATGGCCAGGCTTGAGGTTCTTTTTTGTTTTTTCGTTGTATTCATAAACGAAATTCTTGGTCGCTGAAAGATCAGCAAAGACTATATTTCCAGAAAGAGAATAAAGTTGCCTGTCAAAACGTAAAAGATCGCGCATCTTTTTCGAAATGTGAAATTCTCTCATAAACCTAGATAAGCTTCCACAACTTTTGGATTAGTTTTTAATTCCGAGGATACTCCTTCCATGAAGACCCTTCCGTTTTCTAAAATATAGACCCTTTTAGAAACATCTAGCGCAATGTGAGCGTTCTGTTCTACCAAAACTATAGAGATTTCACTTTCCCTTTGTATCTTTTTTAGGAGCGAGAATATCTCTTCTGTTATAACGGGGGAGAGCCCCATCGACGGTTCGTCAAGTAAAAGGACCTTAGGAGAACCCATAAGGGCCCTCCCAATGGCAAGCATCTGTTGTTCCCCTCCTGAGAGTGTCCCTGCGAGTTGTTTAAGTCTCTCTCTTAGTCTAGGAAAAGTGGTAAGGACGATTTCCAAAAGCTCTGACTTTTTCTTTTTGTCTTTAATGAGATAACCACCGAGATCGAGATTTTCGAAGACCGTCAGATTGGAAAACACTCTTCTTCCCTCGGGGACCATAACTATTCCCCTCTTTACGATCTCATAGGGTTTTAAATTGACTATGCTTTTTCCTTCAAATGTTATGTCACCAGTTTTTGGCTTTATTAGTCCGGCGATGGTTCTCAAAAGGGTTGTCTTTCCCGCACCGTTTGCGCCTATTATGGCTACCGTCTCCAACCTCCCAACACTTATCGAGAGCTGATCTATGGCTTTTATGACTTCATAGTAGACTTCTATTTTTTTTACCTCAAGCATCGAAGTTTCTTCCAAGATATGCTTCTATAACCCTTCTATCCCTCCTTACCTCTTCGGGTTTACCCTCCATGATTTTCTCACCGAAATCCATAACCATGATCCTTTCCGATATTCTCATCAACAAGTCCATCTGGTGCTCAATAATAATGATCGTGAGAGAGTATCTATCTCTAATCTCTAGAAGGAGTTTACTGAGATCAGAAATCTCTTTCGGGTTCATTCCCGCACCAGGTTCATCTGCTAAAATAAGCTCCGGTTCAGTGATCAGTGCCCTTGCTAGCTCTAGCTTTCTCTGCTCGCCATATGGAAGGCTTGACGCAATCGTATCTTTTTTTTTGAGTAGACCGAAGAAATCCAAAATTTCATCTACTTTCTTTTCAGCCTCTTTCTCTTTTTTCAAATACGAGTATGTTCTAAAAAGGGCGGAGAAAAGACTGTAATTGCTTTTGGCGAATGCCCCTAGTGAAACGTTTTCATAGACAGTTAAATTTTTAAAAAGCCTCAAATTTTGGAATGTTCTTGAAATTCCAAGACGCGCAATTGCATACGGTTTAAGCCCTCCAAGTTCTAAGCCCTTGAACTTGATTGAACCTTCCTCTGCTCTATAAATCCCCGTTATCAAGTTAAAAAGCGTAGTCTTTCCGGCTCCGTTGGGACCCATTATTCCAAATACTTCTCCTTTCTTTACGGAGAAGCTCACCCTATCCACAGCCCTTAACCCTCCGAAACTCTTTTTAACATTGACAACTTCAAGGATGTTCATCCGTATTTTTTTCCTAAAATACCCTGAGGTCTAAACATCATTATCAGGATAAGAAAAATCGGTATGAACACCCATCTAAGCTCAAGTACTTCGTCAGGAAGGATTATCCTCAGTCCTTCTATGAAACCGACCCAAAGAAGTGAAACGTATACCGTTCCATTTATGCTTCCCATCCCTCCTATTATCACTATCATGAGAAAATCGATCGATCTTAGAATGTCAAAATTGGAAGGATGGAGAAAACAGTAAAGATTCGCATAAAGCGCACCTCCGCATCCCGCAAGAAAGCACCCGTATGTGAAAGCGAGTAACTTCATCCTGGGAGTATTGATCCCCAAAGATAGGGAGGCAAGCTCATCCTCCTTTATCGATTTTAAGAAAAGGCCGTATGAAGAACTGACTAGATTGCGGGTCATAATATGTAAAACTGTGGCAAAAAAGAACGATATTTCCAGAGTGGTCAATTTTGGAATCCCAGAGAACCCTCTCGATCCTCCCAAAACTTCTATAACCCTGTCGGAATTATCAAGGAGTACTCTAACGAGTGTTCCAAAACCCAAAGTGGCAATTGCTAAAAAATCCTCTTTAAGCCTCAATATGGGTATGCCTATAAGACAAGCACATGCTCCACTTACAAGACCAGAAATGATGACGATTGGGATAAAATATAACGATCCGTCGATGCTCAATGACTTAGTAATAAAGGCACTCACATATCCGCCTATTCCATAAAAGGCCGCATGTCCTAGCGAGAATTGGCCCGTATATCCGTAAATAACATTAAGACCTTGGGCTGCAATCATAACTATTGTGGCGTAAATGATTATCTGCTGAATGTATGGGCTGACCCATCCGGTGAGAAAAAGAAGCTTTAAAGACGCGTATATTACGATAATTTTAACTAATGTACTTTTTGCCTCGCTGAAAAGTTTCATACTTTTTCCACGATTCTTCCGAAAAACCCGTTGGGCCTTATAAGAAGGACAAAAATAAGAATGAGGAAAATGAACGCATCCCTCAAAGTCGACGATATGAAGGCAGAAACAAAAACCTCAGATACTCCTATCACCAGTCCACCGAGGACTGCGCCATGGATCGCTCCTATTCCTCCTAATACTGCTGCTATAAAGGATTTTATTCCGGGCATAATTCCCATGAAAACGTTTATCTGGGGATAGGCGATCCCATATAAGATGCCTCCGATTCCCGCAAGAGATGCACCCACAACAAACGTAAAAGAGATTATCCTATCCACATCTATACCCATAATGGAGGCTACTTCTCTGTCCTCTGAGATGGCCCTCATAGCTCGCCCATATTTTGTTTTATAAACAAGGATGTAAAGAGCAACCAGGGACAAAAACGTGGTAAAAAAAATCGTTACCTGGACGTTCGTGATACTTACGATTTTTAAGTTATAGGCCTTCACCTCGAAAGGCCTTGGAAAGGCGATATAGTCAGGTCCGAACATCTGCTTAAGACTTAAAAAATACTCAAGAAAAAGGGAAACACCAACAGCTGTGATAAGTAGAGAGATTCTCGGAGCATTTCTTAAAGGTTTATAGGCTATCTTTTCAATCGAATAACCTAGAATTGACGTTACAAGCATGGTGATGAAAAAGACTAAAAAAAGCGGGATCTTTGTCTTCGCCAGCAAAAAATAGCCGGTAAACGCTCCAACCATAAAAACGTCACCATGCGCAAAATTTATGAGCCTTAGAACCCCGTAGACCATCGTGTAGCCCAAAGCGATCAGTGCGTAAACGGAGCCGAGCTGAAGCCCGTTTACACACTGATCAAGGATGTAGAGAAGCGTTTCCATTTAGGGATTAATCGTTGTTACGTACTGGATCCTGTCTTTTTCTATTTTAAGGATAACTACGGATTTCACGGCGTCTCCATTTTTATCAAAATTTATCCTTCCCGTTACACCGTCAAAGTTCTTCATAGCAACCAGTGCCTTTCTAATCTCTTCTCCCTCTAAACTTTTGGCACTGTCTATGGCTTTAAGAAGGATAGAAGTAGCGTCGTAGGTTAAAGCGGCAAGGGCGTCCGGAACAGTGTTATGCTTCTCTTTATATTTCTTTATGAACTTTTCTGCAACAGGGTCCTTCCTCTCGGGAGAGTAGTGATTTGTAAAATAACCCCCCACTATCGCATCCTTCGCTATCTTTAAAAGCTCGGGGGAGTCCCAACCATCTCCACCTATGAGGACTGATTTAAGACCCTTTTCCCTTATCTGCTTTGCGATAAGACCCACCTTGTTGTAGTAATCGGGAAGGAATATGACGTCAGGCTTTTTCAGTGCGATCTTCGTGATAAGGGCGGAAAAATCGACGTCATCTTTTTGGTAGGATTCGTAGGCTACAATTTTTCCGCCTCCTTTCTTAAATTTTTCGCTGAAAAATTCCGCAAGCCCCTTCGAGTAATCGTTCCCAACATCGTAAAGGACTGCCGCCTGCTTAGCTTTTAGTTCGTTGAGGGCGAAGGTTGCGGCCACACTCCCTTGGAAAGGATCAATAAAACAGGCGCGGAAAACGTAAGGCTTTCTCTTTCCGTCCTGAACAGTGACTTTAGGGTTAGTGGCAGTTCCGGTTACCATCGGAACTCTGTTATTGTTAGCAACCTCACTTACAGGGATAGCAACCTTGGATGTTAATGGACCAACAATGCCTCGGACCTTGTCTTGAGTTATGAGCTTTAATGCTGCGTTGGTTCCCTCGGTCGGATCGTTCTTGTCGTCAGCTATTTGGGTTTCAAGCCTATACTTTCCCTTCTCTTTGTATTCTTCGCAAGCAAGCATAAAACCATTCCTTGCCGATTCGCCGAAAGTTTTTACGTCTCCTGTAAGGGGCGCTATAAGACCGATTTTGACAGTCTCTTTAGCATACGCAAAAGCCGAAATTAAAAAAATTAAAAGAATGGCAAACCTTAAAGATTTCATCCGTACCTCCTTTTTGGTTTTTTGTTTGAATTTAAGGATAAATTAAACTTGGTGTCAGTGTAAAGTGGTGAGATGACTTTTTTCTTTTGGGCGAAAATTTTGTGATATTATATGGCTACATGGAACTTGAGATTCTCCTTATCCTTGTTTTAATAGTCCTAAACGGCATATTTTCCGCAGGTGAGATATCGACTATCTCCGTCCAAAAAAGCAAACTCAAATCAATGGTAAAAGAAAAGAAGGACAAAGCTGCGGAGATGGTCCTTAACACTAGGGAAAATCCAGAAAAATTTTTGTCTTCCGTGCAAATTGGGATAACACTATTTGGGACTTTGGCATCCTCGCTTTCTGGTATTATTGCTGTTGAAAGACTCAAACCCTTCCTCAAACCTTACTTTGGAGCTTTTTCTGAGTCAGTTTCGCTTGCCATCGCAGTGATTTTCATGACCTATCTCTTTTTAGTATTTGGGGAGCTTGTTCCAAAATCTATAGCTCTAAGTTACAGAGAGAGGGTCGCAAAAAAGACGGTCCCTTTTATCCTCTTTACATCAAAGCTCTTCTTCTTTTTTGTCGCTCTTTTGAGCCTTTCCACAAAGGCAGTGCTTAAACTTTTCCACATCAAAAATACAGACGATAGCATAAGCGAAGGAGAGATAAAGCTTATGATCGAAGAGAGCAGGCGAAAGGGGGTTATAGACAAAACCGAGGAAGAGATCTTTCACGGTGTTTTCAAATTTGCAAAAAAGTCGGTAAAGGAGATAATGGTTCCCAAGCCAAGGGTTTACAGTGTTGACTTAAAAAGTTCTCCGGATGAGATTCTAAACTACATAGTGGAAAACGAATTTTCCCGTTACCCCGTATATCAAGACGACAAAGACAATATAGTTGGGGTTGTTTACTATAAAGACATAATGAGGGAAGTTCAAAAAACCGGTACCTTCCATCTCGAAAAGATAATGAAAAAACCGTACTTCGTTCCAGATACCATGGAGATAAGCAAGCTTTTCAAGGAAATGCAGAGAAGGCACATCCACATGGCCATAGTCGTCAACGAGTATGGGATAAACGTGGGGATAGTCTCACTAGAGGATATCATGGAGGAGATCTTCGGAGAGATAATGGACGAGACGGATGTGGAAGAGGACATAGAGAGGTTGAAAAACGGCTCCTACATGGTTGATGGTTCAACCGCAATAGAAGATATAAACGAAGCGCTAAAACTGGACCTGCCCGAATCGCCAGACTATGAAACTGTGGGAGGTTTTATATTAAAAAGCCTCGGAGAGATACCGAAGGGGGGAGAGGTCCTTTTACACGGGAAATTTAAACTTACAGTGCTAGGCACTGATGGAAGGCGAATTTTAAAAGTCAAGATAGAACCGATCGAATGAGGCCTTTAACTTTAGTTATTCTTCCAAGCTTTCTGGGAAAAGAGGCCAAAGATGACGATTTACCTCTAAATAGAGATGCCTTCCAGGATGTCAAAATTGTAAGTCGGGCCAACCCTTTGGAGAAAATTTTAAAAGAGATAAGGACCGATTACTTTTTTGTGGCCTACGAGGGAGAAAAAGTTGAGATCTCTGAGTATGGGATCTCAGAACTATTAAAGAAGATTGAACTCAAAGATGCAGGCATTGTTTATTCTGATTACATTTGCGAAAAAAAGAGATTCCAATTAAACGACTACCTTCTCGGAAGTTGTCGAGATGATTTCGATTTTGGAAGTCTTATGGTTTTTTCAACGGAGAAGGTAAGGGCCGTCCTTAAAAAGTACGGAAATTTAAGTTACGAAAAGTATGGCGCATTTTACGATCTAAGACTCAAGCTATCGATCGATTATCCCATAGTTAGAGTTGCAAAACCCCTCTACGAGGTGAAAGCGAAAAGATTGAGATCTCCAAAAGAGGCCATCTTTTTCTATGTCGACCCTGAGAACCTTAATTACCAACTGGAGATGGAGAAAATCTTTACGCGTTATTTAAAAAAGATAGGGGCTTACATCCCGCATGAGAGACTAAAAACTGTTGAGGATACCCAGTGGCAGGGGCCTTACTTAGCCACCGTTGTAATACCTGTGAAGAACAGGGAAAAGACAATATTAGAGGCCCTAAAAAGCGCTTTGGCGCAAAAGACTGACTTTCCGTTTAACATAATCGTAGTCGATAACCACTCTACCGATAGAACAGGAGAAATCGTAGACGAGTTTTCGAAAAGACACAAAAACATCACAAGGATCGTTCCCACATCTTTGCGCCTAAAAATTGGAGGGTGCTGGAATGAGGCAATAAACCATCCTCTATGTGGAAAGTATGCGATACAACTTGACTCGGACGACCTCTACGACCGATCTGACACTCTTCAGGTTCTCGTAGATAATTTAAGAAAGGGAAAGTATGCCATGGTTGTGGGATCCTATAGGACAGTAGACGAGGAACTACGGGAGATTCCACCTTATATCGTAGATCACAAAGAATGGACAGAGACCAACGGACACAATAATCTTCTCAGGGTTGGCGGTATTGGAGCGCCGAGGGCATTTGTGACGCGTATTCTCAGGAAATTCAAGTTTAAAAATCTCTCTTACGGTGAAGACTACGCCATGGCCCTTCGGATATCCAGGGAGTACAGAATCGGTAGGATCTATGAACCTTTATACATGGCAAGAAGGTGGGCAGGCAATACGGATTCGAACATAGATCACGAAGGACTGAGGGTTCTTTTAAGCATAAAAGACAAAATAAGGACACATGAACTAGAAGAGAGGATAAAAATGTGTAGGTCCGATCCTAAGATCTCTGATCAGAAGTAGGTATCGCTTTCTCCATCCTTTTTATCATGTCTTTGATCTTTTTCGCTCCTTCGTTCGTGAACTTTTGATCCTTGTAAACCACCATCTCTATTTCCCTTACAATTTGAAGAGCATGTGTCCTTATTTTTGGCTCCTTTATTCTTTCGGCCATATGTTCAAGCCCTTCATTAGTTTTTCTCGTGTAGCCAAGTTTTTTCAGTTTTTTTGTAAGATACAGGACAAGTCTTTTTTCTTTCGGTATTCTTAATATTGAAATCACATTCAGCGTTACAAATATGGAGGCCAGACCAAAAAGTGCAGTAATTAGAACAAAAATAAAGTCTTTTTTCTTTAAATCCAAAAAGACGCGCCTTATCAGGCTCGATTCGACTGTATTTAGTAGGTTTATCTGCTTCTCCAAGTCGTAGTTAATGAAAAACACAAGCCAATAATAATTTACTAAATCAAGAATCATAAAGGCCCTACTGAGAATTAAGGGATCATCTTTTGAAGCGACATTTGAACTTGGTGATGGGGTTGGATCGTATCTTACCCAACCTACCCCACTCACATATGCTTCAACCCAGCTATGGGCATCTCTGTTTCTCACTAAGTAGTACTTTCCTATCTCGCTATACTCCCCACCTTTGAATCCAACAACAATTCTCGATGGAACACCAACAACCCGTAGCATAATTGCAAAAGCCGATGCAAAAAACTCGCAATTTCCTTTTTTCTTTTCGAATAGGAATCTTTCAATTGCATCTTCTCCAACTGGTAAATCATCCAATGAGTAGGAATACTCACCGGACGTAAGGAAGTTATAGATTTTTTCTATCTTTTCTCGATCTGAGCTAAGACCCATACAAAGATCCTTTGCAACCGCTCTTATCTTAGGAGAAAGCCCGTAAGGAAGCTGCAAATAATCCTTCAGATTCTTGGTATCATCCTTTATTACCGGTGTCAGCTCAGAGAGCACTTCATATCGTATCTTTTCGCCTCTGAAATCCAAAAGTGCAAAGGAGTAATCATCTTTCCCTTTGGCCTCTTTTGAGATGAGAGCGACAGGTTTGTCTAAGGCAAATATATAAGGGGGTTCTCCATCAATAAAGATAGTCTGCTTGAGAAGTCTTCCTCCCTGATAAAGGTCGTACTTGTCTTTAGAGATCCTTCTTTTGACCCAGTTTTTTCCATCAAAATGATCAAGCACTAGACCTCTCCAATAAAGATACTCGTCCTCTAACTTTTCCATTTTTACACGGAATACAATTGATTGATCTTCTTGTATCCTTTCATAAGTACCTAAGGCTATATGCTCCTTTATCCCTGTTTTTGCTCTGTATCTGGCATCGAGAAAGGAAAAGAGCGGATACTCAGTTCTCGGGAGAACAAAAAAGAGTCCAAAACCCATAGCGATGGAAAGAGTAAAGATGAGAAAAGAGAAGAAAAAAAATGTCTTGAATTCTCTTAAAGGAATAGGGACTTTTGCCGTCTCTCTGCTTAAAGTTAAAAGTAAAACGGATGTGCTTAAAAGGAAAAACAGAATGAACATCTGGAATAAAAAACCTAGGTCAATTGCGAAGAGGGCTTTAGAGGAAAAAAGAAGGAGAGTAAGAACGTATATCTGCAGATAGTCCCTGAATCTTTTATTCTCTAGAAATTTTATGGCTGTAAGCAGAATCAAAGCGTTTACACCTTGATCGAGAACATTTTCGATATTAACTGACATAATCGAAAAGAAAAGGACCGATATCGAAAGAACGTTGAGTAGGAGGCGTGGGGGATAAAGCCTTTTCATATCGAAGTAATAAGAGGCCATAACGAGAGATGATGAAAGAAAAAGATATTTGGTTCTTACGTGATTTGAGACATTAAACAACGTCAAAAAAAAGGCAAGATACGTAAGGACTTTTACAACTTTATCCGGTGCCACCTCTTTAAGTTTGTCCATAAAGTGCGAGTTCCTTCAACATGGTCAAAGTTGAGTCCCTCGCATAACTGGGATCATAAATTCTTCCGTTTATCTTTAGACCAACCGGTCTATTATTTCTTCTCCCCTCCACTATTTCGTATGCGACTGCCTTTAGTCTTTCCTCTATGTCCTCTATAGGTACTCTATCAAAATCGATAATAATTGGATGGTTATGGCTCGAAGCAACATTTTTGATTTTGAGTTGACCGGTCTTTGCCGATGCTTTCCAATGGACAAGTTTTATAGGATCACCGTGAACATAGTCCCGAAGGGATAGAATTTCATCGTCAAAACCGTACGGGCTCTGATATTTTGGGTCCTTTGAGTCCCTTCCTTCTGAACTAGAGCCTATGTCAGCCTTTTTCGGCTCGGGAAAGACTAGAAATTCTTTAACTTTTCCTATAGGCTTATACCTTGTGAAGAAGTTAAACGGGAATACCGACGAAAGATAAATTGGGTGCAATCTATTGAGTCCTCTTTTTTCGCATAGGTATGTGAATTCTTTTGTTTTTGTACTATTTCTTTCGATTATCGGAAACAGAATCTCTTTATCGCCTACATGAATTCTAAGAAGTAGGCTTGCGAGAAAACGTTTCTTGTTCATCACGGTTAGCCTTACGAAGAACGGTGTTTTAGCAAAGATTTCATCGGGAGTTTCAATCTTGATTTCGATTTTTTCTAGGTTTCTTTTTCCAAAAAAACCAGAAACTCCCATAAAGCCTAGAAGTGTGGCATCGATCAAGTATAGGAAGTTATTTCCGGTGTTAATGGCAACTATACCTACTAGAATCGTAAAAAGTATGTAAAAAAGTCCAAAAGTCGTTATTTTGATTAAAGGGGTAGCGGGATCTCGGCGAGTAGCGATTTTATAAACTCCTTTCTGTTTATTCCCTCATATCTCTCTTTGAATATTAGTCTGTGGGGAATTACGTACTCGGCGAGCTCGCAAATGTCTTCTGGAATGACAAAGTCCCTTCCATGAAAGAAGGCGTTGGCCTTCGCAGTCTGAACGATTGTCAGGGCCCCTCTAGTGGATAGACCAACCTTTATGAATTCATGGTTTCTTGTGGCTTTTACGATCCTTAAAACATATTCCAGAATCTTTTCAGAGACGTAAATCCCTTTTTCGATTTCTTCTTGGATTGCGTAAACCTCATCTTCACTGATAGTAGGTTCGATACTTAAAAGCTCCTCCCTTTTTCCCCCAACTCTTAAGATCTCCTTTTCGCTTCTTTCATCTGGATAACCTATTGACAATCTCACGGTAAACCTGTCTAGCTGTGAGTCGGGAAGTGGAAAAGTCCCGAACTGTTCAATGGGATTCTGTGTGGCTATTACACAGAATAGCCTGGGAAGTCTGTGGGTTTTTCCATCCACGGTAACTTGGCGCTCCTCCATTGCCTCAAGTAGAGCACTTTGCGTTTTTGGCGGAGCCCTGTTTATCTCGTCACATAGAACAATATTGTTAAATATGGGACCTGGGTGGAACGTGAATGACCCTAAATTCTTCTCATATACAGAAACTCCGGTTATGTCGGTTGGTAAAAGATCGCTTGTGCACTGGATCCTTCCGAAACTTAATCCGAGACACTTGGCAATGGCTATGGCAAGTGTAGTCTTTCCAAGCCCTGGAAGGTCCTCTATGAGTAAGTGACCCTTGGAAAAAAAGGTAAGAAGTGCAAGTCGAAGAGCCTTCTCCTTTCCGTGGATGTAAAAGGAGAGGCTCTTTATGATCCTTTCAATTGTTACGTTCACTCGCGGTTTATTATAGCACAGAGGGCAAATCTCTTCGAATTAAAGTCCCAGAGTTTAATTTTAGGAACTCATTTGTAGAGCTTGACTCTTAAAAGCGAAAAAGACGAACTCGACTTACAATGGAAAATGGCAAGTTTTTTAGATTCGAAAGTCCCATATTTGCTTTTTTCAAAAAAGGCGGCTAAATTACTCAAAGATCGATGAGTCAAAAGATCCCAAAAACTATCTTTGTAGTCCTATTTTTCTTTTTTTCATCTATTTTCACTTACGCCCAAGACTACGATTCAGAACTCTCAAAGGCAAAAAAGGAGGATAAACCGGTCATACTTTACTTTTACAGCCGGTACTGTCCTATCTGTGACCTTATGGAGAGAAACGTTATACTAGACAAGACGGTAAAGAAGATCCTTGACAGAGACGTCGTCTTCGTTTGGGTGGATGGGGAAAAGAGGAAAGATCTTGTAAAAGCCCACGGAGTGTGGGGATTTCCGACCGTTCTTTTGCTCGAACCGGAAGGAAAGAGAATAGCTATTTTGCCGGGTTACGTGCATAAAGAGATATTTTTGAAAGTCTTAAACTACCTCAAAGGCAAACATTATAAAAAAATACCGCTTAAGGAATACTTGGCAAAAAAGGGATGATCGATGCTCTTTACTCTTTTTTTGCTGGTCTTTTGACTTTTTTTTCCCCTTGTGTCTTTCCCCTTTTACCTTCTTATCTCGTATTTATTGGCGCAATAAGTCTAGATGATCGATCTTCTGAGTTCATAAAAGGAAAAAAATCGATTTATCACACCTTAGCTTTTATTGCCGGGTTTTCCTTCGTATTCGTATCTTTGGGGCTTGCAGGTAGCGCCATCGGTAACTTCCTTCTTGCTTACAAAGAGTATCTAATCCTTACCGGCGGGTTAATCCTTGTAATCTTTGGCTTTTACACGTTAGGGCTTTTAAAAGTTCCTTTTCTTTCACGTTACCTAGTTTTGGATATGAAGCACAAGCCTCATGGAATCCTTGGCTCGTTTGCCGTGGGAATTACATTTACACTGGGATGGACGCCTTGCTTGGGACCTGCGGTCTCTTCCGTTCTTATTTTGGCGATGACAAGCGGCAGTACACTAAAAGCCGTTTTCTTTCTAGCCTTGTACAGTTTAGGTTTAGGAATTCCGTTTTTTATCTCTTCTTTTATTTTGGAGAGACTTCTCGCCTACTTTTCAAGATTGGCAAAGTTTACGAGATACTCGAGGTTCATTCTCGGGGTTCTCATCTTAACAATAGGTGCTACACTGCTTTTGGGGATCTACCGCCCCTTTATTCCGAGACCCTAATGAGTTGGGTGGCTTTCCTTACAAATATGACCCTCTGTAACACGGTTATATGGGACAGAATTGCAAGTATAATCACAATGTATTCGACTAAACCGAAAATCAGTCCAAAAATGAGGAGAATGGTCCTTTCAGGTCTTTCGAGAATTCCTGTGTTGCATGTGAGACCTTCGGCCTGTGCACGGGCTTTAGCGTATGGAATTATCGCAATGCCAATGCTCGCAACTATTGTGGCCACAACTGATGAAATCTCCCCGCCTCTGAGAAAATGTATTCCTATTCCCGAAATGACAAGAAGATCGGTGTAGCGGTCAAGCACAGAATCAAGAAACCCACCAAAGACCGTGACCTTTCTTGTATTCCTTGCCAAGGCACCGTCAAGAAGATCGAAGTAGCCCGATACAATTAAGAAGATCCCGCCGATCTTGAGGTAATCAAATACTATTGAAAGGAATGAGAAAAGACCGAGCAAAAAACCGAATAGAGTAATAATCGTAGGGTTTATGTGTTTTCCTAAAAAGAAAATACGGAAAATTTTAATGACGTAGGGGTCGAGAGAGTGGCCAATTTTCGCACTCAGCAAAAGTGTCTATCTCTCCCTTTCTCCTCTTATAAACTCCTCAACCATTTGTTTAGCTACGCTGTCCGGATACTGCTTTATCGGATGTTTCATCGTGTATGCAGAAATAGACTCCAACACTCCCCCTACCTTTCTGTCCCTCGCTACTTTACAACATCTTATGGCGTCTATTATACAGCCCGCGCTATTAGGAGAGTCCTCAACAGACAGTCTGAGTTCTAGACTGACTGGCACATCCCCGAATATCCTGCCCTCCATTCTTATAAAGCAGACTTTATTATCCAACTGCCAAGGGACGTAATCGGAAGGACCGATGTGGATATTTTCCTCGGGAAGAGGAATATCGAGTTGGGATTGAACAGATTCAGTCTTGGAAATCTTTTTCGATTTTAGCCTTTCCCTATTTAGCATGTTGAGGAAGTCAGTGTTACCTCCTGTGTTGAGCTGGTAAGTCCTGTCTATCTTTACTCCCCTGTCAGAGAAGAGTTTCATTAGCGTTCTATGAATAATCGTTGCTCCGATCTGTGACTTCACATCGTCTCCCACTATTGGGATATTCTTTTCCTCAAACCTTTTAGCCCAGGTCTCATCGGATGCTATAAAGACTGGCATACAGTTTATGAAGCTGACCCCCGTTTTCAAACAGCACTCGGCATAAAATGTCGTAGCCTCTTCCGATCCTACAGGAAGGTAGTTGATAAGTATCTCTACCTCTTTTTCCAAAAGAACCTTCTCAACATCCACGGGCTTTTCATCAGCCACAACAAAAGTTCTGTGGGGAGGATAGTCCTTCATATGTGGAGAAACACCATCGAGTACAGGTCCCATCATGACGATGGTGTCATATTCTGGAATATCCCTCGTGATAACCCTAGTACAGTTTGGCGGCGCAAATATGGCTTCGTGAAGAGGCTTTCCGACCTTTCTTGCGTCCACATCAAAGGCCGCAACAACCCTTATGTGTTTTGGTTCGTAACCGCAAATGCTGTAGTGCATAAGTCCTATCGGCTCATTTTGCGGGTTGGAATAGTAATGTATACCTTGGATAAGGGAACTGGCACAGTTACCGACACCAACTATTGCGACCCTTATCTCTCCCATTTTTCACTCCTGATAGGATACGGTTTTTTAAATCATTTACAACGAAAAGTCAAAAATATGCTTAATCGACGACTCTGAATTTTCTTATCCCTTCTTCATATAGGTCTCGCCCGTAAATATCATTTATTACGACAAGGGGCATCTCTTTAACCTCGAATACATAAATCGCCTCGGGCCCTAAGTCTTCAAAAGCAACGAGCTTTGATGTAACCACACTTTTTGAAAGTAAAGCACCCGCCCCACCTAACGCGGCAAAGTACACAGCCTTGTAGTGAACTATCGCTTTTTTAACTTCTTCAGATCTTTTCCCCTTGCCTATCATACCTTTAAGGCCCCGCGCAAGAAGCATCGGCGTGTAAGTGTCCATCCTGGAGCTCGTCGTTGGTCCGCAAGATCCTATCACTTTTCCAGGTGGCGTAGGGGTCGGTCCGCAATAGTATACAACTTGTCCTGAAAGATCGACTGGTAACTCTTCTCCTCTACTTATGAGCTGAGCGAACCGTGCGTGTGCCGCATCTCGCGCTGTAAATATCTTTCCACTGAGATATACCCTGTCTCCTGCGTGGAGATCACTTACTATTTCGTCCGTAAGTGGTGTCTCTATCATCTTTTTTTCTGCCATTTTTGTCTCCCTTTGGGCTATATGATCCTTTCCCTTACTCTGTGGGCATGGCATTGTATTGCAACTGCCACAGGTAACGATGCGATGTGACAAGGCATGGCTTTAATATGGACATCTAAGGCTGTAACTCTTCCTCCATACCCTTGAGGTCCAATTCCAAGCTTATTTATCTCATTTAGGATTTCAATTTCGAGCTTGGCTAAATAGTTATCGGGGTTTCTCACTTTATAAGGCACAAAAAGGGCCTCTTTGGCTAGAAGAGCGGCCATCTCAAGATTGCCGCCAATGCCTATTCCAACAATTAAAGGAGGACAGGGATTAGGCCCCCCTTTCCTCACCATTTCGAGAACAAAGGCCTTGATTCCTTCTGCGCCCTGTGCTGGGGTGAGGACTCTAGCCTCGCTGTAATTTTCACTACCTCCTCCCTTCGGTAAAACGAGTATCCTTATTCTGTCTCCGGGTACTATTTTTTCGTGGATTATTGCAGGAGTGTTATCTCCGGTATTTTTTCTCGTAATAGGATCGCACGTAGAACTCCTAAGATAACCTTTTTTATAGGCCCTTCTCACTCCTTCGTTGATTGCATCCTCAAGATTGCCGCCAACGAGGTGGACATCCTGTCCTATCTCCAAAAAAACACATGCAAGTCCCGTATCCTGGCATATGGGGATTCCCTCTATTTCTGCAATCTCCGCATTTTTAAGCAAAGATTCTATGACCTCTTTGCCTATCTCCGACTCTTCGTTCATAATCGCATCTCTGAGTGCCAGTATGTGTTCGGAAGAAAGTTTCAGGTTTGCCTCTATAAAGAGGTTCTCAAGGGTTTCTGTAATAAGACTGACATCCACCTCTCTCATTCTCACTCCTCGTATATCTTTATAATTCCTTTTTCCATTAAAACTTCGACCTCTTCCCTTGCTCTTTTTATCTTCTCCTCCGCCATTTTGTAAAGCTCATTCTCCGAGAATGAGAGCTTTGCCACCTTCTGCTCAATAGCCTTCTTTGCCACGGCTACCGCCACTCTCGGAAATACTTCCCATTCCTCCATAGTGGGCAAAAGATAATCTTCGTGGATACCTTTGTCCTCTGCACATTTTGCAAGCTCATATGCCGCGGCTATGCACATTTCGTCCGTTATCGTTCTCGCTCTCACATCAAGAGCACCTCGGAATACGGCCGGAAACCCCAAAGAGTTGTTAACTTGGTTGGGAAAGTCGCTTCTACCCGTTGCAACTATCCTTGCACCTGCTTCTTTAGCATCCCATGGCCACATCTCTGGTATTGGGTTTGCGCATAAAAAGGCAATAGCGTTGTCAGCCATCTTACTTATCCAAGACTTTTGAATTACGTCTGGACCAGGAGTGGAAAGGGCAATAAGAACATCCTGTCCGACGAGGGCCTCCTCTATTCCACCATCCCTATTTTCTGCATTTGTTATCTTTGAAAATTCCAACTTCTCTTTGTGGGCCGTTTTTATATCGTCCCTTTTTCTATTCAGAATCCCTTTACTATCGACTATTATCATTTTTTGTGGATTTACACCGGCCTTTAATAGTATCTTTGCTATACACACGTTAGCGGCACCAAAGCCAACAAGGGTTATCTTTACATCCTCTAGCCTTTTTTTTACGATTTTGAGTGCGTTTATGAGCCCTGCAAGCGTGACTAGAGCCGTCCCCTGTTGATCATCGTGCCAGACAGGAATAGGGGACTCTTCTCTTAGCTTCTCAAGTATGTAAAAGCATTTGGGATTTTCTATATCCTCTAAGTTTATTCCGCCAAAGGCCGGGCTAACAAGTTTTACAGTTCTTATAAACTCTTCGGGATCTTTGGTATCGAGACATAAAGGGAAGGCATCTACACCACCGAGGTACTTAAAGAGGATCGCTTTTCCCTCCATAACAGGTAACGCGGCAAGTGGACCAATATCTCCCAGACCCAGTACCCTTGTACCGTCGCTAATCACAGCCACGGTATTTCCCTTGTTTGTATGCTCAAATACCTTGTCAGGGTCTTTAGAGATCTCTTTGCAAGGTTCTGCAACTCCAGGTGTGTACCATATGGCGAAATCCTTAAGACTACGGATAGCACACTTGGGCACAACTTCCAACTTTCCTTTATATACCGGATGGAGCCTTAGGGCATCCCTTGCCGGTTTTTTTGCCTTTTCCAAGAGTTCTTCTTTGGTGAATTTAGCTTCCATATGCTTCCTCCTTAAGAAATTGTACACATAATGCGGAAAAAGTAAAAGAAATTTTTTTCGTCCTACCTAAGTCCAACTTTTAGAATATCTTTTCTTTTCTGAAGGCTAAATACTTTTTTTCTATGAGATTAAGGGGCTTTTTTAGGAGGGAAAAATTTTGACCGAAGGTGTACAGCACATCACTCAATCCGACCTTCTTTGCATCCTCGTGCATCGCTGCTAAATGGTAATAAAGGGCGCCTTTCTCTTCAAATTCCTTTATGAGTTCGCTTACAGTTTTCTTTTTGATCTTCGATTGTGATTCTGCCATTTTTCGGACGTAATCCGGAAAGATTCCGCATAAGAATAGGATTGTGTCTGCTATCCTTCTAAGTAACGGAAACCTCTTTTCCTCCTCGAGGAAGTTCAATTCTTCCTCTAAAGCCTCAACATCTAATCCGCTCTGTTTGAACTTGTAGACCTTTTTTTTGACTATTAGGTAAAGTACAAAGGACTTTACTTTAGAAAAGGAGGCGAGAAGGACCGCAAGGTAGTCGCGTATTTCTTTCCTGTCTAAAATCCCGGAGAGGACGTCTGTATCGAACACATATACGCTGTACATTCCGTGTTTCTCCAAAGTGTAACTCTCCCATCTGAGTTCCCTGTGTGCCCTTTTGATCAAGATCTTGAAGAACAAAAACGGCGAGATTCGGACAAAAGTCTCGTCTTCGTTCATAACCCTTCTAAAAAGGCTTTCATCCGCAAGTAACTCTTCCAGATTTTCTTCCTTTGCGACGTAATGCTCGGGTAAGGAGAGTGTTTCGGAAATGAACTTTAAATCTTTTTTATTTAGCTCCGGAACCCAGTTCCTCACAAAAAAAGATTACACCTATTTCTATGTTTCCTTCAACATCTCAAAGTAGAGTTCATACTCCTTATAAAGTTCTTCCTTCGGCTGTCCCGTATCTATGAAATCCCAAGGAAAGATTTCTTCCTTTTTCCTTCTTCGGGAGGTGTAAAAGAGCGGATTTATGGCACTTTCTACTATAATTTTCCTTAGGCTTTCGCCTTCGGCGAGTCTAGTTATTATGGAATTAACTCTTCTATCGCCTCTCGCAAAGACCCCTTGTATAAAGCTATACTTTACGGACTCATGGGTAAAGAAAGTCCCCCCGAGCTTGCCTAATTTCTTCTTTAACCACCTTATCTTCTCTTCTAATGAATCTACGGTTTCCATCTCAGCCCATTGGAGCGGGGTTTTCGCCTTTGGTACGAAAGGGCTTATGTGGACCGTAAGCTTACTTATGGATTTTTTAGGTGCCATCTTTTTTACCATGGTGTGCTTGACTCTCTTTACAAGATCAAAGATAGCCTCAATGTCCTCTTTCTTTTCTCCCGGAAGACCGATCATAAAGTAGAGTTTTAAGTTGAAATTTCCAATTTCCAGAATCTCTTCAACTCTTTTCAATATCTCTTCGTCGGAAAGAGGCTTTCCTAAGGCCTTCCTAAGACTGTATGATCCAGCCTCAAGTCCGAAAGTTAGGGTTTTTACGTCGTCCTTTATGTTCTCGATAACGTCTTTTGCTACTTTGTCGATTCGCAGAGAGGGTAGATGCACCTTCTTGCCCTGGGCTTTAAGTTGGGAAATCATCGATGAAAGATCAGGAAGAAAAGACAATCCCCCTCCTATTATTCCTATGTCTTTAAACTTTTGCTTACTAGCTAGAAGAGCTACATTTTTGTCAGCCCTGAATCTATACACGTTGCCCATGAGGCAGAACCTGCACCGGGATGGGCATCCGCGCGTACCTTCAATCATGTACATCTCTGCGAATTCAGTACTGTCAGATACTATTGCAGAATGAGCAAGGTCGACTCCTCGGTGGTATTTGACTTGAATTCTAAAACCATGGGGGGTGAAAGAATCAATCGTGCCATCTTTTGCATATTTAACGTCAAGGGATGACGGATTGTAAACCCATGGAAAGGACGAAAGCTCCTCTATAATTGTCTTTCTTTTTTTACCCCTCACTTTTAGGTAGAGATCCATAAATTCAACGATTGTGGCTTCCACATCTCCAAGGATAAAGAGATCGAAAAAATCGCTTACAGGCTCAGGATTCGCAATAATTGTGATGCCTCCTCCGACGATTATCGGTTCATCTTCTTTTCTCTCTTTCCTTCTCAAAGAGATCCCAGAATCCTTAAGGATTGATACGATGTTTATGTAGTTCAGTTCGTAAGAGATACTGAAAAAGAGTATTTCGAAAGAGTTAAGTTTCCGTTTGGTCTCGACCGAGAGAATATCTCCTTTTTTTTCGAAAAAAGCCCTTTCACATACAACCTCATCGAAATTGTTAAGGGTCTCATAAAGGGCATGTATTGCGAGGTTCGACATCCCAGTAAAATACGAATCCGGGTACACCACACATACTGGGACTTTTGCCCTCCATTTTTTTAAGATTAACCCACTCTCCTCCACTTCCAGTTCGATGAGTATCAGTCAGCCTGCTTTCTCATAAAAGTCGGTATATCGTAGGTTTCATCAGTAAAATCGGTAATCTTCGTTTTCTTTTTTATCTCCGGATAGTTTACCCTCACGTTTTTCCTAATAAAAGGGGGTAGATCGTCCTGGTTAAAGAGTACGGCATGCTTTATCTTTTCTTTCAGTTCGTCTTTTACTTGCATTTTCTCTTCAAATCCGGTGGCAATGACTGTTATTCTTATTCTGTCCTCCATACTATCATCGAAGACAAGACCCCAAATCACCTTTGCTTCTGGATGTGCCTGTTCCTGGATCATGGAAGAAGCTTCGTTTATTTCGTAGAGCGTCATGTCCTTGCTTCCAGTTATGTTTATAAGGACACCTCGGGCCCCATTAATCGATATGTCTTCTAGTAATGGACTGTAAATCGCTTTTTGAGCCGCTTCTTTTGCCCTGTTCTCCCCCTGCGCCTCTCCAACCCCCATAATTGCCATTCCCTTTTCTGACATTATGGTCCTTACATCTGCAAAATCCACAACTATATGTCCCGAACCTACTATGAGATCTGAGATGCTGCGTACTGCGTTCATGAGAACCTCATCGGCCTTATAGAAGGCCTGTATTATCGACATATGCTTTCCTCCTATGGCCATAAGCCTCTGATTCGGAATAGTTATAAGCGAATCAACCCTCTGTTTTAGCTCTATCACACCTTTTTCAGCCTGTTGCATTCTTATCTGTCCCTCAAATGCGAATGGCTTCGTCACTATTGCGACTGTAAGAGCGCCAAGCTCTTTGGCCACTTCCGCTATCACAGGAGAAGCCCCTGTCCCCGTACCTCCACCGAGACCGCAGGTTATAAAAATCATATCAGCACCTTTTAGATGCTCCGTGATTGTGTCTATGTCTTCAAGTGCCGCCTTCCTGCCGACTTCCGGGTCAGCACCAGCACCGAGTCCTCTCGTAAGTTTAGAGCCGATCTGGATCTTTATAGGGGCCTTACAGAGACTCAATGACTTAAGATCGGTATTTACAGCGATGAACTCTACCCCCTTGATTTTAGCCTCCACCATGTTGTTTAAGGCATTACAGCCTCCGCCTCCTACCCCAACTACTTTCAAATTCGCAGAGAAACCGTGACTCTCATCTAGATAAAAGGCCTTGCCCATTCTCTCTCCTCCTTTAAAATGTTTCTATAAACCATCTCTTCATTCGACTTAGGATGTTTTTCGTTTCCATGAGGTATCTTGGGCCACTCTTTCTTTTTTTGCCCTTTGATAAAAGCTGCCTATATCCGTAAAGTACAAGCCCAACTCCTGTGGAATAGATTGGATTATTTATCACATCCACGAGACCACCTACCCCCTGTGGATAGCCTATCCTCACTGGCATATCATTAAAGACGTTTTCAAAAAGCTCGGCGATCCCTTCCAGATTAGAAGTCCCACCTGTAAGGACAGCACCAGAGGCGAGTACTTTCTCGGTGCCTGATTTTTTAATCTCTTCGTAAATCATTCGACCTATTTCTTCCACTCTTGGTTCTATTATGTCGGCCAAGGTCTTCCTCATAAGAACTCTCGGTTTTCTTCCGCCCACACTTGGAACTTCAATCGTCTCATTAGTTCCCACAAGAGCTGAAAAAGCACAACCGTATTTTTTCTTTATCTTTTCAGCCTCTTCTAGGGGTGTTCTTAATCCTATCGCTATGTCGTTTGTTATGTTGCTCCCTCCAAATGGGATTATGGATGTGTAACGGATACTACCATTTGCGAATATGGCGATATCGCTAGTTCCCCCACCGATGTCTATTAGGGCTACTCCTATCTCCTTCTCCTCCGGACTCAAAGTTGCTTCCGATGATGCAAGTTGACCGAGAATTATATCTTCCACTTCCAGTCCTGCCACTCTCAAACATTTAAGTACATTCTGGACCGCTGACACACTTCCCGTTATGATATGTACTTTCACCTCCAACCTTACCCCTTGTATGCCTAGGGGGTCTTTTATTCCATCTTGATCGTCCACAATGTACTCTTGAGGAATCACGTGGAGGATCTGTCTGTCAGCCGGGATAGCTACTGCTTTTGCGGCATCTATAGCCCTCACTATGTCATCCTCTCGCACCTCCTTGTCTCTTATTGCAACAACCCCGTTGCTGTTGAAACTCTTTATGTGCGATCCACCTATCGATGCGACACAATGGGTTATTTTTATTCCGGCCATAAGTTCGGCTTCATGTACCGCTTTCTTAATCGAGTTTATGGTGCTGTCCATGTTGACTACAACCCCCTTCCTCAAACCGGATGATGGGTGGGAACCGATACCTACTATGTTGAGTTTTTCGTCTGAGACTTTGGATACAATGACGCATATCTTAGTTGTACCGATATCCACACCCACAATCACATCGTCTTCCCTAACCATCATCCCTCCCCTCTTTCCCGGATGATCGCCCCTTTTTCAAAACGAGCATCTATGCATTTTATAAGGACACCTCTTCTTTTCGCATCTTCCATGACTTTAAGCGCCTTCTTTAACCTTTTTTCAAAATCCTCTCGCCCTAGCAGAATCTCAACGCTATCTGTTGTTACAACCCGGACAGCTTTCCGAGAATAGACAAGTTCAGCTATAAAATCGGATTTTACGATGTTTTGGGCTACCCATCCCTTAAGAAGGATTAACCCTTCTTTTAAATTTTCCTCATTCTCCGCGTGTATTAGTGGAAGCTTGCTCTTTTCTCTGAGCATAAGATCCCTAAATGGTCTACCCTCCTCATCGACGATTTTTACGGTTCCGTCGGGTTTAGCCCAAAGCGCTGTGGGCGATTTTTCTCTTATCGCAATGTGTAAGTAGAAAGGATAAACCCTCTTCACTTTAACTTCCGCCACGTAAGGATGGGCCATAAGTGCTTTTCTTATGGTTTGGGTGTCAAGGTTTAGGATACTTTTACCCAATTTCGGAAGGACAAGCGAGATTATCTCTTCCTCCTTTATTTGGTCACATCCTGAGACCTTTATCCCTTTGAGCCTTAAGATAGGTTCCTCTTTGATAAACAATGTAAAGACCACAGGAAATGAGATTAGAGAAACCGCAATAAAAAACGAAATATAGACCATCTTTCTCATAGCTTCAAGGAAGCCGCTAAAAGTACTTCTTCCACCAGATCTTCAAATGTACCACCAAGATGTCTCCACGCCTTTGGAACGAGCGAAGTTTCTGTCATTCCTGGGCATGTGTTCACGTCAATTACGTAAGGAGTGTCACCCTTTACGATCATGTCTATTCTCACGCACCCGGAAAGTTCAAAAATATCGTATATCTTCAAAGCGTACTCATAGGCTTTATCTTCCACATCTTTTGGCATTCCTGAAGGAATAATGTATTCTGTCATCCCAGGAGTATATTTGGCCTCGTAACTGTAAAATCCTGATTTCGGTTTTATCCTGATTGAGGGAAGTGTCTTTCCGTTTACTATGCCAATTGTGATTTCATCTCCCGAAACGTACTCTTCGATGAGGATCTTCCTATCGTACATAAATGCGGTTTTTTTTGCTCTTTCTAAGTCCTTCTCATCAAAAACGAAGGATACGCCCACGGTTGAACCCTCGTTAGCGGGTTTCACTACGCACGGAACGAAAAATTCGCACTCTTCATTCATCCTTACTATCTTGTAAGCAGGTGTCGGCACCCTTATGGCTTCGAGTAACCTCTTCATTATAGTTTTATCCATGGATATGGAAGAACCCAGTACTCCAGAACCTGTGTACGGGATTCCCATAATCTCTAGCAGGCCCTGGACCGTTCCATCTTCTCCCCATCTTCCGTGGAGGGCTATGTATGCGACCTCTATTCCTTTTTCAAGTAGTTTTTGGGGAAGGCTTTTGTCCACATCGATCGGTTCACTTTTATATCCTTTCATTTTTAGGGCAGAATCGATGGCTTTCCCGCTTCTTAGGGAGATTTCCCTCTCAGAAGACCTACCACCCATAAGCACACCTATTTTCTTTCTTTTCATTTCAATCATCGAATCCCCAAAATTCTACTTCCTCTTCTAATTCAACCCCTTCTTTTTCGTAAACCTCTTTTTTTATCTTTTCGATCAAGGACTTTACCTCATATGCCTTAGCCCTTCCCAGATTCACTATGAAATTGGCATGCTTTGTAGACACACAGGCATCTCCTACCCTAAGCCCCTTAAGATTGGCCTTTTCAATGTACGTCCACGCGGGTATCCCACGGACTGCTTTAAAAATAGACCCTGAAGATGGCATATCCATTGGATGCCTCTTTATTCGTTCGCTTAAAACCTCATCAATTACTCCAATTATTCTTTGCCTGTCTCCGTATTTGAGGCTTATCTCAGCCTCGATTATTAAAGTTTTTGAAGGAATCGATGAATACCTGTACGAAAAATTGAGGTTCCTTTTACTAAGCTTAAAGATCTCACCCGAAGCTGACATACACGTGACACTCACGATAGCGTCAGAAATGGAAACCCCAAAACTTCCTGCGTTCATCTTTATCGCCCCACCCACTGTCCCAGGGATCGAATAGAGTCTTTCGATTCCACTAAGATTCAGACTGGCCATCTTTAAGATCAGGTCCTTAAGTTGGTAGCCGGAAGAAACAAAGACCTTTATGTTATCTCCGTTTCTTCTGATCGATAAACGTCTAATCCGAGTAAGTCTTATTATGGCTCCTTGTAGTCCTTTGTCACTCACTATCACGTTAGTTCCGTTCCCAAGAATGCGCCACTCGATCCCTTCTCCGTTTAAAATTTTCAACACTTCAATAAGATCTTGAAAATCGGATGGGTATATAAGGTACCTTACCGGACCGCCGACTCGCATGGAAGTGTACTTGCTCATTTTCGCATTTTCTATTACCGTGCCTTTTATATTCCAGACCATATCTCTTTGAGTCTATCTGCCACCTTATATATGTCTCCTGCTCCTAATGTGAGAACAAGGTCACCGTCTCTTACGAATCCGAGTATTTTTTCTGTAACCTCATCCAGTGTTTCAACGTAATAAACCTCTGCTTTAGTATTCGCCTTTATACTTTCCGCCAAAGCTCTTCCAGAAACGCCCTCTATCTTTGGTTCTGATGCGGCGTAGATCTCAGTGACTAAGAGAATATCAACGCCCTCAAAGGAGGTTGAAAACTCCTTCATTAAGGCTTTCGTTCTCGTGTATCTGTGTGGTTGGAAGGCAACTATTATCCTTCCTTTACATATTTGCCTTAATGTACTTATCGTAGCCCGTATCTCAGTCGGGTGATGGCCATAATCATCAATGAGCACGATCTTTCCACTGAACCTTATTTCCATCCTTCTTTGAATCCCCTGAAAGTTCTCCAGAGCTTCTTTTATTGTTTTGAAAGGGATATCGAGTTCCAGACATGTGGCTATGGCGGCAAGACTATTTACAACATTATGGACTCCGGGCATAGAAAGTCTCACCCTGCCTATGGGTTCTCCTTTTACTATGACTGAGAAGTCTGTGTTAAAACCATCCATCACTATCTTTTCTGCTTTGACATCCGCACAATTTGAAAGCCCATACGTTACATACTTCCTTTTGAGATTTGAAAGTAAACTTCGCAGATGGATATTATCGATGCATATGACATCTAGACCGAAAAATGGAACCTTGTTGAGGAAATTTTCAAAAGCCTTTTTTATCTCCTCTATGCCGCTGTAATAGTCAAGATGTTCGAGGTCTATGTTTGTAGCAACAGCTACGACTGGCGAAAGGAGCAAAAATGAGCCATCACTTTCGTCGGCCTCCGCAACCAGAAACCTTCCCGTTCCGAGTCTTGCATTGGAACCTATGCTTTTCAATTTCCCTCCTATGACGCAGGTCGGATCATATCCTGCGTGATTAAGTATCGTTGCAATAAGAGAAGTGGTCGTGGTCTTCCCGTGAGCTCCACAAACAGCAATTCCAAACTTCATTCTCATAAGTTCGGCGAGCATCTCAGCTCTAGGAATAACTGGGATGGATAACTCCTTTGCCATTTGAATCTCCGGATTGTCCGGCCCTACAGCCGAAGAAACAACAACAACGTCCACATCTTTTACATTTTCTTTACTATGGCCATAACTTATCTTTGCTCCAAGCATTTTTAGTCTTTCTGTGAGCTCGGAAGCTTTAATATCGGATCCTGAAACCGAGTAGCCAAGGTTTATAAGAACCTCAGCTAACCCGCTCATACCGATTCCGCCTATTCCAACGAAGTGAATCTTTTTCACCTTATGAAATGTTTGGTTTTCGAATTTCATGACCCTAAACCTAGAATCTCATTAGCAATCCTTTCTTCCGCGTCATCTACATAAATCTGTCCCATTCTCTCTCCCATGGCTTTTAGGATGTCTGGATTTCTCGAAAGCTCCATAAGCTTCCTGTAAAGCACCTCCCCTGAAAGCTCACCGTCCGCAATAACGTAGGCAGCACCCAATCTTTCAACGTAAAGCGCGTTCTTTAGCTGGTGCTTACCGGCAGAATAGGGATAGGGAACCAAAATAGCGGGTTTCTTAGTACAGGCAAGCTCAAATATGGTACTCGAACCCGCTCTCGAAATGACAAGGTCGGAAAGACCCAAATAATATCCCATTTCTTCTGTGAAAGAAAAGATTTCCCCTGAGATTGAATTTTTTAAGTAAGCCTCCCTCACCCATTCTAAGTCCTCACTACCAGTCTGATGATAGATCGCGAATAGATCTCTATCATCAATGAGGGGAAGAAGCTCCACCATGGCCTGATTTATCCTTTTTGCTCCTCTACTTCCTCCAAATACCAGTATTCGAAACTTTCCGTTAGGCTTTTTGTGTGTGGCTTTCTTTATAACTTTTCTTACAGGATTGCCGGTATACTTGTAGTTCCTTATACTATATAGCTTTGCTGTTTCTTCAAAGCTCAAAAATATCTTTTTTACGCCTCTATAAAGGATTCGGTTTGCAAGCCCTAGAGTGAGGTTCTGCTCGTGCAAAAAGCAATCTACCCCTACGAGTTTGCCCGCCAATATACAAGGAAAGGAAACAAATCCACCCATTCCTAGTATGGCATTAGCCTTCTCTTTTTTTACTATCCGAAGGCAGTCTAGGATCCCCATTAAGACCTTTGTTAGCGTTTTTGCTTTTGTACCTAAATTTTTTCCCGCGAACTGACCGGTCCTTATTGTAACTAATCTGAAACCGTATTTCGGAACTATGTTCGCTTCCATTCCCTTGTCTGTGCCAAGAAAAAGTACCTCAGCACCTTTCTCTTTTAGTTTTTCAGCTATAGATATACCCGGATATATGTGACCGCCCGTTCCACCCGCGGCAATTATCACTTTCATATAAGCTCCGTTTCTCTTTTCATAATTGGTCCAGCACTAATTATGAGAATCGTAGCCAAAATATTTTTTTCCTTGAAAAGCCCGCATCCAAAACCAAGACCGGTCAAAAGAATCACGTCAAAAACAACAGAAAGCATTCCAAAAAAGAAAAGTAAGATTGCGGGATTCTCATCCTTAGTCCTTACAAAAAGGAAAAAGCTCAGACTAAAAAGACAGAAAGAGGCAAAAAAGAGAAAAACCTTTTGAGACTGAGAAAGGCTCGGCCTTTCCCCAAAAACGTTGAAGTCCCCCATCCAAAGAAAAATCCCTAAAAAAACGGCAAATAGAATGAGACACGCGAGTCTTTTTGTGCTTCCCAGAGTATAAAAATAGGCAATCCCCGCAAGACACAGAGGTTTTATAAGCGGCAGCTTGCCCACACTGAAGAGGTTTACTGCGGAACTCAGATAAACTACGATTAGCGGAAGGCACGATTTCAAAATTCCCCTTTCATCCATAAAACAACACCCCAAAAAAAGAAGAATCGAGCAGACAGAAATCGTTGCCACCGCATGGGGTACTATTGGAACCTCAAAAAGATTGGGAAAAAAAGGTAAAACTAGGCTCATCAATAGACTTAGTGCCACTACTACGTATTTTGCAAAGTAAAGGTATTTCAATCTCAATTTACTCACAAATAACGTAAACAAGGACCCAGAAAGGATAGTCAAAAGACTCTTGAGGTTTATCTGGCCTAAGTATCCATAAAGCAAAAACGCGCTTAGTATGATCAAAAGAACTTTTTTCATCATAAGGCAGAAACTATCTCTTTAAATCTATTTCCCCTATCAACGTAGTCTCTGAACATGTCAAAACTGCTGCACATGGGAGAGAAAAGAATCACATCTCCGCTTTTTGCCAATGAGTAAGCTTTTTTAACCGAAGATTCGAGATCTTTCTCCAGTAAACACGTTATAGCATGGCCAATTTCATCTAGGATCCTTTTTTTAGCTTCTCCGAATAGCACAATTGCCTTTATCTTTTCCTTTTCGGAAAGAATGGGAGTGTAACTTCCCATCTTGTCCTTTCCGCCGGCAATAAGGATAACAGGTCTTTGAATCCCTTCCAGAGCCCTCTTTGTAGCATCCACGTTCGTTGCCTTTGAGTCATTGATGAAGATCACTCCGTTTATTTCCCGGACAAGTTCTGTTCTGTGGGGAAGTCCTTTAAATCTCGAAAGACACTTTTCCACCGTCTCTCTTTTTATGCCATAAAGGTGAGCAACAAGCACAGATGCCATAATGTTTTCAGTGTTGTGAACCCCAAAAAGCGGAGAAATGGACCTAGGATATCTCTCCTCCGTCCCATTAATTTTTATTACGATCTCATCTCTTTCAAGGTAGGCACCCTGCGCAAGAAGATCCTTCGATGAAAAAAGATAGGTTCTGGCCCTTGGTCTTACTTTCAAATCCAAAGCCTTGTTTAGAACTGCCAAGTCTTCTTCCTTTTGGTTTTCAAATATACGAAGCTTCGCATTTACATAATCAGAAAAACTGGCGTATCGATCGAGGTGGTCTTCTGTGATATTGAGGAGCACACTGCACTGCGGTCGAAAGCTTTCTATGGTCTCAAGCTGAAAACTGCTAACTTCAAGTACGATGAACTTAGCGACTTTTTTTCCCGCCACGTATTCGATCAAAGGGTTCCCGATATTGCCACCCACGAATACGTCTTTATATTCTTCTGTAAAGATTTCCCCAATAAGAGTCGTAACTGTGGTCTTTCCGTTTGTTCCTGTGATAGCTATTATCGGCTCTTTTATAAATCCAAAGGAAAACTCAAGCTCACCGGTTATTTTTGCTCCTTTCTGTTTAGCCTCTTTTATGACGGGTGTTTTTAGGTCAACACCAGGGCTTACAATCACGAGATCGTTTTCAAGGAAGTCTTCAATTTTGTGACCACCTAGGTGTGCGCGAAAATTAAAATTTTTTAGCTTTTCTAACTCAGATTCGAGCTCTTTTTCGCTCTTTATGTCTGTTACCGTAACTCTCACTCCTTGCATGGCGAGAAATCGAACAAGGGCCACCCCTGTTCTTCCCAACCCGACAACGAGAACTTTTTCTGGTAGCTTTCTACTTCTCATCTCAGTTTCAGCGTACTCAAAGCTATAAGGGCAAGAATAATTGAGATTATCCAGAATCTCACAACTATCTTCTCTTCACTCCAACCTTTTAGTTCGAAATGGTGGTGGATCGGTGCCATCCTAAAAATCCTCTTCTTTTTCCACTTATATGAAATCACCTGGATTATCACCGAGAGTGTCTCCATAACAAAAATCCCACCTGCAATCACAAGGAGTATTTCCTGCTTGATCAGTATGGCTATAACCCCTAAGGCCGCTCCCAACGAGAGTGAACCCGTATCTCCCATGAAGAGTTCCGCAGGGTGTGCGTTATACCACAAGAATCCAATTCCGGCACCTAGCATCGCTCCACAGAGGATCGTAAGCTCCCCAGCTCCTCTCACATAAAAGATCTGAAGGTATTGGGCAAATTTTACGTGGCCTGCTAGATAAGCAAAAAGCATAAATGTTCCGCAAACAATAAGGACCGGTCCTATGGCGAGTCCGTCGAGACCATCCGTTAAATTGACACTATTCGAAGCCCCAACAATTATAAAAACCGAAAGGAGAATGTAAAAAAGGCCAAGATCGGGTGTTATGGTTTTAAAGAATGGTAAAGAAAGACGGGTGTTGAAATCGATTCCGTAGTATATGTAAAGGCTTAATGCCACAGCTATAAGGCACTGTAAGAGAAATTTGGTGTTTCCCCTTATTCCTTTACCAACCGGGTTTTTAAGCTTCATCAAGTCATCGATGAAGCCTATTCCTCCGAAAAGTAAAAGCGCCAAAATGACTATCCAAACGAGTTTATTTCTCAAATCCGCCCAAAGAATTGTCGGAATGATGGTAGAAAGAAGGATAGCGAGCCCTCCCATCGTTGGAGTATCCCTTTTTACCATATGCCTTTCAGGAACGTCTTCCCGTTTTCCGCTTTTAATACGCCAGTGATTGAACTTCTTTATGAGGTAAGGGGTGAGAATGAAGCTTATTACGAGAGCTGTCATAATCGAAAGGAAAGTTCTGAAGGTTATGTATCTAAAGACATTAAAAGCTGATATTGAGTCGTGTAGACCGTAGAGGATTTGAAAGAGCATCAGATAATCTCCTCAACAATCTTGTCCATGTTCAAGGCTCTAGAACCTTTAATTAGTACGCAATCTCCTTCCTTGAGTACTGAGGTAAGCTTCTCAAGTAAGCCTTGTATATCTTCAAAGTAAAAAACGTTTTCTTTTTGGGCCTCAAAATAAGCGTCGTAAATCTTCTCACCGAACAAAAAAACACAGTCAAAGTTCATACTCTTTATGTGCCTTCCAAGCTCCCTGTGATAGTAAGATGAGTATTCTCCGAGTTCGTTCATGTCTCCGAGAACAAGAATCTTTTTTCCTTCGCACGGGAGTAAACTTAAGGTTTTTACGGCTTCGTACATGGAAGCAGGATTCGCATTGTAGGTATCATCAATAACGGTGTAGCCTCTCTTCGATCTTTTAGGACACATCCGCATAGGATAAGGTTCAAATTCTTCAACACCCTCTGCTATCTTATCTTGCCCTACGCCAAGGATGAAGGCGACTAAGGATGCAATAAGAACATTGTAAAGGTTATGGAAGCCTATGAGTCTAGTTTTAGTACGTATTTTTTCTCCCATAAAGTCTAACGTAACCTTATAGCCTTGCCAGCCCAAATCTTTTTCCACCGTCAAGGAAAAATGTCCAGGATTTTTTATTCCGAAATAGAGTGTCCGTTTTTTCTCATCTTTATAATTCGTCAGAAGCTTATCGTCTCTGTTTACGAGAATCGTTCCACCGTCTTTCGTGTATCTAAAAATGTCCAGTTTCTCGTTAAGGATCCCTTCTATACTACCTAAACCTTCAAGGTGAGCTGGGTTCACGTTCGTGATTACTGAGACATCAGGTTCTACTATCTCTGTGAGTGTTCTTATCTCACCCGGAAAATTTGTTCCTAATTCGAAAACCCCTACTTTTGGACTTTGCTTAATCGAGATAAGCTTCGAGCAAACACCGAAGATGTTATTGTAATTCTTCTCGTTAAATTCTATGGAGAAAGCCTTTTTAGTTATGTTCACAAGGATTTCCTTGGTTGTGGTCTTTCCACAGCTTCCTGTTATGGCGACAAATGTGGAATCCAAAAGCTTTCTTCTGAAACGGGCAATGTCAATAAAGGCTCTGTTTGTATCATGAACGGTAATTATTGTTCCTTCTGTGTCTTTAACCCTTGCTACCTTACTCTCTTCACAAAGCGTTCCTCCTCCTTTTTTCTCAATGGCATCTCTTATGAAATCGTGGCCGTCAAATCTTTTGCCTTTGAGAGGGATAAAGAGTTCGCCTTCCTTTATCGTTCTCGAATCAGTCGATATTCCTGGGAAAGATTCTTGTTTGAGTCTGTAGAGTTTTCCACCTGTTGCCGAAATGATGTCTTTATAGTACCACACGGAGGGCCTCCTCGATCACTTCTCTATCACTAAAATGGAGAACTTTATCCCCCACTATCTGGTAGTCTTCGTGACCTTTCCCTGCAACCAATAAGACATCTTCAGGGTTCATAAGTTTTACCGCCTCGTAAATGGCCTCTTTTCTGTCAACGATAATTTTATAGTTATCTTTTATAGCACCCTTCCTTATCTCTTCGATTATGAGCAATGGATCCTCACTTCTCGGGTTATCGGAAGTTATGATGGAAAAATCAGCAATGGTCGTCGCAATTCTTCCCATGATTGGCCTTTTTTCTTTATCCCTGTCACCTCCGCACCCGAACACAACTATAAGCCTTCCCTTTTTTAACTCCGATAGAGTTTCTAGAACCTCCTTTAGTGCATGAGGTGTATGAGCGTAGTCAACAAATATTTTATAGCCTTTAGAGTTTTTTATTCTTTCCAACCTCCCAGGCACACCTTGGAAAGCCTCAAGACCCCTTTCTATCTTCGTCCTTTCTATTCCAATAACCTTAAGAGCCAAAGATGCAGCAAGGATATTGTAAAGGTTAAACTTTCCGATAAGATTAGATGAGACTTTCAACTTTTCCTTTAAAACTGTGATTTCCGCCTCTATTCCTTCCAGCGTCTGCTCGTATCTCAAAACTTGAGTATGGGTGCCCCTTTTTAAGCCAAAAAAGTAGGTTTCTATTCCATTGCCTGTGATAAAATAGGAGACATTCGGGTCGTCACCATTTAAGATTGCAATCTTTCTTGGTTTTAGGCTTCTTTTCAAGTAGTAATTAAAGAGGAGAGCTTTTGCCTCTCTATAGTTTGAAAAACTTCCGTGGTAGTCTAAATGATCATGGGAAATGTTGGTAAACACACACACATCGAAGTGGACACCCTCAACCCGCTTCTGGTCAAGGGCATGCGAAGATACTTCCATTACCACATGGGTGATTTCGGCCTTCCTCATCTCGTTAAAAATGGTCTGAAGTTCAATTGCTCCGGGTGTTGTATTCTCCGATTTGAATATTCGATTGCCGTATCTATGAAATACGGTGCCTATGAGACCGGTTTTTATTGAGTCTGAAGAGAGGACATGATCTATTAGGAAAGCGGTTGTTGTCTTTCCATTCGTCCCTGTGATTCCTAAAACAAACATATTCTTTGTCGGCTCTTTAAAAAATCTCGATGCAATTTCTCCTATCGATCTCTCCACGTTTTTTACACGAACAAAACAAGGAACATTTACGTATCCGTCCATGTCCGTTATGATTACTTTTGCGCCGGAAGCTATTGCCTCGCCTAAATATGGCGCATTTTTCTTAGTGAGGAAGAAAAGGTAGCCCTCCCTTACAAGACGGGAGTCCTTCGATATTCCGTTTACCCATATGTCCTTAGAACCTATAACTTCTTCTATGTCCAGTTCGACGAGCAAATCTTTAAGTCTCATGGCCGATTGAGCGTCCCCCAAAGGACACATTCAGTCTCAGAAGTCACTTTTTCGTAAGGGAGCGGTCTTTGGTCTTGAACCTCTCCGAACCCGAAAACTTTTATCTTCGTGGTGTACTGGTTTATAAGATATATGGCCTCTCTTATCGGATAGCCTCTTAGGTCCGGCATTATCCAGTGCTTGGCCGATGAATTAGCCTCCTTTTTTTCGACGTGTCTTTCTTCTTCAGCCGAAAAAACGCTTGCGTATTTTTCATAAAGTTCAGCTATCTTCTCTTTTGTTATAAAGTACCCTTTTCCGAGAAGGATGTCTTCAGTATTCAAATTCTTTGGAACTTCAATCCCCTCTTTTTCCAGAAAGCGTAAAAGGTAAGTCTTTCCAAGAAGTTGGAAAAGACTTTTCAGACCCTCTTTGTCCTTATGCTCGATTATTTCTAAGGGCTTTTTACACGACATATTATCACCACTTTCGACCAAAATCAAATAGTCTTTGTCTATCTTTCCTTCGGATATCGCACAGAGAAGGAGGACCGATGCAAAACTGAAAGGGTTATCGCTAATTGAGTACGACAGGTGTCGGCTTTTATGGGTTTCAAGGATTTCGGCCGATGTTGGAGTCCTAAATTTTTCAGATTCTGTCCTTTTTAGTTCCATTTTCCTATGGACGTCAAAGCCCAAAACCGAATATATGAGAGTGACCGTTATGAAGACGAATAGGGCTCTCCTGTTCGTTTTCTTTTTCATCTAACAACGTAGACGTCTTCCTCTTTAGCCTTTTTTAATCCTAGTCTTTCCTGTGCAACAAGAGTCAGGAAACGTTCTCGAGTAATTGTGGCAATCTCTGTCCGTAACTGCTCGTTTTCGAAACTAAGATTCTTTTCGATTTCAAGTTTACTTATTAGCTCTCCTTTGAGTGAGCCACAAAAGCTATTAAGCAAAGAAAAGATCACGAAAAAAAGTGCTGACAACACCCAATAGATGATCAAGGTACGGTTGACTCTTTTCCGTTTTTTTCTAGACCCCAAAACTCCCATAATCCCCCCTAGATCTTTTCTGCGATTCTTAGTTTTGCGCTTCTCGACCTTGGATTTTGGAGTATTTCCTTCTTTTTTGGGACGATCGGTTTTTTTGTTAAAACCCTCAGAGATTTTTCGTCCTTGAAGAATCCTTTGACGATCCTGTCCTCCAAAGAGTGAAAAGATATGACCCCAATCCTTCCCCCCTTTTTTAAAATTTCAGTCGCGCGACAAAGTCCAGCTTTGAGGTTATCGAGTTCTTCGTTAATTGCTATCCTCAGAGCCTGAAATGTCAAAGTAGCCGGATGTATTTTCCCCTTCTTTCTTTTCGCGTGTATAATGATCTCAGCAAGTTCTTTTGCGGTAGTGATTTTCCTTTCTCTTCTGGCCTCTACTATCGCTTTTGCAATCCTAGATGCTTCTTTTTCCTCTCCGTACTTCTCTATAATCTCTTTAAGTTTCCGTAATGGATAAGTGTTCACTATATCGAAGGCTGTAAGAACCCCTCTTTTATCCATCCTCATGTCTAGAAACTCATCTTCGTAGAAGCTGAATCCCCTTTTTGAGCTCAGCTGATAAGAGGATACCCCCAAATCGAAAAGGACAGAATCGACCTCCTCAATACCGATTTTCCTTAAGATGACGTCAATACTCCTGAAGTTTTCTCTTAAAATCGTTATCCTCCCAGAAAAAGGTTTTAGCCTTTCTCTGGCCAATTCCATCTGCTCTTCATCGATCTCAAACCCTATTATCTTTACGAACTTATACCTCCTTAATATTTCGTATGAATGCCCCCCACATCCAAGTGTCGCATCAACGAATATCCTCGTCTTTTCACTTATTAGCCCCTGGATAACTTCCTCTAAGAGAACTGGCACATGGAAAAGATCTTCCATCAAAGTCCGAGTTCTGAGACCATGTCGACGATCTTTTCGAAATTAGACGTAACTTCTCGAACTAGCTCATCCCATCTTTCCTTGCTCCATATCTCGATCTTCTTATTCATCCCTATTATGACGACCTGTTTCTCTATTTTCGCGTACGATTTCAGGGACTGTGGAATAAGGATTCTCCCAAGTCTGTCGATTGGGCACTCGCACGCACCTGAAAAGTAGAATCTTAAAAACGTCCTTGCCTCTTTCTTGAGGTTCCCGATCCTCGATATGTTCTCTTTTATCGCTTCCCATTCTTTTTTTGGATATGCAACTATGCAACCATCGAGATTGGTGAGGATAAGGTTAAGATCGTAGTGACGCGCGAGTACTTCCCTAAACTTAGCAGGAATACTCACCCTGTTTTTGTCGTCGAGACTATACTCGTATCTACCCTCAAACATTTAACACCATATACCACACTTTACCACATCAACTATACGCCCACACTTGGAGGATGTCAAGTTTTTTATCTCAGATTTCCCTGCGCTCTTATTCACTTGATTATTGCCGAGAAAGTTATAAAATAATAAGCCTCATGTCTCAAAAGAATCTCCGTCTTCTTTTACAGGATTTTCTGAGTTACCTCGAATATGAGAAATCTTACTCTCAAAATACCCTTAAGGCTTACAGAAGGGATATAGAAGAGTTCCTTTTCTTCTTGGACAGAAAAGATTATGGCTTAGAGGATCATCACGCAATCAGGGCCTACTTGATTGAAAAATACAAGGCCTTAAGAAAGACCTCTATGTGTAGAAAAATTTCGGCCATCAAATCCTTTTATAGGTTTATGAAGAAAAAGGGACACATAGATGAAGATCCAACCTTCCTCATAAAGAGTCCGAGACCTGAAAAACTCCTTCCCAAATTTTTCACGATCGATGAAATCTTCAAATTTCTCGATTCGATTCCCGATAAAGGGATCTTACAGAAAAGGAACAAGGCCCTCTTCGAACTTTTATACTCCACGGGGATCAGGGCTCAGGAGGCTCTAAATACGAACGTAGAGGATATCCATTTAGAGGGAATGTGGCTTAAAGTTAAAGGGAAAGGTGGAAAAGAAAGGATAGTTCCGTTTGGGGAAAAAGCAAAAGTAGCAATTGTGGAGTATTTACAAGAGAGGGCTAAAATATTTCCTTACAGGGATAATGATCCTCTCTTCGTAAATAGATACGGAAGGCGTTTATCTTACAGGGGACTACATAGCATAATGAAAAAGTTAAAACGGATCTCGGGCATAGATAAAAACCTGGCATTACACAGCATCCGGCACTCCTTTGCCACCCACATGCTGGATGGGGGAGCCGATCTGAGATTCATCCAAGAACTTCTTGGCCATTCAAAGCTCTCTACCACTCAGAGGTACACACATGTATCTATCGATAAGCTCATGGAGGTATATGATAGGGCGCACCCGAGAAAGTAAGATAAAACAGACTACCATCCTCTGTGTGAGAAGGAAAGGATCTGTAGCAATGGGTGGAGATGGTCAAGTAACGTTTAGCAATTATGTAATGAAGCGGGAAGCAAAAAAGATTAGAAAAGTTTACAAAGACAAGTGTCTTGCCGGGTTTTCGGGGGCAAGTGCGGACGCTCTTACACTTCTCGAGAGGTTCGAAAGAAAGATGGAGGAATACGCGGGTAATCTCATGAGGGCCTCTGTTGAACTGGCAAAGGACTGGAGAACTGATAGACTCCTAAGGAGGCTCGAAGCCTTCCTTGTCGTTGCGGACAGAGAACACACACTAATCCTAAGCGGAAACGGTGACGTAGTAGAGCCAGACGATGGAATTGCCGCAATAGGCTCAGGGGGACCTTACGCTTTAGCTGCTGCCCGTGCTCTTTTACGACACACCGATCTTAGCGCATCAGAGATCGTAAAAGAGGCTATGAGAATAGCTTCTGAGATATGCATATACACCAATGACAACATAATAATCGAGGAAATTCCTCTATGAAGACTTTAACACCAAAAGAGATAATGGAGGAGCTCAATAGGTACATAGTCGGCCAGGAAAAGGCAAAAAGGGCCGTCTCAATTGCTTTACGCAATAGGTGGCGTAGGCAGATGATACCAAAGGAGTTACGCGATGAAGTAGCGCCCAAAAATATAATAATGATAGGACCAACAGGAGTTGGAAAGACTGAGATAGCAAGAAGACTCGCAAAGCTTGCAAATGCCCCTTTTTTGAAGGTTGAGGTGACAAAATTCACAGAGATAGGTTACGTGGGAAGGGACGTGGAATCTATGATACGGGAACTTACGGAACTGGCTGTGAACATGGTCAAAAAAGAGGAGCAGGAAAAAGTAAGAGAGAAGGCAAGACAGCTTGCCGAAGAACGCCTTCTTGACCTACTTCTTCCAAGAAGATCAGAAACTTCCGAAGAGCAGGTTTTGACCAGTCAATCCAGGGAAAAACTCAGGCAGAAACTCCACTCAGGCCAACTGGACGATAAGTTTGTTGAGATAGACGTACCAGAGAGTACGATCCCTGTTGTTGAGATCTTTGCTGCTCAAGGTCTTGAGGAGTTTGATGCTCAACTCAGGGAGATCTTCAGCAACATCCTGCCTAAAAGGACCAAAAAACGCAAAATGAAGGTTAAAGAAGCGCTCGAATATCTAACGCAAGAAGAGTCGAAAAAGCTAATAGATATGGACAAGGTGACAAAGGAAGCGATAGAGAGAGTGGAACAGGCAGGAATAATCTTTCTTGACGAGATAGACAAGATAGCAACAAGAGACAAAACTTACGGACCCGACGTTTCAAGGGAAGGAGTTCAAAGGGATATACTTCCTATCGTTGAGGGAACTACCGTTACGACAAAGTACGGGATGGTAAAAACTGACCACATCCTTTTTATTGCCGCAGGCGCATTCCACATGTCAAAACCATCTGACCTTATCCCTGAACTTCAAGGTAGGTTCCCCATAAGGGTAAATCTGGACCCTTTGACGAAGGAGGATTTCTTTAGAATCCTTACAGAACCTGAAAATGCCCTTATAAAACAGTATAAAGAACTTTTAAAGACCGAAGAAGTTGAGTTGGAGTTCGAAAGGGAAGCGATCTACGAGATAGCGGAGATAGCCCAAAAGATAAATGAAATGACGGAGAACATCGGTGCAAGAAGGTTATACACGGTTATGGAAAAGCTCTTGGAGGATATCTCCTTTCACGCGCCCGAGATGAAAGGTCAAAAGGTAGTTATAACTAAAGAGTACGTAAGGGAGAGGCTTTCAGAGTTCTTAGAAAAAGAAGACCTAAGCAGGTATATTTTGTAGATGAAAGAGAAAATAGCAGTACTTCTTGAAGCGTTACCTTACATAGTTAAGTTTCACGGAAAGACTTTTGTCATAAAGTACGGCGGGGCTGCAATGGAGGAAGAGGCCTTAAGAAAGGAATTTGCAAGGGACATCGTGCTTTTGAACCACGTGGGCATAAAGACTGTGATCGTCCACGGCGGAGGAAAAAAGATAACTAAGTTTCTTGAAGAGCTAAAAATATCGAGTTCATTCATAGATGGCTTGAGGGTAACCGATAAGCAAACCTTAGAGATCGTCGAAATGGTACTTTCGGGAAGCATAAATAAGGAAATAGTGAAATACATAAACGAGATGGGAGGGAGGGCGATAGGTCTTTCTGGTAAGGATGGTAGGCTTCTTTTGGCAAAAAGAGTGGAAGACGAAAGACTCGGTTTTGTCGGAGAAGTCATCTCAGTGAACGCTGAGATGATTGAGAGTTTAAATGAGATGGGATATATCCCTGTTATAGCCCCTTTGGCGGATGGCCTAGATGGGCATACTTACAACGTAAATGCTGACACAGCCGCAGGTTCGATTGCGGCAACATTAAAAGCTGAAAAACTCATTCTTCTTACCGATGTTGATGGGATCATGGACGCTTCCGGGAACCTCATTTCTGCTCTCAATGTGGAAGAGATCGATACATTAATAGAAAAAGGGATAGTAAAAGGCGGCATGGTTCCTAAATTAGAGTGTGCCAAAGAGGCTTTAAGGAAGGGTACTTGTAAAGTTCATATCATAAATGGAAACGTACCGCATGCTTTGCTTCTTGAGATATTTACGGATTCAGGTATTGGAACCCAAATCTCAGGAGAATAGAAGGGATGCAGGACAAGATCATCTCCAAGGCTAATGAGCTACTGGCAAATACTTACAAAAGGTTTCCCATAGTCGTCACACGGGGTGAGGGATGCTGGGTGTGGGATTTGACTGGCAGGAGATACTTAGATTTTATAAGCGGTATCGCGGTATGCAACCTTGGACACACCCACAGAGGTGTGGTAAGTGCTATAGCCTCTCAGCTTGAAAAACTAACCCATATTTCGAATCTTTTTTACAATGACGTGCAGGTTAAGGCGGCGGAGATGCTTATCGAGCATTCTTTTGGCGATAAAGTCTTTTTCTGTAATAGTGGCGCTGAGGCAAACGAAGCGGCCATAAAATTAGCACGGAGGTATTCTTACAAAAAATACGGTCCTTCACGGTTCAAGATAGTAACGATGGAGAATTCATTCCACGGAAGGACCCTCGCCACCCTTTCTGCTACAGGTCAAAATAAGGTGAAAGAGGGTTTTGAGCCCCTCCTTCCCGGTTTCATCCATGTCCCTTTTAACTCGAAGGAAAAACTGGAGGAAGCGATAAACGAAGGGGTATGTGCGGTTATTATTGAGCTTGTGCAAGGTGAAGGGGGTGTTCGTATTGCCGATTTCGACTACGTGCAATTCTTAAGGGAAATCACAGAGAAAAACGATATCATTTTGATTGTCGATGAGGTCCAAACTGGCATCGGCAGGACCGGAAAGCTCTTTGCTTACGAACACTACGGGATAGAGCCAGATCTTATGACCCTTGCAAAGGCGCTTGGAAATGGTTTTCCCTGTGGAGCCCTTGTCGGTAAGGAAAGATATATGGAGGTACTAGAGGTCGGAACGCATGCATCCACTTTTGGGGGTAATCCTCTGGCGGCAAGCGCAATTTTTGCGACATTGAACACCATATTCGATGAAGGACTCCTTACTCACGCCCAGAAAGTTGGAGATTACCTGGGGCAGGGTCTTGCAAATTTAAAGGAGAGGTTCGGTGTCATTAGAGAGATTCGAGGATTGGGGCTCATGTGGGGGATAGAGATCGAGGGAGACGGTGAAAGATTGGTGCGCGATTTCTTCGAGGAAGGGATACTTATAAACTGTACGCAGGGAAATGTACTTAGAATCCTTCCACCCCTTATAGTTGAGGAGGAACAGATAGATCTTTTTTTGGAAATTGCAGAACGGATTATGGGAAGGTACGAGAACCAAAGGGGGTTAGCGAAAAATGAAAAGAGACTTCACAAAGCTACTCGATATAACCATCGATGAGGCAAGATCGATCCTTGAAAGAGCTAAAGAATTAAAAGACTACAAGAAGAGAAGAGTACCCATCAAAACACTCGAGGACAAGATTCTCGCCATGATTTTTGAGAAGGCATCAACTAGAACCAGGATTTCCTTTGAGGTAGCCATGAGGGAATTGGGCGGACACGCTATCTCGCTAAACGTTTCCGAAACACAGATGAGTCGTGGTGAACCATTAAAAGACACAGGCCGCGTACTAAGTAGATACGTAAGTGCTATACTGATTCGAACCTATAGTCAAGAAACAGTCGATGAGCTTGCGAGGTGGTCCACTATCCCTGTGATTAACGGCCTTTCAGACAAATATCACCCCTGTCAGATCTTATCAGATATATTTACGATAGAGGAGCTAAAGGGAGATATAAGGCGACTCCGGATAAGTTACATTGGTGACGGTAACAACGTAGCGAATTCTTTAATCGAGGCTTCCATTCTTTTTGGTTTTAAACTTAGCCTAGCAAGCCCTGAAGGTTTTTTTCCTGATGAGGAATTAACAAAGAGGGCAAAAAGGGCGAATCTTTTGGACATGACAACGAATCCAGAGGACGCGGTGAAAGGAGCGGACGTAATTTACACTGATGTGTGGGTTTCAATGGGTCAGGAAAAGGATTCAGAGAGAAAAAAGGAGGTCTTCAGGCCTTTTAGAATCGACGACAATCTCTTAAGAAGAGCAAAAGACGATTCAATAGTACTACACTGCCTGCCAGCCCATAGGGGAGAGGAGATAACGGACGAGGTATTTGAAAAATTTCAGGAGGCGATCTTTACGCAAGCCGAAAATAGGTTGCACGTCCAAAAGTCTCTCCTTGAATGGCTTATGGCTTAAAGCTTGGAGGGAATCATGGATCGAATAAGAAAGGTTGTGCTTGCGTATTCTGGCGGTCTTGATACTTCTGTAATCCTTCACTGGCTTAAAGAGAAGTACGACTGCGAGGTAATCGCTTACGTTGCGGACATAGGCCAAGAGGAAGACTTCCAAGAAATAAAGGAAAAAGCATTAAATACAGGCGCAAAAAAGGTGTACATAGAAGACCTAAAGGAGGAGTTCGCAAAAGACTTTATATTCTTCGCCATAAAAGCCTCCGCTATTTACGAGGGACAGTACCTTTTGGGTACTTCTATTGCGAGGCCACTTATAGCAAAAAGGCAGATCGAGATAGCCAGAATGGAGAATGCCGATGCTGTTGCGCACGGAGCGACGGGAAAAGGAAACGATCAAGTGAGATTCGAGCTCACTTATTACGCCTTTGAGCCAGATATAAAAGTCATAGCTCCTTGGAGAGAGTGGGATTTCACATCCAGAGAAGAGCTGATCGAATACGCGAAAAAAAACAAGATTCCAGTAAGCGTTACCAAAGAGAAACCGTATAGCATAGACAGAAATCTCATGCATATAAGTTATGAAGGGGGCATCCTCGAAGATCCATGGCTCGAACCGGAAGAAGACATGTTCCTTCTTACAAATTCACCTGAAAAGGCCCCGGATAGACCCACTTACCTTGAGATTTCGTTCGAGGACGGGACTCCAGTAGCCATTGATGGAAAAAAGATGTCTCCGTATGAAATAGTCTCATTTTTAAACAAAGTTGGTGGAGAAAATGGAGTGGGAAGGGCTGATGTGGTGGAAAACCGTTTTGTTGGGATGAAATCTAGGGGTGTTTATGAGACGCCCGGTTGTACTATTCTCCACATCGCCCATAGGGCAGTAGAATCTATAACTATGGATAGAGAAGTCATGCACCTAAGGGATAGTCTCATCCCTAAAATTTCCGAGCTTATCTACTATGGATTCTGGTTTTCTCCCGAGATGGAGTGTATAAAAGAGTTTGTGGAGAGCTCTCAAAAGGGCGTCACGGGAATAGTGAGGGTAAAGTTATATAAGGGTGGTTGCTACGTTGTTGGTAGAAAGTCTGAAAAATCCCTGTATTTAAAGGACTTGGCAACCTTTGAAAAGGGAAAAATGTATGACCAAAAAGACGCAACCGGTTTTATTAAACTCAATTCTCTTCGTTTGAGAGTTCGCAATCTCGTAAATAGAGGAGGATGATTCTGTATGAAAAATTACGACCATGAAGAGATTGAGAAAAAGTGGCAGAGGATTTGGGAAGAGAAAAAGCTGTTTAAGGCTACGGAAACCGGTGAAAAACCGAAGTATTACCTCCTCGAGATGTTCCCTTACCCATCTGGAAGGATCCATATGGGACATGTGAGAAACTACTCGATTGGGGACGTTCTTGCGAGATATAAGTGGATGAAGGGATATAATGTCCTCCATCCGATGGGATGGGACGCTTTTGGAATGCCTGCGGAAAACGCAGCGATGGAACACGGTATACATCCCGCGGAGTGGACTTATCAGAATATCGAGTACATGAAAAGTCAGTTAAAAAGGCTCGGTTTTAGTTACGACTGGGATAGGGAGATAACCACATGCGATGTGGAATATTACAAATGGGAACAGTGGATGTTTCTCAAGATGTATGAGAAGGGGCTCGCCTATCGGAAAAAGGCACCCGTTAACTACTGCGAAAAATGCACAACGGTGCTAGCGAACGAGCAAGTAATCGACGGAAGGTGCTGGAGGTGTGGAGAGCAGGTTATTCAGAGAGAACTCACCCAATGGTTCTTTGCAATAACAAAATACGCCGATGAACTATACGAATTCTGTGACAAACTCAAAGGCTGGCCTGAAAAGGTAAGACAGATGCAGAAAAACTGGATAGGCAAAAGTGACGGAGCCGAGGTCGATTTCATATTGGAAGATGGCAGACCTTTAAAAATATTTACCACAAGACCTGACACCCTTTTCGGAGTTACATTTATGGTACTAGCTCCGGAACATCCGCTTTCCGAAGAGCTCCCTAAGGGGACGCCGTACGAAAAAGAGGTAAAAGCATTTATAGAAAGAACGAAAATTCAAAGCAGGTCCCAAAGGCTGGAAGGGCTTACGGAGAAGGAAGGAGTCTTTACCGGAAGGTATGCAATAAATCCTTTAAATAATGCGAGGGTTCCTATATTTGTTGGGAATTTTGTACTTATGGAGTACGGGACCGGTGCAATAATGTCTGTTCCGGCCCACGATCAGAGGGATTTCGAGTTTGCCAAAAAGTATGGACTTCCCATAGTCATTACTATTATGCCCTACGACAGGACTCTTGACCCAGCTACAATGGAAGCCGCCTACGAGGGCGAAGGGTACCTTGTAAACTCTATGGATTTTAATGGAATGGACAACAAAGAGGCAATTCCGAAGATAGTCGATTTTCTTGAAAAAAAAGGGATTGGAAAAAGAGCAACGTACTATCGACTTAGGGATTGGGGCATTTCGCGGCAGAGGTACTGGGGGGCACCCATACCGATAATATACTGTGATGAGTGTGGAATAGTTCCGGTACCCTATGAGGATCTTCCAGTTATCCTACCACTCGATCTTGAAGTGAAAGTGGTTGGAAAATCTCCGCTTGCTGAAAGTCAGAGCTTTTACGAGACCGAGTGTCCTAGATGTAAAAGATCTGCCAAGAGGGAAACCGATACGATGGATACCTTCGTTGAGTCTTCTTGGTACTTTTTGAAGTTCACGTGTCCACATTATAAAGAGGGTCCTTTGGATAAGAAACTCGTCGACTATTGGATGCCCGTAGATCAGTACATAGGGGGAATAGAGCACGCAATCCTCCACTTGCTGTACTCTCGCTTCTTTAATAGAGTCCTAAACGAGCTCGGTTTCGTAAAAGTGAGGGAACCTTTTGAAAATCTCCTCACCCAGGGGATGGTTATAAAAGACGGTGCAAAAATGAGTAAATCGAAAGGAAACGTTGTGGATCCCGACTATCTAATAGAAAGATACGGAGCAGACACAACAAGACTCTACTGTCTCTTTGCCGCCCCACCGGAAAAAGATCTCGATTGGTCAGACAGGGGTGTGGAGGGATGCTATAGGTTCCTTCAGAGGCTTTGGAGGTTTGTCTCGGAAAGAGAAGAGAGTCTCAAAAAAGTAGAGACTATTCTCACAGTCTCGGAGAAATCGTCTAAAGACAGAGAACTCACTTTTAGGATCCACAAAACCGTAAAAAAGGTGACAGAAGACATAGAGAGATTCCATCTCAATACCGCAATTGCATCGATCATGGAATTTCTAAACTTCCTCTATAAACTTCAAGAAGAGAAAGGCACGGATGAGATATCCCCGGAGCTTCTCAAAGGTGCGGTATGGACGATTCTTAAGCTTCTTTACCCTTTCACACCGCATATAACCTGTGAACTCTGGGAGATGACAGGGGGAAGATTGGAAGAACTAATTGATGGATGGCCTGCATACGAAGAGAAATATACAACCGAAGAGACAGTAACGATTCCGATCCAGATAAATGGCAAGCTGCGGGATACGCTAATAGCAAAAAGGGGGTTGAGCGAAGAAGAATTAAAGAGTATGGTCTTTTCACTGGAGAAAGTTAGAAAGTACACGGAGGGAAAGGAGATAAAGAAGGTGATAATTTTGCCAGACAAACTAGTAAACATAGTATGCCAGTGAAAATCTTTTTAACCCTTATTGTAGTTACTCTCATTCTTTCCTCATGCGGTTATCAAATCGTCAAAGAAAGGGGTCTATATAGTGGTGAGATAAAATCGATATACCTCTCCGGTTTTAGGAATGAAACCTTCGATCCCCACATATCAATGTACGTGACACAGGCATTCTCGTCCGAACTTATATCTCTGGGCATCTTCGACATAAATAGACCCGCCTTCGATGCAAAACTCGAAGGTCTTATACGGAAGATTACAGTAACACCTAGAACTCTGGATAAAAGAGGGTTTGCACTGGAAAAAAACCTAGAGATGGAGCTTGAGATCTCGCTTACGGCCAAAGATGGAACACTAATAAAGAGATGGCTCCTTACGGACACTGAAATTTTTAGGGCAGATAACCCTAACTACGAGGATTACTACAAAAGGGAGGCGATTCAGAGGGCCGCAGCGAAGATTGCAAGACGGTTCTCCTCCCTCATCCTTATGGAGTACTAATACAATCAGGCACTTCCTTGAAGGAGCTTATTTACCTTTTTTGTGAACCTTGAAATCTTTCTGGATGCTGTCCTTCTGTGGATAACGCCTTTGCTTTTTGCTTTATCGATCATAGAAATGGCCTTTCTTACTAGCTCGTCTATTGTTTTAGGATCTTTTTTCTCTTGGATCGCAAGAAGGGCCTTCTTCATGTACGTCTTCATTGCCGATTTGATGCTGGCATTCCTTATCCTTCTTGCTTCAGCCTGTCTCGCCCTCTTTAAAGCCGACTTATTCTTCTTTTTCTTCAATCTTGCCTCCCTTTATGTCACTAACTAACACGAACTTAGAGCTCTGTCAATCACTTCCTTCCAGCACTCCTTTTTGATGCTTTAAGAGGATTTATCTTCTGTTCTTCCTGCTTTACAACCCTCTTCACATGGGTGGCCATCGGGCAAAGACCATTCTGCCATTTCAGTGCTGGGTATGGAAAACTCAGACAATACTTTCCTGAATCAAATTCCTTAACCCTGGCACAACCTTCACAATTTTCCACAATTGGATAACAAGAACCACCGTTGAAGGAGCAACCAGTCTTTTTCATAAAGACGCATTCCACACCTTTCTTTACTGTTTGGCAAACCATGCTTACCTCCGGTGTACTCAAATTTTTCTAGGTTTTAACCAGGATGAAAACTGGCTCGTTATTAAACAAAATTTTTTGAAAAATGTCAACAACTAAGGAATATTGACAAGGCGATTCCTTAAAAGTATGCTTTTTAACGGATGCCTCTTTTGGAAACCGACGACAGTATCAGAAAGATTCTAGAGACCGCGAGAAAAGTTGCTGTCTTTGGTATAACTAAAGATCCAAACAAACCCAGTAATTTCGTACCAAAAGCTCTAAAAGAAAAAGGATTCTCTCTTGTAGGTATCAATCCGAGATATGCGGGCCAACAAATAGAAGGAATAAAAGTTTTTGGTTCTTTATCCGAGGTTTCTGAAGAAATAGATGTCGTTTTGGTATTTAGGCGACCAGAGGATCTGCCTGAAATAGTAAATCAGGCCGAACTCAAAGGGTTTAGAACATTTTGGATGCAACCTGGCACTGTAAACGAGGCCGTAAAAGAAGATCTCATAAACAAAGGTTATAATGTGGTTGCAAGAAGGTGTATGAAAATAGAGGCCGAGAGGTTACTGAGATGAATGTCTTTAATTCCATTTGAGGAGGGTCCATTGGCTTTTGTTCTTTTTATACTTGGGAGTCCTAGAAAGAACGGAAGTTCTGAGAGGCTTCTAAATCTTTTTCAGGAGGAAATGGTTGATAGAACGGTAATTTCCGAGACCGTCCGTGTGGGAGACTTGCACATATCGGCGTGTCAGGGGTGCCGTTTCTGTGAGGTTCACGGTGTTTGTAGAATTAAAGACGACATGGAAAGGATTTATCACCTTTTTAGGGAGTCCGATCTCATCGTAATCTCGACTCCTGTTTTCTTTTATAACGTTCCGTCCCAGCTCAAAGCCTTAATTGACAGAACCCAGACACTTTGGGCAAGAAGGTATCGTTTCGGATTAAAGGACCCCAAAGCCGAAAAAAGACAGGCTCTGTTTTTAGTTGTTGGCGCCACCAAGGGCCAGAAATTGTTTTCCGGAGTTGAGCTTACCGCCAAGTACTTTTTGGACGCTCTCGGAGCAAGATTTTTAGGCCTTCATGGCTTAAGAGAGGTGGAAAAACCTGCAGACATCGATTCCTTTCCTCAATTCGTGGACGAACTTAAAAGAAGGGCAAAAGATTTACTAGAGGATCTGACGAAGAAAAAGAGAATTCTCTTTTTGTGTAGGGAAAATGCTTGCAGAAGTCAGATGGCGGAGGCTCTTTTTCAGCACCATGCCAAGGGAGAATTTGAAGCTCTTAGTGCCGGTGAGAGCCCTGCCTCGTTCGTTAATCCGAACGCAGTTGAAGCCATGAGAGAGGTTGGAATCGATATCATGTTTAGGCGACCTAAAAGTTTGGAAAGGTTGAATAGTATGTTTCCAATCGATTTTGCCATCACGATGGGTTGCGAGGGTTCTTGCCCTGCTTTCATTGCAAAAAGAGTATTCGAATGGAAAATTGAGGATCCTAGTGGAAAGCCATTGGAAAAATTCAGGGAGGTGAGAGATACGATCGATAGAAAGATTATTGAGCTTTTGAAGATTATAGAAAAGGAAGGCGTTGGAAATGGGTAGTTTTTTTTCGTTCTTTAAAGCGTTATGAGTTCTGACTGGTCTACGATGAATGGGGTCTTAAGTGGTACTGACCTAAACTTTAATATCTTGACAAAAAGCGCAACGTGAGGTAAACGATTAGGGAAGAATTGTATACAAAACGTCTCTTTAAGGGGGGACAGTAAAAAAGGAGGGGAACATGAAAAGGTCTATAAGTATCCTTATTACGCTCAGTCTCATTTTTTGCGCCTATTTGGCTATCTCCAAAATCTCTTTTGCGCAGCAGATAGTCTTAAAATACGCTAACTTCCCACCTGCCACAACATTTCCCTGTGTTCAGATGGAGAGATGGGCAAAAGAGCTTGAGAAAAGGACAAACAACAAGGTAAAGGTGCAGACTTTTCCCGGTGGTACGCTGCTTTCTGCAAGAAATATGTTTGACGGTGTAATAGCAGGAACAGCCGATATAGGAAATTTCGCCATGAGCTACCATCCTGGGAGGTTCCCAGTAAGCGAGGCAATAGATCTGCCTATCGGGTTTACGAGCGCAAGGGCGGCAAGTATGTCACTTATCGATCTTTTAGAAAAGTATAACCCCAAGGAATTTGAACAGGTAAAGGTTCTTACTGCCTTCACATGCCCTCCTGCGGATTTCATGACCAAAATCCCCGTAAGATCTCTAAAGGATATAAAAGGTATGGAGCTCAGAGCAGCAGGCACTGGCGCAGAAGTATTAAAGAGACTCGGTGCAGTCCCTGTTGCTATGCCTCAGTCTGAAGCACCTGAGGCGATCCAAAAAGGGGTTGTAAAGGGGAATGTATCATCGATGGAGATACTTAAGGATTTTAATTTTGCTGCCTATCTACCATACGCTACGGAGGCAAACCTCTTTGTTGTGAGTTTCGCAGTTGTTATGAATAAAGATAAGTGGAATGCTCTCCCGGAGGATGTGAAGAAAGTTATGGAAGACCTAAGAAGGGAACAGGCCGAGTGGACGGCAACGTATGTGGATAATCACGTAAAGGAAGCCCTAAAGTGGGCAAGAGAAAATTACAACCACCAGCTTTTTAAGTTACCTCCAGAGGATATAGAGGAGATAAGAAGGCTTACAAGACCAATGATAGATGATTACATAAGAAGGGTAACAGCGCAAGGACTCCCAGGAAAGCAGATTATAGACGACGTGTATAGGTTCAAGGAGAAGTACGAGAGGATCTATAAGTAAAATTGTCCGCGGGGTAAACCCGCGGACCCTCAAAAAAAGGGGTACGGATGGGTGGGCTTAAAGCTTTAAGTTTGCACATAAATAAGTTCTGCGCTTTTTTAAGCGGGATCTGTATCGTTATATTGACGGCTCTTGCTTTGGGAAACATGATTTTTAGGATTGTCTATAGACCGATTCAGGGTTCCTATGAACTTATAGGTTTTTTCGGTGCTGTCTCCGTTGGGCTTGCTCTTGGTTACACCCAGATGAGGAAGGATCATGTAATAGTTACGATTCTTAGCGATAAGTTTAATTTAAGACTTAGAAGATTCTTGGATAGGATTTCATACACTGGAAGTGCCCTTTTTTTCGTCATATCCGGGTGGCAAACTTTTAGATGGGGAACGAGGCTTCTAAAGACAGGCGAGCTTTCTGAGACATTAAAGATTATTTATTATCCCTTCGTATACGCTCTCGCTTTCGGATTTTTTGTCATAGCCTTTACCCTAATCGTCGATCTTTTACTCACTTTAGAAAGGAAATAGCGAAATGACCCCACTGGACGGTCTTATAGGTACCCTCTTTATGCTTTTTTGTATGCTTTTTTTGCGGATTCCTGTTGGCTTTGTAATGGCAATAGTTGGATTTTTGGGTATGGGATACGGAGTTTCTTGGAAAGCAGCCCTCAACATGGTAGGAACCGACCTCTGGCATACATTTTCCGCTTACGGGCTTACGGTTATTCCGATGTTCGTACTTATGGGACAGATATGCTTTTACTCACAAGTAAACGAAAGACTCTATGGAACCGCGTATAAATGGTTTGGAAGCATAAGGGGCGGGCTCGCCGTAACTACAATAATGGCTTGCGCTTCTTTCTCAGCTATATGTGGCTCCAATACCGCAACAGCTGCCACTATGACAGCTGTAGCCCTTCCCGAAATGAAAAAATACCGGTACGAGCCTCTCATAGTAGCTGGATCTATTGCATCCGGCTCAACTCTTGGCGTTGTGATTCCTCCAAGTGTGGTACTCGTTGTTTACGGCTTATATACTGGAACATCCATAGCGAAACTTTTTTTCGGAAGTTTTGTTCCTGGACTTATACTCGCAGCAATTATGGCAATAATAGCCTTTCTTTTATGTGCCATAAAACCCGAGCTCGGGCCTGAAGGACCGCGCTCATCATGGCAAGAAAAGCTTAGGTCCTTACCTGATGCGTTGGACATGGTTTTACTTTTTGGAATCATAATGGTGAGTCTTTACGCTGGAGTTTTTACGCCTTCGGAGGCAGGCGCTGCTGGATCTTTTGTGGCAATAGTCATTGCACTTCTAAGAAGGAAATTAACGCTTAAAGGATTCTTTAATGCTCTCATAGATACTTTGAGAGTTACCTGTTTGATATTCATGCTTATAGGCGGGGCCACTTTATTTGGACGATTTTTGGCAGTAACAAGGCTTCCTTATGTGGCTGCCGAATGGGTTGCCTCATTGCCATATCCAGCCTGGGTTATCCTTTGGGCAATGATCGCAATCTACATAATCGGTGGATGCGTAATGGACGCTTTAGCCTTCCTTTTGATCACCATACCGATATTTTATCCCGTTTCCCAAAAACTCGGTTATGACCCTATATGGTTCGGTGTCGTCCTCACTGTCGTAACAACAATGGGGGCCGTTACCCCACCTGTCGGTATTTCGGCTTACATTGTTTCGGGCATATCAAAGGAGATTCCTCTCTCCGTCGTATTCAGGGGGATTTCGTTCTTTCTTCCCTCCTACATAATGACGCTCATACTTCTAAATCTCTTTCCCTCCCTCGTTACTTTCTTTTCTGGCCTTGTAAAGCATTAATTTAATCTTTAACGAACGTTGGCGCATTCTTTGCCGTTTTACCTCCCTTTATCTTGTGGTAGTAATCGTAAGTTAAAGGTTCGAGATCCGAAAGTACTTCCGCATTCTCTACTTTTCCGACAAATATCGTGTGTGTCATGACTTCCAGCTTTTTTTCAAGTCTGCACTCTATGAACGCTATCCCATGATCCAATACTATGGGCGCTCCGGTGAGCCCTACTCTAAAGTTTAAATTCTCAAACTTGTTAATCTCCCTTCCCGATCTGAAACCGAATCTCCCTATAAATTCGAGGGGTGTATGTATGGAGAGTACGGTTATCGAGAATACTTGGCTCCTATCTATAAAGTCGTGCGTTAGATTATTCTTGTTTATGCAAACCGCAAAAGTTGCAGGATCAGATGAAACTTGGAAAACTGTATTCGCTATCTGGCCGTTCAGGCTCGAATCTTTCCTCGAAGCGATAATGTAAACCCCGTAGCTTATCTTTTGAAATGCTTTTTTATTCATCCTACCTCCTTATTCTATAAAGTCTCTAATCAAGAGGTTTACGAAAACCTCTCCCATCTCCTCTTTTAGGAAAGGCGTTACAATTATTCCTCGTACCTTTTCCTTCAGAGAATCAAAAGGCTTTGCCATGTAGCCGTACCATATTCTCTTTTTCTTATCCAATATCTTTACTTTTCCTCCAGACTCGTAGATTGCTTCTGGAAAGAGAAGGATTCTCGGTGGAGGGTTGCCATATCCAAATGGTCCAAGAAGCTCTAGTGCCTCAACAGCTTCTCTACTTAATTCGTCAAAATTTGCCTCAGTATCAAATGGAATTTCTTTTTTCTCGTATGAGATGGATTCAAGAATAGATTCAAAGGCCAAAGAGAATTCCTCAAGACTTTCCCTCGTGAGGGAGAGTCCGCAAGCGTACTTATGGCCACCGTATTTTAAAAGGAGATGTGAGATTGATTTGAGAGATTCGAAAAGATTTATCTTCTCTGGTGCCCTACCTGAACCCTTAATCACACCATCTACCGACGTCAAAATTATAGCTGGTTTTGCGTGGGCCTCACAGAGCCTTTGAGCCACTATTCCCAAGACTCCTATATGCCAGTCTTCCTTAAAAAAAACTAGGCATTTCTTTTCATAGAGATCTACTTTTGCCGTAAAGGCGTTTATTTCATTTAAGATCTTCTCTTCCATAGACTGTCTCATCCTATTGTCCTCATTGAGCTCCTCTAAAAGGCGGATCGAAATCTCAGGATCTTCTTCGATCAAAAAATCTAGGGATTTTTTCGGCCGGGAGACCCTTCCCGGCGCATTTATCCTGGGAATGATAAAAAATGTGAGGATATAATCGTCGAGTCTGTTTCTGGGTATAGTCTTCGTCTCGTAAAATGATTTAAGCCACTGCCTTGGTTTTTTTTTCATCATCTCAAACCCGAATTTCACGATCAACCTGTTCTGTCCAGTCAAAGGTACAACGTCTCCGACTGTGCCTAAAGTGACAAAATCGAGTTCATTTTTTAGATTGATAGGGAAATGTAACTTGCCCATCTTTAAAAGTTCTCGCCTTAGTGCAATAAGAAAGAAGAATGTGACGCCACATGCGGCAAGATCCCTCGTGGGAAAGGAAGAGTCCTCTCTTTTTGGATTTACAAACGCATATGAAGGCGGACCTTCATCTTTTACCTCATGGTGGTCGATTATAACAGTGTCCATTCCTAAACTTTTTGCAAGTTCTACTTCTTCCGCATTTGTCGATCCGCAATCTAGCGTTATTAGAAGTCTATTACCTCTCGCAAAAAGTTTTCTTACTGCTTTTTCGTTAAGTCCGTATCCTTCCATCCTCGTTGGGATGTAACATTCAAAGTCTATACCTAACTTCTTGAAGAAATTGACAAGAAGAGCACAGGATGTGATCCCATCTGCATCGTAGTCACCATAAATCGCAATCTTCTCGTTTTTTGTAATCGCTTCTACTACCCTTTTTACAGCCAAGTCCATATCCGGAAGAAGATACGGGTCCGAAAGGTCTTTAAGATCCGGAAATAGGAATTTCTCCGCCTCTTCCTTTGTGCGTATTCCTCTCGCAAGCAAAACCCTTGCCACAACCGAAGGCAGGCCAAAGTAACTTTTTAGGTCCTCTACCATTTTTGGCCTCTCTTAAAATAAGCTTTTAAGCCTTTTACTATCTTCGGGATAGCAAGAGGGTCGAGAAAGGTGGCTGTCCCGACCTGGATAGCTGAACAACCGGCCTCTAAGAAAAGGATCGCATCTTTTACGTTCATTATCCCTCCAGCTCCAACTATCGGAATTGGTAAAGATCTTTTACAATCGTAGATGGCTTTTAGTGCGAGAAACTTAAGGAAAGGCCCAGATATCCCCCCTCTTACCAAGGTATCTCTTTCTTTCCACATTCCAGGAAGAGTATTTATGAGCGTTAGGCCGTCTGCTCCCGCCTCATAAGCCGCATAGGCAATCTCCACTATATCGGTTACTTCTGAGGAAAGTTTTACCAATACCGGAATTTTAGTCACGGATTTAAGTCCGCGAACTATCCTTCCAACGATTTTTGGATCCTTTCCAAAAATAATTCCACCTTGTTTGACATTAGGACAGGAGAGATTTGCCTCCAAAGCCAAAACAGCCGGATTTTCACCTATAAGTCTACCACACTCGACGTACTCATCCTCCGTAAACCCAAAGATGTTGAGTATCACGGGGGTTTTACGTCTTATGAAAAATTCTGTATACTCCTCGAGAAATCTTTTAATTCCAAAGTTTTGGAGGCCTATCGAATTTAACATCCCGAATCCGAGATCGAGTATACGGGGCTGGGGGTTTCCCTTATGTGGAAACACGGATAAGCCCTTTGTCACGAAGGCTCCAAGAGTACTTATCTTCCACAATCTTTCTATTTCCTTTCCGTATCCAAGGGTTCCCGAGGCGTTCATCACGGGATTCCGTAATTTTTTTCCAAAAAGCTCTAAAGGGAAAGTTCCCATAGGCTGAAGACTGGGCCTTCGTAACATACCCTCTTTATCGGATCCTTCGGATCTAAAGTTTCCACTACACATCCGAAACAGAGTCCCATTCCACATGCCATTCTCTCTTCGTATAGAACCTGGCATGGAAGTCTGTATTTCAAAAGAGCATCTTTTAGGCTTTTGTACATCTCTTTGGGCCCGCAGGCGAAGATTTCCACATCCTTATTCTTAAGATCATCGATCTTTTCCCTAAAAAGGGAGATCACATCCCCCTTCTTGCCGTAAGTCCCATCCAACGTAGATATGAATAGATCATAATTTGTGAGGTTTCCAAGTAACGAAAGGTTGGAAGAAGAAGATGTTCCAAAAAAAATCCAAACGTTCTTTTTTAGGCTTTTTATAAGAAGATTGACCCCCGCTACACCTATACCACCGGCGATAACGACGTATAATTCTCGCTCAGTTATACTGAATCCTCTACCGCAAGGTCCAAGAATGAAAGTCTTTTCGCCTCTCTTCATCTTGCTTAAAACCCTTGTTCCAACTCCTTTCACTTTGTAAAGGATAGAAATTGTGTCTTTTTCGCATTCGTAAGCTGTGAAAGGTCTCCTCAAAAATACCTGAGGTCCCTGTATTTTTACCATCACGAACTGGCCTGGTCTAAATGCGGGGATCCTTCCCTTTACTTTAGCTTTTAGAAGGAAATGGTCCTTTATAACTTCCCTGTTTTCGATAACGGTAACTTCCATGTCTTTCATGGTAATTCAAAGTCTTAGGCGCATAAGAAGTGCATCTTCTTTGGTGTCTTGGTAGTAGCCTTTCCTTCTTCCGATTATTTCGAAACCGAACTTTAAATACAGATGGATCGCCACGAAATTATTCTCTCGAACTTCAAGAAACACGTATTTTACGCCCCTCTGTTTGAGAGTTGAAAGAGTATACGAGAGAAGTTTTGTTGCGTATCCCTTTTTACGAAATTTTGGGTCCACCGCAAGACTCAACACATGGCACTCGTCATATGCCAAAAGACACATGATATATCCCACTATCCTTTCATGCACCTCGAGAAGGTAATTTAAAGCAATGGGCGAGCATATCTGCATTTTTAAGGTTTCTTTCGTCCATGGAGAAGGAAAGGATGCTTTTTCAATCTCAAAGATTCTATTTATGTCCTCAATCTCGATCTCTCTTATCTTCGAATCCTCTTTTTTATACTCGAGTTCTGAAAAATTTTCTTTCATATCAAAAAAGGGAGGAGAACCTAACTAGATCCTCCTTGGAGTTTATATTTGCAAATACTGAGACTTTTCCGTTATAAAAGAATGGGTTATCAAAGAGTGTTTTGACGTTAAGGTACGGAAAAACGGATTGTATCTTCATAAAGCCTGAGGCGAGGCTTTTTACAAAGAATGGGATGCACCTTCGGCTGTAGATAGCGTGTAACGGTTCGAATCCTTTTTCGGTCCTGGGAATTACTACATCCTCTCCCCTCAAATTATCAACTACATAACGTACGCTTTTTTCGGTAACGAATGGCATGTCACAGGCGAGAACAAAAGTGTACTCTTGTTCGCTACACACAAGGGAAGTAACGATTCCAGATATAGGGCTCCTAATATTTATTAGGTCCCGTACTACTCGTGCTCCAATTCCCGAGAGAACTCTGTGATTGTTCGTCACAATTATAATATCATCGAAGATCCTTCTCGCCACATCATACACATAAGTTATCAAGGCCTTCTTATTGAATTCGATTGTAGCCTTATCGTGTCCCATTCTCGTGCTTAAGCCACCTGCTAAAATAGCACATGAGATAGGCACGGCGAATCTTTATTTAGCATCTTTTGTAGAGGGAGTAAAGGATTCCCGTTTTTTGGGATAGCAAATCTACATTTAGGATCTTATTGACATTGGCTAAAGCGAATTTGCTATCATATTTTCGTCAGTTAAAATCGAAGGAGGGGTTATGGCGAGGGATCCTGAGATCGGATATAGAATTTTAGGTACAATAGTCAGTGTTAAAGGAAAATGTAACGCCGGCCATTTTGTGGGAGAAGAGTTCGAAATATCCTGTCACAATCCGGCAGGTCTTTGCGGTTTCTTTTACTACCACATCTTTCCCAGTCTTGCGACCTTTCAATTCGGGGGGTCCATGCCTTGGTGGGGTAGTGACACGATTGAGCTTTCCTGTCCAGACAAAAACAATGAGGTCATCATTCGCCTCTTTCGGCAAAAAAGAAGTTGAAGATGGGCGAAGCTGAAAAAGAGGAATTAGAACCAAGAACGAAAACGCTAAGGCAGGACATAATAGAGGCTTTAAAGGTCCAAAGTATGTCACTTAGAGAGATTTCTAAGGCTGTAGGGATCCCCGAAAGTGAGGTTCTTTCACACTTAGGCCACATAAAAAAGACGATAGCTAAATTAGGGTACGTTCTTGAAGTTTCACCCGCTCAATGTCTTTCTTGCGGTTTCATTTTCAAAAAGAGGGACAGACTGAAAAAGCCGGGTAAATGTCCCTCCTGTCGAAGTACGTTTATAGAGCCCCAGATCTTTAATCTGAAAAAAAATAAATAGATGCTTGATCTTAGAAAGACGTAGATATCGTCCTTTTGAAACCTCAAAAATTTTTTCTCTTGACATGGTCTTTTGAATTTAATACAAATTTCGTAGAATCGATGTCTAATGATAAACTAATTGTTAGGTCAAAAAAAGAAAAGAAAGCTATTCATATCGCTAAAGTTGCTGCCAAGCTTTTCAGTAAGAAAGGATTCCTGGAGACTTCGATAACCGATATAGCAAAATCTTCAAGGATGAGCAAAGCCAACATTTATTACTATTTTGAGGACAAAAATTACTTACTAACATACATACTCAACAGCTTTTTTGATACTATTCTTTCTGGGACAGAAGTGTACGAAAGTCAGAATCTGAGCTGGGAAGAAAAACTTAAACTGTTTATAAAGAGGCATGTGGACATCTATGTTCAGAATACGCCTCAGGCAAAGGTACTCTTTAAAGAGGTCAATAATCTGGACTTAAAAAATCGAAAGATAATGAGGCAGAAAGAGAGAAAGTACTTTGAGATCTTAAGAAATATTGTTGCTGGCTATTTAGGGGATAAGGTTCCAAAAGAATATGTGACTGCTTTGACCTTTTTTATACTTGGAGCCTGCAACTGGATGTACCTTTGGTACGACCCGAAAAAGAAGATAACGCCGGAAAAGATATCGGAAATGATCTTCCAGGTATTCAAAAACGGGATATCCTCCTTTATCCATTAGATTCGTCTCCTTGACAAACATTTCCGTCAAAATTAAGCTTAGACAGAATGGAGTGTCCAAAGTTAAGGCCCGTTGAGATGGTCCCGGTCAAGGATGGCCAAAAGGAGCTGATCCTTATCCGGGATCCGGAAGGCATACTGGAGGAAAATTTAGTAGTTTCGAAGGATGTGGCCTACCTTTTTTGCCTTATGAATGGGAAGAGAACTTTAAGGGATTTGCAAGCTGAATATATGAAAGCTTTTGGCGAGCTAATATACATTGAAAAGTTAAATGATCTTATAGCATCGCTGGACAAACACTTCCTTTTGGAAAACGAAAATTATTACGGCCGTTTAAATACGTTAAAAAGAGAGTACGAGGCTTCGCAATCTCGACCCGCTTATCTTGCGGGAAAAAGTTATCCGGCAAATAGAATGGAACTACTTCTTTTTCTTGATTCATTTTTCTCAGAAAAGGAAAAGAGGGCAAAGCTTGAAGGAAGAATCACAGGCGTTCTCTCTCCTCATATTGACTATTTGAGGGGAAGGGACGTTTACGTAAGTACCTACGAGTACTTAAGAAACTTAACGATACCCCTCATAGTAATATTTGGAACTTCCCATAAGGTGTCAGAAAAGCTTTGGAATATTTCGATTAAGGATTTTTTAACTCCTATCGACAGGGTTCCCGTATCCAACGACTTAAAAAAGTTGATATCCGGCAACAAGGTTTTAAAAGATTACATTTGCGAATGGCCCCACAGGACGGAACATTCTATAGAATTACAGCTTCCGCTTTTACAGTTTACGATTCAGAACGAATTTGAAATCCTTCCGATTCTTACTGGTTCGATGCACGAATATGTACTTGACGAAAAGAACCCAGACGACGGAGAGATCGAGGATCTTGTATCGTCTTTAAAATCCTGTCTCGATACCTACGGAAAACCTCATATTGTCCTTTCAGCAGCCGATCTTGCGCATATAGGTGCCCAATTTGGGGATGAATACCCTCTTGACATTTGGACCCTTAAGAGTTCCCAGGCAAAAGACGAAAGGCTTTTGGAAGCTGTAAAAGAGTGTGATGCGCAAAGGTTTTTGAATCTTATAAAGGAGGAGAAGGACAGAAGGAGAATTTGCGGGCTTGCCCCCATATATTTCCAGTTAAAAATGGTCAGTGGTTCCCGCTGTCAAATTACAAAGTACAAACAGTGGACTGATGGGGCATCGTCCGTTAGTTTTGCAGGTGCAATATTCTATACTGATGAGTAAAATCGGGAAGACAGGATTTGAACCTGCGACCCCAGCGTCCCGAACGCTGTGCTCCCCCGGGCTGAGCTACTTCCCGAATGTTTTTATTATACCACAAAGATGATGGAGAGTAACCAAGCTCCCATTTAGGATTTACTTTTTTGTCAATCCAACTTTTTCTAATTTGACAATCATAAAGCCAGAAAAGTAAGATTAGTCTCCTATGATACGCGAATTTCTTATTACGAAGGTCGCCAGGGCGAAAATTAAAAGATTGCTCAACTTCGATTTCGCAAAAAAGGTCCCTTTTGGTGAAAAAAAACATAGATTACCAATCCTTATGTACGTGCACGTGCCTTTCTGTGAAGAGCTCTGCCCTTACTGTTCCTTCCACAGATTTCCACTCGAAAGAGAGACTGCAAAAGCGTATTTTTCAGCTTTAAGGAAGGAGATCCTCCTCTATAGAGACCTGGGTTTTGAGTTCGAAGGCGTATACATCGGAGGGGGAACTCCAACTGTACTTATAGATGAACTTCTAGAGACGCTAAGACTTATTCGTTCGAGCTTTAAAGTTAAAGAAATATCCTGTGAAACGAATCCCAATCATCTAAAAGATGAATACCTAAAGCTGCTCTCCGGTGAAGGAGTAAAGAGGCTTTCCGTTGGTGTTCAGAGTTTCGACGATCAAATTCTTAAGTCAGTGAAAAGGTTCCACAAGTATGGAAGCGGAAAAGAGATAATTGAAAGGATTTACGCAACTACTGGTTACTTTCAGACCTTAAACGTCGATATGATCTTTAACTTTCCCAACCAGACCCTAAAAAGTTTAGAAAATGACATCCGGATCCTCAACGAGATCCCGGTATCTCAAATCACATATTACCCTCTCATGGTCTCTTCAATGACAAGAAAAAGTATGGAGGCGAACTTAGGTAAGCTCGATTTAAGAAAGGAGAAACTCTTCTACGAGACAATACTCAAAGGTCTAAGTAAAGAGTTCTTCCCTGCTACAGCCTGGTGCTTCTCCAAGACGACAGGGATGATAGATGAGTACGTTGTTCGTTACGACGAGTACGCAGGTTTGGGAAGTGGATCGATCGGGTATATTGATGGCTTCGCCTACGCCAATACCTTCCATTTAAGGAAATACATAGACGGAGTAAAAAAGGGGGAAATTCCTGTTGAGGGAATCCGCAAATACACAAGGAAAGAAAGGATGCAGTATGACTTTCTTATGAAACTTTTCGGTCTGAGGCTGAATTTGGCGGAACTCAAAAAAAAGTATGGTAGAGCAAGTATGTTTCTCATCCTGCCGGAGCTTTTTTTCTTTAGTGCTTTAGGGGCTTTAAAATTTGACAGAGAAAGAATATCGCTTACCAATTGTGGTCTTTACTTCTGGGTAATAATGATGAGGGAGTTTTTTACTGGCGTTAATAACTTTAGGGACTTCCTCCGCAATCTACCTCAGGCTCATGCCGGTTTAAGTTGAGCGACATTCCTCTTTATTATTTTTCCTTTATGCTTTGGAAAGTCCACCTTTATGTACGCTGTCTTTTCAAAGAGCTTATAAATCACACCCTCCTTCTCTTTTTTTGCGAAACTGAATTTTACTCTGTCTCCCACCTTCATCTCTACCTCCTCCTTACTCCTCCGCCTTCGTCGAAGTTCCCTCTGGTTTTGGCTCCCTAAGTTCCGCCTTCTTTTTCACAATCTTTTCTAAGTTCTCGCTTTCCCATATCGGTTCCGTTTTCCTTTTGTAATCGGTAGCATACCACCCTGATCCCTTTAGGTGAAAACTGCACTGGGATATAAGTTTTTGAACCTTCCCATTGCAAAACCTGCAGGTGTTTAAAGGTTCCTCCGTTATTTTTTGGAATATCTCGAAAACCTTACCACAATCTAGACACCTGTATTCGTAGATCGGCATATTCTCCTCCATGCAGGCTTTTTATAGAATATAGTGTCCGCTATATCCGTGGTCAAGGGGATGATCTCTTCAGTTCAATCCATATTCCCCCTTCTTCTGAAACTCTCGCGTTTTCATTTAGGCCAAACTTTTTTATGAGCGACACTACCTCATCCTTGCTTACATTAATCCTTTTTAGTTGTGAATTTAAAATCTTTGACTTCGGTTTTATAGACTCTATGATTTCCGGGGGCGTGTCCTTTCCGAATCCACCTCCGATTACTGCAGTCCCACCTCTTTTTAGAACCCTATAGATACTCAAAAGATCGACTTCAAAGATAGAGGGAAAAAAGAAAGCCCCTCTGAAAAAGATAAAATCGAAATATTCCCCTTGTATACCTTCAAGAGAAAAAGTGGTTGAAATGATTTTTATGTTTTTTAATCCTCTTTGTTTGACCTCGTCTCTGTACACTTCATCCATCCCTTCTGGGAAGGAAAGAATGTATAGTTCGGTGCCCAAATTACTTTTCGAAAATTCGTAAATTACCCCACAGAAGGGACCCATTTCTGCTATTCGTTCAGGATAAGAAGAGCAAAATGTTGCCGCAAACTGCGCAAGGTATGGAAAGACAGGTTCCCAGAGTTGGTTCAGTTCTTTTATTTTCTCAATCAAGGATTTCTGTTGCTTTATAAGGGCTGACGTGTAAAATTATTATAGTTTACCTGAAAAAATAGGGGGAAATCAATGAACGGTCACATCTCCAAAACATTTGATCAAGAGCTCAAAGAGCTAAAAGAGGGGCTTTTATATGAGGGAAGTCTCGTTGAAAAGGCCATAGATAACGCCATAAAGGCTTTACTTGAGAGAGATTCGAACCTTGCAAGAGAGGTAATATCTAATGACGATATACTTAACGCTAAGGAAGTTGAACTAGACGAATTCTGCCTGAGGCTTCTCGCACTGAGACAGCCCGCAGCCAAGGATCTCAGATTCATAACTACGGCAATTAAGATAAACTACGATTTAGAAAGGATAGGGGATCTTGCGGTCAATATATGCGAACGCGTCTTAGAATTAAACCAGGAACCACAACTTAAACCGTACATAGATCTGCCCAAAATGGCAAAGATAGCACAGCAGATGGTCAAAGAGAGTCTGGATGCTTTCGTAAGGGAGGATGTGGACCTTGCGCTTAAAGTTGCAAAAGATGATGAACTAGTTGATCAGCTTCTCGATCAGATTTTTAGGGAGTTACTAACTTATATGATGGAGGATCCAAGAACTATAACAAGAGCCACAAGGCTCATCTTCATATCAAAATATTTAGAAAGGATCGCCGATCACGCGGTAAACATAGCAGAATTAGTGATATTCATGGTAAAGGGAAAGATTATAAGACACATGAAACCGATTCCAGAAGCTTAAGTTTTTTTGGTTGCGGGGGGCAGATTTGAACTGCCGACCTTTGGGTTATGAGCCCAACGAGCTACCAGACTGCTCCACCCCGCTAACTTTGATTTTAAATCATGTCTGGGCTTATGTCAACAGGAGTTCTTTTCTATGGACGTTCTAAAAAGACTAAAAGAAATAGGTATTGCGCTGTCGAAAGAAAAAGACATTATGAGACTTTTTGATATGATAGTAGAATCTGCTATGGAATTTACAAAATCTGACGGAGGAACACTTTATATCGTCTCTGAAGACAAAAAGAGTTTAGAGTTTGCAATTGTCAGAAACAAAACACTTGGTATCCGGACAAACGGGATAATATCCCTTACGCCCTGGGAGTCTGTGCCTTTATTAAACGAGGATGGAAGTCCCAACTACTCTAACGTCTCCTCCTACTGTGCTCTGACAGGTAAGACAGTAAGTATAGACGACGTTTACGATACAAAAATCTTCAACTTTGAAAAAACGAAGGATTTCGATTTAAAAGCAAATTACAGGTCCAAATCGATGCTTGTCGTTCCCATGAAGAACCATGAAGCTGAAATAATAGGCGTTTTGCAATTGATAAATGCAAAAGATGAAATAACAGGAAAAGTAATTCCATTTTCTCAAGAAGATGAAGAGCTTATCGAGTGTCTGGCTTCCCAGGCAGCCATAGCTCTCACAAATAGAATGCTCATTAACGATCTTGAAGAACTTTTCCAATCCTTTATAAGAGCCATAACGTCCGCCATAGATGAAAAGTCTCCTTACACGAGGGGCCACGCAGAAAGGGTCACTCAAATTGCAGTAATGTTAGCACAAAAGATAAACGAAACGAATTTGGGCCCTTTTGCAAACACCTATCTTACGGATGATGAGATAGAAGAAATAAAGATCGCTGCGATCTTACACGATGTGGGAAAGGTGTCCATCCCGGAACATATACTAGACAAGGCCACAAAGTTGCACTCTCTTCTTGATAGGATAGAACTGATAAGGCTAAGATACGAGATTTTAAAAAGGGAGTACGCTTTCTTCCCTGAAAAACGGGAGGAGCTAAAAAGCGAGATGGAACTCTTAGAAAGGATAAATTTAGGACTAGAGCCCGTAACCGAAAGCACTGTTGAAAAATTAGAAAAAATTGGTGAAAGGACGTGGCAATCGGATAGAGGAGAGGAGCCATTCTTAAAAGAAGAGGAGCTACAAAGCCTATGCGTTAAAAGGGGAACCCTCACAGAAAAGGAAAAGAAAATAGTGAATAGCCATGCAGAGATAACCTATAAAATTCTTTCTAACCTCAGATTCCCGAAAAAGCTAAAAAACGTACCGTTTATTGCCTCTTCCCACCATGAAAAGTTAAACGGCAAAGGCTATCCTAGGGGCATCGATGCAAAGTCTCTTCCCTTACAGTCGAGAATTATATCCATAGCCGATATATTTGAGGCCCTAACTGCAAAGGATAGACCTTATAGAGCTTCAAATACTCGATCCGAGGCACTAATTATCATGGAAAAAATGGCCAAAGACGGAGAGATTGATAAGGACCTTTTTGAACTCTTCGTAAGTAGCGGAATTCCTGAGCTATTTTGAAATCTTCGCCTGTCAAAAACCTATAGATACTCCTTTTCAAGCTTGTAAAATATACCGTATTTGAGACTCGAAACAAAAATAAAGTCAGGATCCGTTCTTGCTCCAAGCATCCTGGAGATTGAATAAATTTTAGTCTTTTCCCTTATGGTATCGTACTTATTTAGGCAAATTGCGTATCTTTTGCCAGATATCCGTCTTACCATCCCCTTGCACACAATAGATACAAATCTCTCTTCATCGATTACGCTTTCATCACTAAATCTTTCCATCTCCTTTAAAAGTTCCCACCGGAAAACAACGTCTTTCACCTTTTTTCCCAGACCATCAAGTCCACAGATAACTATTACAAAATCAGACGAAGGGGGGATTACTGGTTCATGCTCAGCACAGTATTTTAGCGGCCTTCCTTTTGCTCCATCTCCCTCGACAAAAATAACATCATAAAATCTTTTTAGCTTCGCTAAAGTTTCTTCTGATACGGAGTGCAATTTTCCATCTTTGAGTTCCCCTCCTATCCTTAAGAGAGGTCTAAGACTCAATAGTTCTTCGGTTAGCTGACTCTCGAGTAGGTAGGGCTCTTTTGCGAGAATCTTTGTCGTCGTGGTCATTACAACCGAAAACCCTTTGTCCTTAATTTCCTTAGAGGCACATTCTATAAGGGTAGTTTTTCCGCCAGCCCCTATGACAGTTATTAACTTGTACCCGGAAAGAAGTGAAAAAAGATCCTTCACCCTTTTTTGGTGAAAGATCATGGAGTCTTTCTTGATTCTACGGTTTACTTCTCAGGACCCCTTGGTGAAGGACTGATACCAGCCTGTGGGCCAACAGAGATCTCAACGTCCGTTGTGAATCCTTCTCTGCTTATCTTTATAGTGCAGGTCTTATCGTCTTTTGCATAGTTGAGCATTATCTCCCTGAATCTAAAACTGTTCACAAACCTCCACCCATTTTTCGACATGTTAATTTTAAAGTAGTTCTGTAGAGAGTCCACATCCACATTTCCCCTAAATACCAAAACACCCGCCTTAATACCAGGAGACTCGTAAATAAAACTCCTATCTGATACAAGCTCGAGCTCCTTTGGAATAGGAATATCCGGAAAGTTATAGAATACTTGGTTTAGAGCAGGTCCTTCCTTTGCCTTTTTTTCTCCCTCCGCTACTTTTGCTTTCTCGAAATGGGCGCAGCCAAATAGTATAAGACCCATAATTAACCCTATTATTGTTAATCCTTTACTCATGGCAACCCCCTTTTTCGTTGTTTCTTTCAATAAAGGCATAAGCGTTGTGATTATGGATACTTTCAAGATTCTCCGCTTCTATGGCGAACCATGTGAAATTGTTATCCTTCGATAGCTCAATGGCTATGTCCCTGACCACATCTTCTACAAACTTTGGATTCTCGTATGCCTTTTCTGTTACGTACTTTTCATCCTCTCTTTTTAAGACAGAATAGATGTCCGAACTTGCACAATTCTCTATGGTGTTTATCAAGTCCTCAATCCAGAAAAACTTTTTGAACTTGACGCTCACCCTAACAATTCCCCTTTGGTTATGGGCTCCATAATTCGATATCTCTTTTGAGCAGGGACATAAGGTATTTATCGGAACAGAGACAGATACTATGAACTCTTTCATTTCATCAGCCTCGTTCATAGACCCGATAAAAGCACATTCGTACTCAAGGTAACCAGGTGTCTTACTCACAGGGGCTTGCTTTTTTATGAAGTAAGGGAACCTTATCTCTATGTGAGCCTTTTCTGCGTTTAGACGCTTCTTCATCTCTTTTAAAATACCCGGGAGGTTCTTCATATTTATCATGTTCTTGTTCTCATGGAGTATCTCCACGAAACGGCTCATATGCGTTCCCTTAAAATTGTGCGGAAGGTTCACATACATGTCTATGGTTGCGACAGTGTGCTGAATACCGTTTTTTTTGTCGAGAACAACAATAGGGTACTTTATATTTTTCACTCCCACTTTATCGATGTCGACCATCCTATGATCTTCCATGTTTTGGACGTCTATCAATTATCCTCCCTATACGAAGCACAACTGTTTTCGGATTCCCAGACACGGACTTCCTTTAGTCTTAGTTTCTTTTCTTTGACTTTCGGTTCGAGTTTGCTAAAGATGTAATAGGCTACCGACTCCGCTGAACTAGAGTTGGTTTTGAAGAAATCTAATTCGTTTAGATACTTATGGTCTAATTCCAATAGGATGTCTCTTAAAGCAACCTTTAGTTCCCTAAAGTCGATAAGCAATCCGTCTTTTAGATTTTCGCCTTCCACAAAGACTTCTACCACGTAATTGTGACCGTGAAGTTCTTCACATTTTCCCGCAATTCCAGAGAGACGGTGCGCCGCAGAGAACGAATCTTTTACGCTAACTATGTACATCGAACTTCCCGCTATAGACAGATTGAGAGAAGAGATTATGGTTTTTTCTTCGCCTTTCTTATGATGACATATCCGTTTGTGGGTCCAGGAATGGCTCCCTTTACTAGCATCACATTTAAATCCGGTTTTATGTCCACAACCTTAAGATTCTGCACTGTCACCTTTCTCATTCCCATGTGACCTGGCATCTTCTTCCCTTTCATGGTGCGACCAGGTGTCATGTTCTGGCCTATGGAACCTCCGTGTCTGAAGTATTCGTGTGTCCCTCTTGATGCAGGAGCTCCACTGAAACCATGCCTTTTTACGACACCCTGGAACCCCTTTCCTTTTGAAGTTCCTGTCACATCAACATACATTCCCTGCTTGAAGACATCCGCTACATTGTACGATTTACCGATTTCAAAAAGTTTCAGTTCTTCCTCATCGACCTTAAATTCCCTTATGAATCTCAGTGGCGGTGTCCCTGCTTTTTTGAATAGTCCTCTCATAGGTTTGTTAACCCTTTTTACCTTAGTTATCTCATCGAAACCAACCTGAATCGCGTTGTATCCGTCCCTTTCTACAACTTTTTTTCTGATCACGTAGCAGGGCCCTGCCTGTATAACTGTCACGGGAACTATGTTTCCCTGCTCGTCAAAGATTTGCGTCATTCTGAGTTTTTTTCCAAGTATACCAACGGGCATCTTGATACCTCCCGAGAAGTTGGGAAATCTTACATTAAAAACCCTGTAATGTCAAGGAAACCAAGCCCGAAGTCACTTAAAGCCCACTTCAGCTACCTATCCAAATCGTCCAGTGATGTAATCTTCCGTTAGTTTCTCCTTAGGATTTGTAAATATCCTGTCCGTCTTTCCAAATTCGATGATCCTTCCCAGATACATAAAGGCTGTATAATCCGAGACTCGCGCAGCCTGTTGCATATTATGCGTGACTATTAAGATTGTAACCTCCTTTTTGAGCTCTATCATCAACTCTTCTATCTTTGCCGTAGCGATAGGATCCAGTGCGGAGGTTGGTTCATCGAAAAGAAGGATCGCTGGGTTAGTTGCTAAAGCCCTTGCGATACATAGCCTCTGTTGTTGACCACCCGAAAGGTCATAGGCAGGCTTGTGGAGCCTGTCTTTCACCTCATCCCAAAGTGCCGCGCTTTTTAACGATTTTTCTACCACCTCATCGAGGTAACTTTTTTTGTTTATTCCCCTGATACGGAGTCCATATACGACGTTCTCGTATATTGATTTCGGGAAAGGGTTCGGTTTTTGAAAAACCATAGTTATTTGCATTCTCACTTTAATAGGATCCACATCGCTCGAAAGGATGTTAACCTGTTCGGGGTAAAGGATGATTTCACCCTCGTATCTGTTTCCTGGATAGAGATCGTGCATTCTGTTGAAACATCTCAGAAAGGTTGTCTTTCCACATCCCGAAGGTCCTATAAGAGCTGTAATCTTTCCTTTAGCAATAGAAAGGTACACGTTTTCCAATACCTTGTTTTCGCCATAGTAGAAGTTCAAATTCCGTACTTCAGCTTTAACCTCATCACCTGGTAACTTTTCTCCGTCTACCATCTTATCCTCTTCCTATACCTGTACCTTATGTAAATGGCAAGACCGTTCATAAGAAGGGTCATGACCATAAGAACGATGCAGGCTGCAGCCGCATTCATGTGGAAACCTTTCTGAGGCCTAGAAATCCAATTGAATATTTGTACGGGCATGACTGTGAAACTGTCAAATAGCCACTTAAACGATATAAAAGGAAACTCACCACTTATCGGTGGAGAAGGAAGAAACGCGATGAAGGTCAAGGCACCAACCGTAATAAGCGGTGCCGTCTCGCCTATTGCCCTCGATAGCCCTATTATTATTCCGGTAAGGATACCTCCCATTGAATAGGGAAGTACATGGTGGCGCACAGTCTGCCACTTCGTAGCCCCGCATGCGTACGAAGCCTCCCTTATCGATTGTGGTACCGACCTTATGGCTTCTCTTGTGGCGGTAATTCCTATGGGCAATATAAGTAGTCCTAGGGCTAGGCCTCCAGTAAGTATGCTCTCTCCGAAATCTAGTAAATAAACGAATAGACCAAGCGCAAGAAGACCGTATATTATAGATGGGATCCCTGCAAGGTTCGCTATGTTTATCTCAATGAGATTAGTGAGCCAATTTTTCTTAGCGTACTCTTCGAGGTAAATTCCAGCACCAACTCCAAGTGGTATTGCACAGAAAGCGGTGACAAACATCACAGCAAAACTTCCGACCCATGCCGATAAGATTCCCGCCTGTTCCGGAAACCTGGACGGAAAAGATGTAAAAAACCTCCAGTTGAGCCGGGACGCGCCATCAATGAAGAGGTCTATAAGAAGTACAAGTATGAGCCCAAGTCCTATAAAGCAGAACAAAAGACCGAATATTGCAAAAATTTGATCCAAGTACTTCGCTACTCTTATGTGTTCATTTATGTGGTTGGGCTCTTTTAGCATAAGATGCTTTAGTACCGTTCCATGAATTTCATTTTCAGAAAAAAGCTTACCACGTTTGCAGCTAATGTTATGATAAAAAGAACGAGTCCCACAGCGAATATAGTGCTGTACTCTAAAGTCCCGTGTGGGACATCACCGAGGCTTACTTGAACGATATAGGAAGTGAAAGTTTGGACAGGCTCTAAAGGATTTATCGTCCAGTTAGGCATCATTCCAGCGGCTATTGCGACTACCATCGTCTCCCCTATAGCCCTCGAAATACCCATTATGAACGCAGCAGCAATCCCAGAGAAGGCTGCCGGAACCACAACACGGATGGCAGTTTGAAGTCTCGTTGCACCCATTGCGTACGAACCTTCCCTTATACTCATTGGAACTGCTCTCATCGCATCTTCGCTGACTGAGCTCACATAGGGAACGATCATTATACCCATTATAATCCCTGGGCTTAAAGCGTTAAAACCGGACAAATCAGGAATGAATTTCTGTAAAAGCGGAGTTACAAATAAAAGGGCGAAGTATCCGTAAACGACCGTGGGAACAGCGGCAAGTAGCTCAAGAATAGGTTTTAAAGCCTCTCTCAGTTTCGCCGGTGCGTATTCGCTTAGATAAATGGCCGTTATAAGTCCGACCGGAAGAGCAACCATCAAAGCGATCGTTGTCGTAAGAAAGGTACCAGCAACAAGCGGAAGAACACCGAATTTAGGTTCGGCAAAAAGGGGAGTCCATTGGGTCCCCGTTAGGAACTCTTTGATCGATACTTTCCGGAAAAATCCGTAGGAATCATAAAAAAGTATAACAACGATGCTTATGGTCACAAAAACAGAAAAAGCTGCGCAAAAAAAGAGTGAGGCAACTATCGCTTTCTCTTTGATCCGACTAGGTGCTTTCACGCTCCGGAAATTTCGCATTCAGAAACTTTTTAAACCTTTGGCTTCTTTTTGTCAATAAATTCATTCGTAGGGGCCCTTCTCAATCCAAGTTCGGAACCGAAAAAAAGGTTTAAAATTTTCTTAAAGTTATGAGAAAGGCAGGGTTTTACCCTGCCCTTTGGAATGACGACTGATGGTTCAAATACTATTTCTTCGCTTCCCTTCTTAAGAGTTCCTCTATGCTCAATCCAACCTCAGGCTCCCCTCCAAAGACAGACCCTGTAACCCCTTTGGTGAATCTTTCTCTCACAAGCTCATAGGCCTTTGGAGGAAGGGGTATGTAACCTACCTGCCTGGCCAGTCTGGGCACATTCCTTATATAAAATTCCACAAATTCTTTTACTTCCGGCTTTTTTAGCGAGGAGACACTCACATATATGAAAAGGGGTCTTGACAGTGGCTGATACGATCCGTTCATAACAGTCTCATGCGATGGAAGTACCGCCTTTCCGGTCTTTGGATTCACAATAGGAACAAGTTTTAGCTTGTCTTTGTTCTCCTCGTAGTATGCGAGGCCAAAGTATCCAAGGCTATACTTATCGCCAGCTATTCCCTGAACCAGCACGTTATCGTCCTCACTGGATGTGTAATCTCCTCTGGATGCCTTTGCCTTTCCCACGATAGCCTCAGTGAAATAATCGAACGTTCCCGAATCTACACCGGGACCGAAAAGCTTAAGAGGCGCGTTGGGCCACGTAGGACGGATCTGGTTCCATCTCGTAATCGTACCCTGGGCCGCTGGCTCCCAGATCTTTTTCAGTTCTTCCACGGTCAGTTTGTCGACCCAGTCATTCTTCGGGTTCACCATAACAGCCAACCCGTCGTAAGCAATCGGGAGTTCTATGTAATCCACACCTCCAGCTCTGCAAGCTTCGATCTCAGCTTTTAGAATTGGCCTCGATGCGTTAGATATATCGATCTCTCCCCTACAGAACTTTTTAAATCCCCCTCCGGTTCCCGATATCCCTACTGTTACTTTAATTTCACCTTTTTTTGCCTTCTGGAACTCCTCACCCACCGCCTCAGTTATAGGATACACTGTGCTAGAACCATCGATCTTTACGATCTTTCCTGCGCCAAATGCCAACTCGGAAGCAAAAAACATCGCAACCGCAAAACATATAAGTAGCATTTGCTTTAACTTCATGGGACCCTCCTTTATAGATTTTTGCCACAATGGCCGTAAATAGCTTACCGTTCCAACATTAAGATATTTTTAGGAAAATGTTAATTTTCTGTTAAACTTTGCTCGAATCGAAGAGGAAGCCTAACGGTGAAACGACTTCCCTCTCCCGGAGAACTTTTTAATTCAATAGTTCCATTATGAAGCATAACTACGTGCTTTACAATGGAAAGGCCCAGTCCCGTCCCGCCGAACTTTTTGGATCTGGATCGGTCAACGACGTAGAACCTTTCAAATATTCTTTTGTGGTCTTTTTCAGGTATTCCTATACCTGAGTCCTCGACAGTGATTACGGCAAAATCTTTCTCCCTTTTTATTGTAATTTTTATGTATCCTCGATCTGTGTACTTAACTGCGTTATCTATAAGGTTTACGAAGATCTGCTCGATCTGAAACTTGTCCGCTTCCACCTTTACACCTTTTTCAATGTCCACAATTAGGTCTAGACTTTTCTCTTTGATCTTCTGCTCAAAGAGTTTGAGTATCGGTTCAAAAACTTCCCCTAAGTCTACCTCTTCGATCTGCATTAAATGTTTTCCCTCTTCTAATTTTGAAAGTACAAGAAGGTCGTTTACGATTCCTATAAGTCTCTCCGTGTTTCTCTTTATTATTTCCATGTAGGTTTTCGCACTCTCCGGTATCTCGCATTCCAAAGTCTCCACAAATCCCTTAATGGCACTGAGTGGAGTCCGTAGCTCGTGAGACAAATTTGCTATAAAGTCTTTCTTCATCCTCTCTACTTCCACTATATCTGTTACGTCATGGAAGACGTATAACCTTTCTCCATTTTGATTTATGGCCGATCCTGTTATTCTGAACCTTCGCCCCTTAAGTTCAAGCTCTTTTTTTACCTGGGTTCGTCCACTCCTTATAAGGAGAGAGTGTTCCTTTATAAGGTCATGGAACGCCGCATCCCTTATCACTTCAAAATAGTGCATCCCTTGCTTTAACCTTTCATCGACGAGAGCGGAAAATGAGTCGTTAAAAAATTCTATCTTTCCTTGATGGTCGATTACTAGAATCGGGTCGGATATTGCCAAAAGCACCCCTTCGCTGATTTTTATCCGCTTAGATATGTTTTCTAGGTCATTTTTTAGCTTCTTTATCATTTCTTCAAATTCCAAAGGCAACTTTCCCTTGATCTCGTGAAATATGGCAACATCTTTTAAGCCGTGATTAGCTATCTTTTTTGCGCCATCTCGCATAATGTTGAAAGGCTGGTATACTCTTCTGAGAAAGACGAGAATGAAAACTAGTATGGCAAGGAGAATAATGGATGGGTAACCGTACACCAAAAACACGTAATATGGACTATTCTCAATAGAGTCTACGAAGACGATCGTCCCTAAAACTGAGTTACCTCTCTTTATCGATTTACCGAAAAAGAGTTCCTCTTTTCCATTGATCCTAATCCTCAATGTCCCATTTTTAATTGACTGACCTTTTTTTAACTCGGAAGCAATTTCGTATAAGTCTTTGGATCCTTCATAAGACGTATAAATGACATTCCAAGAAGGATCAAAGATGATAACTTTCAGTCCGGTTAAATTTTCAAACTCAGAGATCTCTCCTTTTAGAATTTTTAGATTTTTTCCCGAGATAAGGGACGCGACTTTCTTATCAAATAATAACGCCATCCTTTCTATACTTTGTGAACGTTCGTCAAATAGGATCGAATCTAGGAACTTTGCCTGAAAAGGAGCAAAGAGTAAGGCAATAGCAAAAATTGAAAGTAAAAAAGGATGTTTAATTGAAGAAACTGCCAAAACCTCTTAATCCTTCTCCAGCTTGTAACCTATGCCCCGTACGCTTTTTATACATTTTCCCATATCTTTTAGCTTTTCCCTTATGTGCCTTATATGTACATCTATCGTCCTATCGACCACTACCTTTTCGTCTCCCCAAAGATGGTCAAGGATCGCCTCCCTTGTGAGCACGATACCTTTCTTTTTCATTAGAAGTTCCAGTATTCTAAATTCGGTTGTTGTAAGTTCCAGCCTGTTCCCGTCGAGATAAGCTTCATAGCTTTCCGGATACACGAAAAGCCTGTTTTTTAACTCTAAAACTTCACTGGTCTTTATCGAATATGCTCTTCTCAGTACTGCCTTTGCCCTAGCTAAAAGTTCCCGTATCGAAAACGGTTTTGTTACATAATCGTCCGCACCAACCTCAAAGCCCACGATTTTGTCTGTCTCGTCAACTTTTGCCGTAAGCATAATCACAGGAATTCTAGAATACTTCTCGCTCTTTTTCAGCTTCTTGCAGACTTCAAACCCATCCATGTCAGGCAGCATAAGGTCCAATATTATGAGGTCCGGTATCTCTTTTACTATCTGATAAAAAAAAGACTCCGCAGAAGTAAAAGTTTTGACTCTGTACCTTTCCTTTGTGAAGTTTATCCTTATGAGTTCACATATATCAGCCTCGTCGTCTAGAACGAATACAAGCTCATCCATAAGGTATGGCTTTTTTAGACATTATAACTTTGTAAAAAGCAATGTCAACCTCGGCCAAATGTTCGAAGCATACTCAACGGATTCTCGCTTATACACGTTTCTATAAGTTCTGCATCGAATCCTGCCTCTATTAATCTTTTAGCGCAAAGAGAAAGCGGTGCGTCACCTCCCTCGAGTCTTTTTTTCTTTTTGTTGTTTTTCAAGGTGCCGCGAAAAGAATCCGAAACGAGAATTATCCGGTCATTTTTTTTCATTCGGAAGACAAGTTCAATCGTTTTAATATCTAGATGGTTCAGGTCCCCTATCACCTCAACATAAACATCCCTTTTTAAAAGTCCGAATCCGGCAATCCCTACGTTTCTGTGGTGGAAAGGTTTCATCGCATTAAAGATATGGGTTATTAACCGGGCACCATTTTTATACGCCTCTTCCGCCTCTGTATATGTAGCCTCGGAGTGGCCCATACTCACAATGATTCCCTTTTTTGTAAGAAGCTTAATGAGCCTCATTGCACCATCAAGCTCCGGTGCGACCGTTATGACTTTCACTACATCGTAGAAACCTTCCAAAATCTCTTCCAACTTTTTTTCATCCGGTTTTAGAAAAAACCTTCTATCCAGGGCTCCGCACCTTTTCTCATTCAAAAAGGGTCCTTCAAGGTACACACCTAAGATCCTGGCAGTATCAGAATAAGACGAATCTTTTCCAAGATAGTCCATCGCCTTTTTTATAACCTCCATGTTTTGACGCATCCTTTCTATGGGACCAGGATAGACTGCAAGAAGAATGTTACGGGTTCCGAAAGAGAAATGAGTCTTTGCGATTCTTAAAATCTCTTCGGGCGATGTAGTATCCGTACTTAGCCCTAGAATTCCATGTGTGTGGATGTCAGTGATCTCTAAGTCCTTTTGGCCCTTTCCCGAAAGAAAAACTCTTAGGCCACCTCCTTCTCTTTATCCTTTCTTAATATCCTTTTTTCTTCGGGAAGGGGTGGAGGCACAGGAACACCAACGAGTTTTAAAACGGCTTTGAATTTAGGAGGACATACATCAAGGCACGTTCCACACTTTACACATTTTTCCTGATCTATTATATGGACCATCCCTTTTTTGCTGTCTATTGCTTCAACAGGACATCTTCTCGCACACGCCATGCATGCATGGCATCTTTCAGGATCTATGTAGTAAGATGGAACATCTCTCAAAAGCGACTCGATCTCTTCTTTTGTGAAGAAGCTTTCCCACTTTTCAGGTGAGTTTTTATCGAGTCTCGTTTTGAGTTTTTCCCTCTTTTCAATCTTTATGTAGGGGATAAGCTTCATCACTCTCTCTATCTTTTCTTTAAACTCCTCATCTGAAATCTTTTCTCCTATCCCGATAGGTCCAAGTTCCCTTATCTTCGATACCATTTCGTTAACTGTCTCTGCAAAATACTGACCCATGCTGGCGTTCATAAACTCGATTCTCAATCTTTCAGGAAATATCCCTATGTTCTCCATTATCCTTTTTGCAAGAAGAGTCATAGTGAGAGCATGGTAGTTTCCATGGGTTATGTAGTTACATTCGTCAAGCCTACAACCAGCTATATAGACACCGTCTAATCGGTTAAGAAAGGCCCTGAATATGAAGGTTAAATCGACCCTTCCTGCACACATAATCCGTATTATCCTTATATCAGGTGAGTACTGCAGCCTGGAAACTCCAGCCATATCCGCTGCGCCGTACCCTCACCAATGGCAAAGGAAAGCAAGAATTTTAGGTCTAAATTTCCCTGGGTTTTTCACTCTATCTCACCTCCTTTAAACCCTCTTTAAGATGCCACCTCTTTTACCTCTTCGAATACGAATCTTTCAGGATTTGCCGCATCGATCTGTGCGAACAACTGCTCGTCCTTAAAATGTTTTAGCTGAATAGCACCGGTCGGACATTTGGAATTACAGAGCCCACACCCTTTGCAAAGAACAGGGTTCATCTTTGCCTTTTTCCCCTGCTTAGTCTCGATTATCTCTATAGCACCGTATGTACAAACTTCGCTACACGCTCCACATCCTATGCATCTTTTCTCATCGACAACGCACACTGAACCGGATGCCACAACCGTATCATGGGATATGAGCGTTATTGCCCTTCCTGCGGCGCCATAAGCCTGGCTTATCGCCTCGTTTATGAATTTCGGATAGTGGGCGAGTCCGCAGAGATACACACCGTCTGTACCGAAATCTACAGGTCTTAGCTTCACGTGTGCCTCTTTGAAGAAGTTATCGAGGCCCAGTTGCAAATTAAAGAAGGAGGCGATCTCTTCATTCGTTGAGGGAGCCACAATAGCCGAAGCAAGTGAAACTATATCTGCATCTATCTCCAAATATTTGTCGAGTATAGGCTCGAAGACTATGACTTTTAAGTACTCTTTCGCTCCTTCCCTCACGACTCTAAGAGAAGGTTTTCTTTGAGGTTCGTACCTTATGAACCTAATTTCCCTTCTTTGGGCTTCCCTATAATAGTCTTCCTTAAACCCATAAGTCCGCATATCCCTAAAGAGGATATAGATATCAACATTCGGATTTATCTCCTTAAGCCATAGCGCATTCTTTACCGATTCTGCACAGCAGACCCTCGAACAGTAATTTCTCTCTTCATTTCTCGATCCAACACACTGGATCATGACTACTGTATTTGCTTTGAGAACCTTTTCGTCCTTTTTCGCTATGAGCTCTTCGAGTTCCAAGTTCGTAAAAACTTTATCTGACTCTCCGTACATGTACTCATTTGGTTTCAGTTCCTCCGCACCTGTTGCGATGATCGTGGCACCATGTTTAATCTCGAACTCTCCCCTCTCAGATTCAATCTTTGTTACAAAGTTCCCAACATATCCTGAGGCAGATATGATTTTCGAACCCAAAAAAACATGTATACGCGGTTCGCTATAGACTTTCTTTATCAGATCTTTTAGATAGGCCTGGACATCCATACCTTCGAGGGTGTAATAGATCCTTCTCGCTATCCCTCCCAGCTCTTTCTCCTTCTCGATAAGAAAGACTTCAAAACCTTGGGACGCGCAGCTTATGGCGCTTGTCATACCCGCAATCCCTCCTCCTACTACGAGCACCCGCTTATCAACAGGTAGTTCGAACTCTTCAAGAGATTCCAAAAATAACGCTCTCGCTAAGGACATCCGCACAAGATCCTTAGATTTTTCGGTGGCGTCCTCTTTTTCCTTTGAGTGCACCCATGAGCAGTGCTCTCTTATGTTCGCAAACTCAAAATAATACTGGTTCAATCCTCCTTCCCGCAAAGAATCCCTGAATGTTGGCTCGTGCGTTCTTGGTGTACAGGCGGCAACTACAACTCTATTGAGATTGTATTCTTTTATAGCCTCCATTATCTGTTTTGTCGATTCCGTCGAGCATGAGAAGAGTTGGCCAGCCACATGCACGACGTAAGGAAGTTTATTGGCATATTCTATGACGGAGGGCACGTCCACGACGCGCCCTATATTTGCCCCTCAGTAACAGACAAAGACACCGACCCGCGGTATTTCGTCTTTAACATCCTTTTCCGGAGGATAGATCCTTCTCTTTGTAAGCTTGCCTCTACGGTAATTTAGCAGCTCCCCACACTTGGAGGCAGCCCCGCTTGCACCGAAGACAGCCTCTGGAATATCTAGCGGACCTATGGATGCCCCACATACAAAGACACCTGGCCGGTTCGTCTCAATAGGTGAAAATGGTTGGGTTTTTACGAAATCGTGCTCGTTTAGCTCAACTCCTAACTTCTGAGCAAGGCTTCTCACATTCTTGGGGGGACAGAGTCCGACAGCGAGAACGACCATTTCGAATTCTTCCTCCTTCACCCCCTCCGTTGTCGAATACCTGATCGTTATGTTGTGTGTTGAAGGGTCCTCCCGCACTATGTTAACGAAGCTTCTTATAAACCTCACTTTTGGTAAGCCTTCCGCCCTCTGATAAAACCTCTCAAAGTCCTTTCCGTACGCCCTTATATCGTTGTGAAAGACCACACATTCTGCATCCGGATTATGATCTTTAGTGAGGATTACCTGTTTTTGGGTATATGTGCAACAAACAGCAGAACAGTAACTTTTACTTCCCTTGACCAGATCCCTAGAACCTACGCATTGGATCCATGCTATCTTGTTTGGGTGCCTAAGATCTGAGGATCTTTTTATCTCACCCTCGTAAGGTCCTGTGGAACTTAGGATTCTCTCATAGTCCATGCTGGTCACAATATTTTTGTACACCCTATATTTGTAGTCCCTTCTTAAGCGCGGATCATAAGGATCAAAACCCCACGCAATTACTATGGCGCCGACATTTATATCCACTTTTTTTGGCCTGTCTGTGAAATCTATAGCATTATGCTTGCAAACCGCCTCGCATATCTTGCACTTCTTTTCTTTGAGGTAGAGACAGTTCTCATCGATGTACGTGATAAGCGGGATTGCCTGTGAAAAGTATATGTGTATTGCCTTGTTTTTAGAGATCTCTTGGTTGAAAGGATCCGGAATTCTGACAGGGCAATAATCAACACAGGCACTGCATCCAGTGCATTTGTCTTCCCTTATATACCTTGGCTTTTTAAGTATCGTTACCGTAAAGTCGCCTGCCTCACCCTCTACATGCTCGATCTCTGTGTAACTTAGAACCTTTATGTTTGGATGCCGGCCGACCTCGACCAGCTTAGGGGAAAGTATTCAGATAGAACACTCATTAGTGGGGAATGTCTTGTCTAGTTGGGCCATATGGCCGCCGATGGAAGGGGCACTGTCAACAAGAAAGACTTTGAACCCTGAATTAGCCAAATCTAAAGAAGCCTGAATTCCGCTAATGCCCCCTCCTATGACAAGCACATCTGCATAGTCTTCCCTGTCAACTGGTGGTCTTATTTTTGGCATCTCTAAAATCTTTCCATCCATTGATGCCTCCGGTTTATCTGAACTTTATTCTTTCAGGATTCGAAAATATTGAAAATCCGTTTTTTTTTGCGTGACCAATCAAAGTGATACCGAGATTTTTTGCGTGATCGACTGCACCCTCTGTCGGGGAACGCCTGCTCACAACTAAAGGAACACCGAGCTTTGCTCCCTTAAGGATCATCTCTGAGGAAACCCGTCCCGTTGTAATTAGAATCATCTCCTCTATCCGAACATTACTTTTTAAAGCCTCGCCTGCGAGTTTGTCGAGAGTGTTGTGCCTCCCAATGTCGTCCGCCACAAAGACAAGATCTTTTGATCGCGCAAGGGCTGAGGTATGGATCCCACTTGCCTGTCTTCGTTCCTCAACGTATCCTGTGAAATTCTTTATAGCTTCTACGAGTTCATCCGCAAAGAAACAGATATCCGAATCCACCTTTTTAATCTCTTTTTCGAAGATTGCTCCTCCACCCAATCCCACAGGTACCGTCCTTCCTTTTGGTGAAAGGGAATTAGCTCCCAAAATCTCCACATCAACTTCGTTTTTATCGTATGACCAGACCATCTTTTTTAGATCGTCAAGTCCAGAAATGAACCCCTCCAGGTACAGATACCCAATGACTAAGAACTCAAGCTTTATGGGAGTACAAAGGATATTCACCAGTTCAACGCCGTTAATTTTAAGTTTTAGCTTCTTTTCTCTAGGGATTGTTGCAAAGCCTTGAGAAAGATCACCTTCAAAGAAAAAATCACATGGAACGTTTATCGTTTTTTCTTCCACCTTCGTCGTCTGGATTGTGCTCATATAACCTCGTCTAGAATTTCAGCTATATCCTTTACCTCAATTCTGTCGCTCAAATTCATTACCAGTCTCGAGTCCTCGAACGCCGTTATGCAATACGGGCATGATGTAACGAGCTCTTGAGCTTCAATCTTTGCAGCTTCTTCAATCCTTAAGTTTGAGAACCTCTCCTCCTTTGGGGTTTCCATCCACACTCTCCCTCCCCCCATTCCGCAACATAGGCTGTCTTCCCTTGAATCTTTTAATTCCACAAGCTCAAGTCCCGGGATAGACTTAAGGATCTCTCTCGGCTCGTCAAATATTCCGTTATGTCTACCCAAATAGCAGGGGTCATGATAGACAACCCTTTTTTTGTACTCTTTTTTTATTTTGAGTCTTCCGTTTAAAAGAAGTTCGTATGCGACCTCCGATAGGTGGAGCACCTCAAAGTTAACTTTTAATTCTGGATATTCATTTTTGAATGTGTGGTAGCAATGCGGTGAGGAGACTATGATTCTTTTCACGCCGCTATCCACAAAGGCCTTTATGTTTTCCTTAGCTAGGCGGATAAAAAGATCCTCATTTCCGGATCTCTTAATGCTCTCACCGCAGCAATTCTCTCTTTGTCCCAGGATTCCAAAGTCAATCTTTGCCTTGTTAAGAATATTGACGACCGATCTTGCCACCCTTTTCAATCTAGGATCGTATGAAAGGTAACAACAGGTAAAGTACAGATACTCGGTCTTGTCATTATGCTCTTTTACTGATAATCCGGAAGCCCATTCATTTCTTTTCTGCCTTTCTTCATTGAAAGGATTTCCTTGCCACTGGAGTCCCTGAACTATCGACCTTATAGGCTTTACTGGACCAGGAAATATTCCATATTTGGTGGCTATCCTTCTTAAAGCGACCATATCTTCTATCTGCTTCACATCTCGAGGGCATATAACCGGGCATCTACCACACGTTGTGCACTTCCATATTTCTTCCTTTTCTACCTCGCTAAGTCCGAACGTAGCCTCGCGAATAACCTTTCTTACACTGAAATTCGAAACCTCATTCCAGGGACAAACAGTATCGCACTTCCCGCACTGGAAGCAGTTCGTTACAGCTCTTCCTCCGCACTCTTTTATCTCATCTATTACTTCCTTGAAAGGGGCTAAAGTCTCCATTTTTACTCTTTTCCACCTAGTCTATATACGGCGTTGAGGACTTTGTCCCAGCCATATCTGTCTATGAGCGCCTGGACGCCAGTATCTATCTCATCAGGCTTTGTTTCCTCTTCAACTTCTTCCTCCTTCTCCTCATAGGTTATGGCATCCACAAGACACCACTTTGCGCACATAGGCTTATCGAGGGGTGGATCGCTCTCACACATGTCGCATTTAAGTGGAAGGCCAGTGTCGGGCTCTTTAAAGATGTCTCTCGAAGGACAGGAGGCTCCACAGAAACTACACACGCTTATTCCATCACCGTAGCTACTCTGTGGTCTCTCTTCTAAAAAGTATACAGGTCTTCCCGCGCACTCGGCACTCGTATAAAAACTCGATTTTACTGGAACAAAAACGTTTTTCAGCTCATTCCTGAAAACGTGGATCCTGGATCTTGCGAGGTTGACACTACTGAACTTGGGATTTGCGTGAAATGCAGCACAAGCAACTTCGCAAGCTTTACAGCCCATGCATTTGTTAAGATCGATTTTTAGAACTTTGACCTTCCTTTTCATTTCAACCCCTCTATTCGCTCAGTATTCCCCGTTTTACAAAGTCTTCATAGACATAATCAAGTCCTAGCTTTTTAAGTGTCTCCTTTGTTGGTATCCCTTGGGAATTCCATCCTCTGTATTTGTAGTACTCATCCATAAGCTTCTTCTCATATTCGGGGAACCTTTTTTTCCAGTGATCCTCTGGAGGTTTTTCATCCTCTCTTCTAAGGCCCCTCCTTATATTGTTAGCCCTCACCAAGTTTCTGACCCGTGTAGCAATCTTCCAGAGTTCATCTTCATCAACCTCGAATCCCGCACCGTATGACACAAATAAAGGAAGATTGTGAATGTGATACGGAGGCTTTATCGGGAATGATGATACACCAGCACAAAGCCCTAATGAATCATCTATGTAATGCATAGTCTCCTGCCATTCCACAAGCTCACACACAAGGTCAGGGGGAGGCCAGAACGGAAAAGTCTTTCCCTCTTCGCCCCACTCCAATATGAACTGCTTAAACCTTTCCTCTTTTCCCGTTGGTATCTGTATCCAGTCCTTTACAAACTCCTCTCTCCACTCCCTCGGTAGAGGCGCCTGTGGTATCTGTCCTTCTATTTGCGTTATATTTGCCTTTTCCCCTGTAGACCACATTATGTAATAAATCGGGTTTAGCATTCCCAGTTTTATCGGTACCTGCTCGTGTTTCTTTATCGTGTTATGGTCAAAGGCTTCCGCCCCTCGCCCAATCTTTCTTGCAGCCCAGTAGACTCCGTCCGCTAAAACGTCTCCTATACCTTCTCTTCTCACTATTCTTTCCAAAAGCCAGAAAAACCTTTCCTTTTTATCCTTTGGAAAACCTTCCATCTCACTTTCTGTAAGTATTCCATTCTCGTAAAGTTCTATGGCAAATGCCATGACCTGAGGTGCAGTAAAGCCGTCAACACCGTAATGCTGCGCCCGAGATAGTATCTGGAAGCCAAAGTCAAGATCGTCGACTTCGGCCGCCATAACGTAAGTCAGCTTTGTAAAGCATTTAAGTATATAGGTTGGATATCCTGGAACCTCTATTATTCCGGCGCACCTTACAGGGCAATTGTAACAGCTAATCAGCCTCTTTCTCACACTTTCCATCGTTTCTGCCCATCTTTTTTCTATATCCTTATTCCAGAACCCTTTTCTCCTGTACCTCGCATGACCCCAGGCGAAGCTATCGAGGTGCCATTCCTCATCGTGGAGAGCCATCTCCTGGGGTGAACCGATGTAAGCCAGTATTGGAGGTACACCAGGTATCGGATTGTTCAGCCTGTACTGTATGTACTCTAGTACTTTATTACATTCATTTATGAACTCTAAAGGTTTTGCCACATTTATGTCCTTTGTTCCCCTAACAGCCACTGCCTTTAGTTTTTTGTCACCCATTATCGCTCCGAGACCGAGTCTACTAGCGCTTCCTCTGTGGGTTTCAATGGATGCGAAGTAAACCCTGTTTTCGCCGGCTAGGCCTATTGAAACGATCTGAGCCCTGGGTTCGCCAAGCTCCTCTCTTATTGTTTCCGCAGTCTCATAGGTGCTCTTTCCTTGGAGGTGTCTGGCATCTCTTATTTCGACTTTGTCGTTGTTTATCCATATGTAGACCCAGTCCGGGGCTTTTCCTTTTACAACTATCTTGTCGTATCCAGCGAATTTGAGCTCCGGAGCCCAGTAACCTCCCATTATGGAAAAACCGAAAAGAGAGTTTTGAGGAGAAATTGAGGTTATGATTGTTCTATTTGCAGCGGGAGCCGGAGTACCGACAAGGAGTCCCGCGCTAAATATGAGAAGGTTTTCCGGGGAAAAGGGTTCGACATCCGGTGAAATCCTATCCCAAAAGATCTTAGCGTTTGTGCCTAAACCCCCTAGATACACTTGCGTTGTCTCTGGGTCAGTCTGAACTTTCTCAATGTTTCCAGTGGAAAGATCTATCTCAAGGATATAACCGGTTTCCGCGTACCTCATCTCGAATCTCCTTTTAGGGTTAATCTTTATGAATTAGGTAACATTCTAAATCTCTAGCACACAATCTGTCTTGAGTCAAGAGAAAAAATGAAATAATTCACAAGCTCGCAAGTCATTTATTTTCAAACTTTTTTCTTGACACTTCCAACATTACTGATAGAATTTAGGTAAAAGGCAAGGGAGGGTTTCATGAGCAACAGTGTCTACAAAATAATTGAAGTTGTCGGAACAAGTACCGTTTCTTGGGAAGATGCGGCCAAAAACGCTGTTGAAATGGCCTCCAGAACTCTTGAGGATCTAAGAATTGCCGAGGTCGTAAGGCAGGATGTCACTATCGAGGACGGAAAGGTAAAGCTTTATAGAGTAAGGCTTAATCTTTCATTCAAGTACCATCCAGAGCTTTAATCTAAATTAAAAAGGGGAAGGGATTTCCCTTCCCCTTTTATCTTAGTACATGTCCCCCATTCCGCCTGGAGGATGAGGGAATTTTTCCTTCTCTTTCGGCTTTTCGGCAACCATGGCATCCGTTGTAAGAAGGAGCGAAGCAACCGAAGCCGCATTCTGGAGAGCAATTCTCGCCACTTTCGTCGGGTCTATTATACCAGCCTCCATCATGTCGTCCACATAGATCTCTCTTTGAGCGTCGAAACCAAAGTTACCGGATGCTTGTTTAACCTTTTCAACAACAATAGAACCGTCGTATCCAGCGTTCTGTGCTATCCATCTTAGCGGTTCCTCAAGGGCCTTCTTCACTATTTGAACGCCGAACTGCTGTTCACCCTCTAGTTTTAGTTCCTCAAGTTTCTTTATGCATCTTATGTAAGCCACCCCACCACCCGGTATAATTCCTTCCTCAACAGCAGCCTTGGTCGCATTGAGGGCGTCTTCGACACGGGCTTTCTTCTCCTTCATTTCAGTCTCCGTAGCGGCTCCCACGTTGATCACTGCAACCCCCCCGACAAGTTTTGCAAGCCTCTCTTGTAGCTTTTCCCTGTCATAATCAGACGTGGTTTCCTCTATCTGGGTCCTTATCTGTTTTACCCTGGCTTCTATTGCTTTCTTGTCACCGGCACCATCGACGATTGTGGTGTTATCCTTGTCAATTACAACTCTCTTTGCAGATCCAAGGTCCTTAATTGTTACGTTTTCGAGTTTTATTCCTAGTTCCTCAGAGATAACCTGTCCGCCCGTAAGAATCGCTATATCCTCAAGCATAGCCTTCCTTCTGTCTCCAAAGCCAGGAGCTTTCACAGCCGCAACCTTTAAAGTACCTCTTAGCTTATTCACAACGAGTGTTGCCAAAGCTTCCCCTTCCACATCCTCTGCGATAATCAAAAGCGATCTTCCCATTTTGGCAACCTGCTCGAGGATTGGAAGAAGATCTTTCATATTGCTGATTTTCTTTTCGTGAATGAGTATGAGCGGTTCCTCTAATACGGCCTCCATCTTTTCAGGGTTGGTTATGAAGTAAGGAGAGATATAACCTTTGTCAAACTGCATACCCTCTACGATCTCGAGGGTTGTCTCCATGCTTTTAGCCTCTTCTACAGTTATAACTCCCTCCTTTCCGACCTTGCTCATCGCTTCCGCTATTATCCGACCAATCTCAGGATCGTTATTGGCCGATATGGTTCCAACCTGAGCTATCTCCTTCTCATCCTTTGTTGGCTTAGACATTCTTTTGAGTTCTTCCACAACGACCTCAACCGCTTTGTCTATTCCCCTTTTGAGCTCCATTGGGTTGTGCCCAGCAGCAACGAGTTTTGCACCCTCTCTATAAATCGCCTGTGCGAGCACAGTTGCGGTTGTTGTACCGTCTCCTGCCACATCACTAGTCTTACTTGCAACCTCTTTGACCATCTGAGCGCCCATGTTCTCGAATTTGTCTTCAAGTTCAATTTCCTTTGCCACAGTCACTCCATCTTTTGTCACTGTGGGTGAACCGAAGGACTTCTCAATGATGACGTTTCTTCCTTTTGGACCCAAGGTGACTTTTACGGCATCAGCAAGGGCGTTTACTCCTCTAAGTATTGCTTCTCTTGCACTCTGATTATACTTTATCTCTTTTGCAGCCATAGGATCTCCCTCCTTCTCTTTAATCTTCTACAATTGCTAAAATGTCATCTTCTCTTAAAATCAGATGTTCTTCTCCTTCGATTTTGATTTCAGTCCCTGCATATTTGCCGAAAAGTACCCTATCTCCCACTTTTACGCTCAAAGGTATCTTAGTTCCGTTATCGAGGTATTTTCCATCTCCAACAGCAACCACTTTTCCCTCTTGTGGTTTCTCCTTAGCTGAATCTGGAATTATAATTCCGCCCTTTGTCTTTTCCTCCTCCTGAATCCTTATCACAAGAACTCTGTCGTGCAATGGCCTAACCTTCATCATATCACTCTCCTTTCTTGATTTTTATTAGCAATCGCCCTTAAAAATTGCTAACTGAAATATAATAACGACCTAAATCTTTGTCAAGGGGAGAGATCCGGTTTCCAGAAAAATTTAAGAAGCTTTTAATTCCAGTACGAAGAAGGCGCCTTTTAGGCTTTGTATATGTTGAGTATATACCAAATTTACAGGCCCTCTTTTCTTAACTCTTCGATTAATCTCCTTTGCCTTTCTGTGAGTTTTTTGGGAATTTCGACTATCACTTCCACGTACTGATCACCGTTTATATTCCTTTTCGGGTCAGAAATACCAAGCCCTTTAAGTCTCATCTTTGAGTGGCTAGCAATCCCCGGAGGAATCTTTACCTTTTTTGGCCCCGAGATGCTCGGTACCTCAACCTCACCACCTAAAAGTGCATCGGTGAGCTTTATGTTCTTTGTCACGTATATATCATACCCTTCCCTTCTGAATACCGGATGTTCTCCGACTTTTATTGTTAAGTAAAGGTCACCAACCTCTCCTGTTATTGGATCCCGATTTCCCTTTCCGGGAAGTCGCAGCTTGGTACCTGTGGAAACCCCAATCGGAATCTTCACATTCACCTCTTCAAGCCTTCCATTTCTCACAAAAGAGATTCTTTTTTCGGCACCTTTTACCGCGTCCATGAATGGGATTTCAAGCTCGTAGTGGATATCCAGCCTTCCTTCAGATTTCTGTTCCCGTGTTACGAAGTCCCCAAAGTTGAAATCGAAGAACCTTCTTTTAGTTTGTGCTCTTCCAGGCTCTCTTCCAAATATTATGCTGAAGATATCTGTACTTCCAAAGCCCAGATCTCTAAAGAGATCACCGATGTTAAAACCGCGAAAGATGTCCTCTTCTGTGTAATACTTATGAAAATCGGTCATTCCATACGTGTCGTAATGTTTTCTCTTCTCCTTGTCACTAAGTACCGCGTAAGCCTCATTTATCTCCTTAAATTTTTCCTCAGCCTCTTTGTCTCCAGGGTTCCTGTCGGGATGGTATTTAAGTGCAAGTCTTCTATAAGCCTTCTTTATCTCCTCATCGGTTGCGTTCCTCGGAACCCCCAATATTTCGTAGTAATCTTTTTTTGCTGGCATAACTAACCTTCCCTGTATATGGCAACGTACTTGCCCATCGGATAGCCGGTAGATCTCATAACTTCACGGCATTTAATCTTCATGATATATAGTACGGGTCTTCTCGAAAATTCCGTAAGTGTCTCGTAGTTTCCCATTCCCTTAGATATTACAAAGGTTTCTCCCTCAAACAGATCCTTAAGCTGACCTTTGAGGTCGCTTTCTTTTAGCCCAACTTCCCCTGTATCTGTGGATAAAAACCGATTGAAGAACTCATATAACCCGTATCTTTCCACATCCCGCATAGATAGATCGTTTTGGACAGGTCTTTCTCTTACGACGTAGTAAACAGTCTTTCCCATCTTTTCTAATAAGTCAATAAGTGGAAGGTCAAAGAAAAAGTCCGAAACGTTATCACCGAGCATTAAAACGTCTTTCCTTTTTACAAGCTCATTTTCTATTCTGTCCATGTCCGCAAAAAAATCCATTTCCTCCCAGTTGTATTCCGGCTCAATAAAAAAGTCTGAAGAATTTCCTAAAGCTGAAAATTTCAAAACCCAAAAAAGATCATGGGAAAGTCTGCTTTTAAGACGCGATGATACATCTTTTGCAAGTTCGATTTCTCTAAGTTTTATTGACGCGTAGGGGTCTTCAACACCGTACTTCGCACTTATTGCATGCAATACCAGATTTGCTATGCTTGGGGGTGTCCTTTCACTTCCCCATTCTCTTCTTATTAGGTCCTCAAACTCTTCAATATCCGAACCATCAACTCCAATTAGCTCTAGAGTCCTTCTTGCAAGCCCAAGTATACAGGGAAAGCAAGAATCTCCAACCTTCATCTTCCAATTAAAAGATAAGAACGATCCTTCGCCGTTTCAACGTAAAACGGAAGTAAACACGACCTAAGATCCCTTAACCGTACCTATACTGAACACCATATTCTCCGCGAGGATAACGCCAAAGAATAGCACCTTTTACACAGGCGATCATGCATGTCCCGCATTCTAAACATCCGGAGTGCTCAACGGTTACTTCATTGGTCTCCTCGTTATACTTGTAAAGATTTCCGGGACAAACGATTAGACAGTATTTTTTTTCACAGTTACTACAAATTTCGCCCTTTATTTCAATGTGGCTTTCTCTGTCAATTTTTACTATGTTTTTGGCAAGTTTTTCCTCGACCTTCATATCTTTTTCGCAGAAAGTAAAACCTTTATTGTCCTTAGGCTTACCATCTCCTTAATAAAAGGCCAGAGAATATCCCATGTTTTCCCTTTTGGTCCACAACCAAAATAGGTGAGCTTTTCTAAGATCGCTGGAAACTTTTCTGGATAATGCGCGAAAATATCATCGTTATCCAAAAAATCCGGCATATGACGGAATGTATTGAGATCTTTGAGGACAAAGCTCTCCTTTAACTTATCCGCGTATCCTTTGAGGACGCTTTCGGAAAAGTCGCCTTTGTCATAAGCCTCTTTTATGGTTTCTGCGGCGAGTATCCCTGAAACTATCGCAAAGTCCATACCACGGACCGTAAAGCCCATATTGAGCGCCAACCCAGCCGCATCTCCAACGATAAGGACGCCATTCCCATAGAGCTTTGCGCAACCTCTAAAACCTGCCTCTGGGATTAAGTGGGCTGAGTATTCCAGAGTCTCTCCTTCACGGATGAGGGTTTTTATCTCAAACCTCTCCTTAAATCTTTCCAAAAGCTCGTACGTTTTTATTTTGGGGTAGGCGTTTATGACAGAGCTTATTTTGACGACAATCCCTAAAGAGACTGTATCTATGTTTGTGTAGAGGAAACCACCACCGAATATCCCTTCTGTAACATCTCCTATGAAAAGGTGGGCAACGCCTTCCCGTTCTCCAACGTTAAACCTCTCATTTATCGTGTTTGCGGAAAGCCCGATCACCTCTTTTATTCCCACGGCATAGTCGTTAGCTTTAAGCTCCTCTTTCAGTCCGAGTCTTCTCGTAAGAATAGAGAGAGCACCCTCTGCAATCACAACGACATTGGCGTAGAGCCTCTCGTCACCAACTGTAACACCATCTACCTTTCCATCAGTCATAATTAAACCGTCAACTCTGTACTTTGGCACCACAAGGACCCCTTGAGCCAAAAGTTTTTCCGCTATGTGCTTGTCAAGCCTTCCTCTAAGTACCGTGTAGCTGTGGTTTTCGTATCTTAGTTTTTCAGATGTGAAGTCAAAGGTTAAGGAACTATTTTTTGCAAGAAGCGTCCATCTTTCCCTCACAATTTTCCTTTCCAAAACCGAATCATCGAACATACCATCCATATATGGATAGACCGGATTAAGATATAACCTACCCCCAGTCATATTTTTTGTGCCAGGGAATTCGCCCCGTTCTAATACGAGAACGCTCAACCCACTATCCTTTAACCCGTAGGCGCAAGAAAGTCCAGCAAGGCCTCCACCCACAATTATCACATCCAGCCTTTCCATCTAGATCTCTTCTTTTGCCTTTTTCAATTCTTCCTTAAGGAGAGGTAGAATTTCGAAAAGATCATCGATTATCCCGTAGTCAGCGATATTGAAGATGGGAGCATTGGGATCCGAATTTATCGCAACGATCGTCTTTGAAGAGTCTATTCCCATTGTGTGATGAATTGCTCCGGAGATGCCACATGCTATGTATAGGAGGGGGGATACCGTCTTTCCACTCTTTCCGATCTGCTCTTCGTAACTTCTCCACTTTGCGTCCACAACGGATCTTGAGGCCCCAACCCTTCCACCCATTATTTCCGCTATCTCTTCGAGTATTTTAAAGTTCTCAGGAGATCTCATCCCTCTTCCGCCGCAGATTACAAAGTCTGCTTCCTCCAAAGCCACTTTCTTTTCCTCTTTCTTTTCCGATCTCAAGAACTTAATTTTAGGGTTCTCTTTTATGACCACTTCCTCCTTCAAAACCTCTCCTTTTGAACCTTTCTTGGCGAGCGGAAAACTGTTCGGCCGTACGGTTACGACTGCTTTTTTTTCGCCTTCAAGAAAACTAGTCGATATAACCCTTCCTCCAAAGAGAGGCTTTTTGAAAAATAGGTTTCCGTCCTTCATCTCAAGTCCGGTTATGTCCGCAACTATCGCCCAGTCGAGCATACATGAAACTTTTGGGAGTAAGAACCTACTATAGCCCGTGTGAGGTCCTAAAATGAAAGAAAACCTAAATTTCTCAACAAGTGAAAATAACGCACTCGCGTAGGAGTGCAATATGAAGTCTTTGAGTCTCTCATCATCTACGACTATTACAAAATCTACATACTCTTTTAGGTCTTCGGCTTGTGATTCAACTCCGTAACCTAATAAAGCCGCATAAAGCTTAGAACCGAACGACTCCTTAAGTCTATTACCCACCTCTAAAACTTCGTACGACACCTTTCTCACACTATTATTTTTGAGCTCCACATAGGCCAAAACGTCATTTACCATTTTTGCACCTCTATAAGGCCTTTGCTTCTTCTTTTAAGAGAGCCACAAGCTTTGTGACCTTTTCTTTCGGTGTTTTACCCTCGATGATTTTCACCGCTGGCCTTTTAGGTGGAGGTTCGTATCCTAAAATTACAGTCCTTGGGGAAGCAGAAATAAGGGATGTGGGCTCTATCGATGGAATCTGGGCCCTCATAGCCTTCATGACACCCGTTATGGCGGGCACTCTCGGCTCGTTTATCCCTTTCCTTAAAGAGAAGACTGCGGGTAACTCAACCTTATAGCTTAAAAGCTCACCATCGATCTCCGAATCAACAGTCACGGTCTTTTCGTCTTCGAATTCCATTTTCACAACCGAACCGACGTAAGGGACATCTAAACTTTCCGCAACTAGAACTCCCATTATCCCATTTTCGTCATCCATTGCCCTCTCTCCACAGAGAATCATGTCGAACCCCTCATTTTTCGCGAAGGTAGCAAGTATCTTTGCCGTATAACCTGGGTCTCCGATTCCGTATGTTTGCGCCTCTATGAGTATCCCTCTATCACCACCCATAGCTATGGCGGTTCTAAGCACTTCTTGAGCCTTTTTTGGCCCGTAACTTACGGCAACTATCTCGCAACTCTGCCATTTTTCCTTTATTCTTATGGCCTCTTCGATGGCAAACTCATCAAAGAAATTAAGACTGAATCGTTCTTCATAGTCTATTGATTTGCCATCATCCTTTATACTGAGCTTCGCTTCCGAGTCTAGGATCTGTTTAACAAAAACGAGCACCTTCAATTTTCTCCTCCGGTTATAGCTTCCCGATTATACTCCTTCCTATAAAATCCTTCAACACCTCGTGTGTACCCCCGCCGTATAGCAAAAATCTCGCATCCCTAAAGTACCTTTGCGGATTATATTCCCGCGCAAACGCGTTTGCCCCAAAAATCCGTGTCACTTCGTCGACAACCTTTAGACAAACCTCGGTCGCGAACATTTTTGCCTCAGCCGCAATTATCCTCGCATCCATCTTATTCTCCAATAACCATGCTCCGTAATAGACTAGAAGCCTTGCCGCATTCATAAGGGCGTCCATTTCGGCAAATTTTTCTCTTATGAGCTGATAGTTACCTATGGGCTGACCGAAGGCAACCCTCTTTCTTGCGTATTCGAGCCCTTCCTCATAGGCGGCACGTGCCAAGCCTAGTGCCATCGCACCTGTCATAAGCCTTACCTCTTCAAGTATCTCCCCTATGTATTGCATACCCTTTCCAAGTTCCTCACCTAAAAAATTCTCGTCTGGCACCCATACATCATCGAAGATCAGTTCACCGGTTACTGTTCCTCGACAACCGAGTTTATCTATTATCTGGCCTGCAGAAAAACCGGGCATCCCTTTTTCAACTAGAAAGAAGTTGAGCCCTTTCACACCAAGAGACGGGTCGACAGTTGCCAAAACCGTGCAGAAATCGCAGATCGGCCCGTTGGTTATCCACATCTTCGTTCCCTTGATTCTCCAGCCATTTCCATCCTTTATAGCCCTTGTTCTCGTTGCGGCAAGATCGGACCCGGAATGGTCCTCAGTGAAACATATGGTGGCTATCTTTTCACCCCTCATTGCCGGATAGAGGCATCTCTGCTTTACGGCCTCACTCCCGAACCTATAAATAAAGTAGGTTCCCATAAGAATGTTCATTATGACACTCTGGGCAAATCCCACAGATCCTCTCGTTATCTCTTCGTAAAATATCATGCACATGATTTTATCCGCGTTCATCCCCCCTATTTCTTCTGGATAACGAAGTCCAAGGTATCCTAGCTTCGCAAACTCTCTCCAAAGATCCCAAGGAAACTCATCTTTTTCGTCTATCTCCTTTGCCTTTGGAACTATCATTCTATCTACTGTTTCTTTTATCGTTTTTCTAAAAAATTCCTGCGCTTCTGTGAGCCTGAAGTCCATATTTTCACACCCCTTTTTTTGACTTTGTATACAATATTTTAAGGGGTTCTATTTGTCAAGAAAAAGATCTCCTGCTTTTTAAGCTTCGAGAAAGGGGTATATCTTTTTTGCTCTTGTTGGATGCTTCAGTTTCTTTAGAGCTTTTGCTTCGATCTGTCTTATCCTCTCCCTTGTCACTTCGAAAATCTGTCCAACTTCCTCAAGTGTGTAATGCTGTTTCTCCCCTATTCCAAACCTCATTCTTATAACCTTTTCCTCCCGCGGACTCAAGGTTGCAAGAATTTTTTCTATTTGCTCTCTCAAATCGTTCAATATTGCGTAGTCCTGCGGCGATGGGGTTTTTTTGTCCTCTATGAAGTCGCTTAAATGGCTATCCTCCTCATCGTTAATCGGAGTTTCTAAGGAAATCGGTTCTTTTGTTATCCGAAGAACCTTTCTCACTTTGTCCGGAGGAAGACCGATACGGGATGCTATCTCTTCTGGACTCGGTTCACGCCCATTTTCTTGGACTAGTTCTCTCGAAATCTTTATAATTTTATTTATCGTTTCAATCATGTGAACCGGAATCCTTATTGTCCTTGCTTGATCAGCGATCGCTCTCGTGATTGCCTGTCTGACCCACCATGTCGCATAGGTACTGAACTTATAGCCCCTTTTGTACTCGAATCCTTCCACTGCCTTCATAAGGCCTAAATTCCCTTCTTGAACGAGATCCAGAAATGAGAGGCCTCTGTTAAGGTACCTCTTAGCTATGCTCACAACGAGTCTCAGGTTCGCTTTCACAAGAACGTTTTTGGCCTCGGTATACCTTCTTTCCGCATCCACAATCCGGGACACGTATTTTTTAAGTTTTTTTGAAGAAATTCCTGCCTCCTTTTCTATATGTTTGAGAGCTCTTTTTAGCTCTTTCTTCCTTTCCTCATCCGCACTCCCCATCTCCCTTTCTATATCTTCCACTTTCGCAAGAAGGCTCTTCATCTCTTTTATTATCGATTCCGTTATCTTTTTGCCAAGACTCAACTCTTTTATTATGTTTTCAATCTCCTTTAGGTGTTCTTTCTTTTCTTTTTTGTCTTTCGCTCTATCTAGCCTTTCTTTTGCCTTTTTCAATTTCTCTAAAAGGTTTATGACCCTTTCCGCTTCATCTTCAATTTCGCCTTCCTCCTCGAAAGAATCGAATGTGATCTCCCGTAAGATCGAACTCGTCCTTTTGAGCTTAGGCAGAATGTCGAGTAACTCCTTTACAGTTCCTGGGTACGAGATTAGCACCTTATTCATCTCCCTCTTTGCCTCTTCAATTTCTTTTGCTACTTTTAATTCCTCTTCCCTCGTCAAAAGTTTTAGATTTCCCATTTCACGGATGTAATGTCTTACAGGATTCGTGATGTCGTCCTCGTATCCACTTCCAATAGCATCATCCAAAAGTCCTTCAAACCCATCTTCCACAAAAGAATCGAAGGGTGCCTCATCGAGATCGAAACTCTCTATCTCTTCAAAGATACCTCCTTGTTCTTCGGTTTTACTCAATAAATTTAGAACCTCGCCATCTTCGTGCGAGTCCTCGTAGGGAAAGTAAACCCTAAGGTCCTCGTCCATTTTAACCCCCCTTTAATTTAACTACTTGAAGGTTGTTAAAACCTTCTTCTTTTCCGCAAGAATCTCAAAGATCCTCTTTTCATCCTTTTCTTTTTCTGCCAATTTCAGCTCTTCCGTGAGAGATCTTAACTTCTCTTTAGCACTTTTTTGCTTTATGTATTTCACATAATCCTCAATTAATTTCCTTTTGGCATCGCTTTCGAGCTTTTGCGTTTCAAAGACACCGGAAATTATGGAGATACGCAGATCCTCGTCACCGATCTCACTTAAGTATCTATTGATATGGAAATTTGAACTTCTAATCCCTATCTCAAAAAATCTCTCTATCAAAGCCTTAACTCCAACGTCAGGAATCCTTTCCACTACCTCCTTGAGGCCTGACGAATACGCAAGATCTGGATCATTAAGGATTATACCTATGATAGTTTTATTTACAGGCACCAAACCTTTACTCTCATTAGTTTCCGTCTCATCCTTTTTCATCTTCTGCCTAAGCTCATCCCAAAAGATGTTTTCGTCTAAGCCCGTAAGTTCAGAAACCCTTCTCACATAGAGCCTCTTTTGCAAATTGTCCTTCATCTGTTCTATATAGGGCATAACATCCCTTATGAAAGCCAGTTTTTTTTGGGTCGTCTCCATACCACGAGTTTTTCTTAGATGTTCAAAATAGTACTCAAGGATTGGCAATCTTCTATCTAGCAAAGATTGTAAAGCTTCCAAATCTCCTTTCCTCACAAGGCTATCGGGATCTTCACCTTCTGGGAGTAACACCATCTCTCCATTCACATTCAAGGATGAAAAAATGTCCATGGCCCTTAATGCGCTCTTTATCCCAGCATCGTCTGGATCTAACATAAGGGTTATGTTTTCAGTATAATTTTTTAGTCTTCTTATTTGCTCTTCAGTAATTGCGGTTCCCAAAGAAGCAACAACATTTTTTAGCCCGCATCTAAATAACGATATCACGTCGAAATAACCTTCAACTATTATCGCCAAGTTCTTTTCAAGGATATACTTTTTTGCCTTGTCTAATCCAAAAAGAACGTTCCTTTTGGAAAAAACAGACGATTCCGGTGAGTTTATGTACTTCGGCAGCCTATCATCTATGCTTCTTCCCCCAAAGCCAATCACTTTTCCATTTACGTCAAAAATGGGGATGATGATCCTTCCCCGAAATATATCCTGAATCCCCTTTTCTGATATTTTAAAGATCCCGGTAGAAAGAAAAACATCTTTTGGGATATTGGAAGTCGAAAGAAATTCATCGATCTCTTTTCCGCTAAAGCCAAGTTTAAACTCTTCTTGGGTTGCTGGATCTATCCCCCTTTCCTTCAGATAGTTGAGAGCAGTTTCATTATTTTTCAGGCACCTCTGATAAAAGACCAGAAGTTCGGCCAGCGCATCGTAAACCGAAGATGTTTTCGCTTTCCAGTCCTTAAGGGGTATTCCGTATTCTCTCGCTATGGCTTCAGTAGCATCATGAAAATCGAGGTTCTCCACCTTCATCATGAAGTTTATTGCATTTCCACCTGTCTGACATCCAAAACAGTAGAAGAGTTGTTTTTCTGGACTCACTGTAAATGAGGGGGTCTTCTCCTTGTGAAAGGGGCATAGTCCAACAAAATTGCGGCCAGATCTTTTAAGCTTTACGTACTTAGATACGATGTCGACTATGTCTATCTTTTCTAAAAGCTCAGCGATCCCGTACTTCATTTGAGATTTACGACCGTCACACCGGGATTTTTGTCGTCAGGTTTAAAATCCATTACATATTTCGATGTTGACAGATATTCCCTGACCTTTGACATGAGCTTTCCTGTCCCTATTCCGTGAAGAATTTTTACCCTTGTTACCCCGTTTAGAATAGCCCGGTCCATAAATCGCTCGAGGGATTCTATGGCATCTTCAACTGTCATACCTCTAAGATTGAGATTCCACTCGTTTAAATTCTCATTAACTACTCTTATTTCCGGTCCGCCCTCTTTTATGACTTCCTCTCTCCCATCTAGCTTTATTAAGTTTTTTCTATCAATCTTCGTCCTCACATTCCCAATTACTATCTCATAAAGGTCATCATCCAAGATTCTAGATACGTAACCTTGGCTTCCTATGTTTTTAATCCTTACCAGGTCTCCGACTTTTATATCTTCAAGCAGTTCTTTCTCTTCCCTCTCAACCTTTAACGTTCCTTTTATCGCTTTTAATAAAGTCGCAGCCCGCTTAATGGAAGCCCTTTCCTTTTTTGATATCTCTTCCTCTACCTCTTTGATTTTGGTCTCTAATTCTTCTATTTTTGATCTAAATCTCTCCTCTATCTTCTTTAAGATCTCTTTTTTTCTTTCGCTTACGGATTCGAGCTTTCTTTTGAGGGCTGCCTTTGTCGCGGCAATTTCCTCTTTTTCCTTTTCAAGAGTTTCTTTTTCTTTTTTTAAAGATTCTATAAGATCTGTGAGTATGTATTCTTGCTTACCCAGATACTCAACGCTCCTTTGTACGATCTTTTCCGGAAGACCAACAAATCTCGCCACATCTAAAGCACAGCTTGTACCCGAGATTCCATATATGAGCCTGTATAAGGGCACCATTCTTTCCGTATCGTAGGCGCATGCTACATTTTCGGCAAATTCTTTTGTAAAACCATAGCCTTTGAGGTGGGCAAGGTGTGTGGTTACAACTATCTTACAGCCCTTCTCCACAAAGGCATCGATTACCGCCATAGAGAGAGCAGAGGCCTCCTGGGGGTCTGTTCCTCCTCCTATCTCGTCGACGAGAATAAGTTCACCACCTTCTGCGTTCTGGTAAATATCTCTTAAACCTATTACGTGGGACGTGAAGCTACTTAGGTCTTTGGATAGGTCTTGCTCGTCCCCAATCAGGGCGTATATTTTCTTAAAAAGAGGGATTCTAGCCTTATAAGATGCTGGCACGAACATACCAGAATACGCCATAAGAAGAAGAAGTCCGATTGTCTTTAAAGCGACAGTTTTTCCTCCTGCATTGGGACCACTGATTATGAGGACGCTTTTATCTTTTTTGAAGATTATGTCTATAGGCACGACATTATCACCCTTGTAACTCCGTAAAATGGGGTTTACCGCATCTTTTACGTAGAGATCTCCAGATTCTACGACCTCTGGTCTGACACAGCTAAAGTCAATGGCAAAGGAAGCCAAAGACGAAAAAAAGTCAAGTTCCTTTATAAGCTCAATGTTTCTTTTAATAATCAATATCTGGTCATTCACCTGAGATGTAAGCTCTTTAAGTATCCTTTCCTCTTCCTCCCTCTCCATCTTTTCAAGCACGTTTATCTCGTTATTGAGCCCCACACATTCGATAGGTTCCACAAATGAAGTCTTAAGCGTATGAGAGTAATCGTGGACGATCCCCTCGACGGCCTGATTGAAGTTGGGTTTCATGGGGATTACGTACCTTCCGTTTCTGATTGTAATGTAATTATCCTGAAGGAAGTTTCTGAACCTATCACTCTCTATTAGCTTTTCCATATACCTTTTTATCTTTGACCTTTTCACCTGGAGCTCTTTTCTTATCTCCAATAACTCGAAAGACGCGTTGTCCTCCACGTACCCTTCCTTATTTATAATTTTTGCGATCCTTTTCTTTAGTTCCGGAAGCGGATCGAGACCCTCTAAAACCCGCGTTAAGTATCTACCCCTTTTGGGAAGCTTCCTCAAAAAGACGGCGAGGTCATGAACTGACTGTAGAAAAGACTCGAGTAAAAGAAACTCTTTAGCTTCCAAAAAAGTGTTCCCGATCGAAACCCTCTTTACAATTTCCCTTATGTCTGGGATTCCAAAAAGGGGAAGCTTGCCGTATCTACTGATAACTTCTAGAACTTCTCCTACGACTTCGTGTCTTTCTTTTATAATCGCTATGTCGTAGGTCGGTCTCAATTCCAGTATGGTTGGAGGTGCGTACTCGGTCTGGGCATATGATTTTAAAAGATGGAGGATCTTTAAGTAATCAAGGTAGTGTAATGTATTGTCTGGCATAAGTGCTTCAAAAGCTATCCGTTATCATTGAGATAGCCTCTTGAGCACCATTTCGTTTAGGGTCTTTCCGTCTATTCGTCCAGGATAGTTTTCCATTATAAGCTTCATAACCTTGCCTAAGTCTTTTTTATCCTTTGCCCCAACATTCCGGATAGTATCTTCCACAATCCTTTCTATCTCATCATGGGTTAGAGGTGGGGGCAAAAGTTCCTTTAAAATTTCGAGTTCCTTTTCCTCTTTTTTTACCAGATCCTGCCTTTCCCCTTTTTTGAAGCTTTCAATCGACTCTTCGTGCTGTTTAATTAGGCTCTTTACAATCTGATAGATTTCCCCTTCCGTTAGCTCTTTTCCCTTTTCGATCTCTTTATTTTTGATTTGGGTAAGAAGAATCCTATAAACGGAGATCTTTACTTTATCCTGGCTCTTTAGGGCCTGCTTTAGGCCTTCCTCAATTGCCTTTTTTTTCTGCATTACTTTAATACAGGCCCTTCTCCATTATCTTGCGAAGCTTTTTAAGCGCCCTCTTTTTTGCAGCTAGAATCTTTTTCTTCCTTCTTACACTCGGTTTTTCGTAATGTTCACGTTTTTTGATTTCTGAGAGTATCCCTGTCTTTTCACACTGTTTTTTAAATCTTTTCAAGGCGCTTTCTAAGGATTCACCTTCCTTTACTATAACAGCGGGCATACATTTCCCTCCCTCCGTTCTAAGTTTAAGTGGTATATTTAAACCTAAAAGAAGAGAGAGTGTCAATAAATTGCCAAATGGTAGGCTTTATGAGTTTTATCCTTAGCGAAAACGCAGAATCCTGTGCGGAAATCCAGAAAACTCTAATTTTTCGGCAAAAGAACTGAGACTAAGATAAAAAGATTAGTCTGGACTCGACGAGAAAAGAAACGTAAAATTATGACCGAAACATGCGAAAAAGGTTTGAAGCCTTACCGATTTCAAAAAAGACCTTTCTTATAGGATTTATTTCTCTCACGTTGGCTCTATTTTTTTTCTCGATTGTCACCTTCTTTCTAGAAATAGCTGAACTTAAAAACCTCTACGTTTCTCAACTCAGCTCAATTTCAGAAGTGTTAGGAAAGAATCTGGCATCCGCATTAGCGACCGAAAACCGCGAGATAGCAAATTCGGTTCTTAACTCTTTGAAGGAGATGAATAGAATAGAACAGGCAATTCTCTTTGACGAAACAAAGAGGGTCTTTTCGTACTATAAAGCTTGCAACTCTCCTTTCGAAATTCCTGAAAGACTCGACAGATGCGAAAAAGCCCGCTTTCCGATGAGGAAGTTACAGGTCTGCACAGCGATTTTAGGACCTGACGAAAAAAAGTACGTCGGATACCTACTACTTACCGCAGACATTACAGGTTTTTACCGGAGGATAGGGACATATGCTTTCGTTCTTGTTACCTTCTTGGGCCTTACATACATTTTGGCCTCTTCCATCCTTCGCAAAATCACAGGTTCGGTTTACGAACCTTTAAGGGAATTCGTGAACTTTATAAGGGGAATAACTCAAAGTAGGGATTATACACGGCGCTTTAAGTTGGACAACAGGGATGAGATCGGATTCCTCGCAGATGCATTTAACGAAATGTTAGATATAGTGGAAAAGCATAAAGCGGAGCTAGAAAAACACCAGAAGTACCTCGAATCCCTCATCCAAGAAAGGACACGAGAACTAAACATCACTTATGAAAAACTGGAAAAGGAGCTAAAAGAAAAGATTAGGGCTCAGGATGCCCTAATAGAGTCAAAAATGAGATATGAAACGGTTTTTGAAGCGTGTCCGTCCGCCCTCATAATTACCGATCCAAATGGGGTAATAGAGGAAGTCAATAACGCCTTTCTTTTTATGACCGGTTACGAAAGGGAGGAAATTGTAGGAAGAAATGTTATCGACTTTATAGCAGAGGATAAAAAAGAAGTTGTCCGCTCTATGCTAAAGGTCGATTCCTCCGACTGGAAAGGAGAAAAGATTCAAGACACAGAAATAGGAATCGTCACGAAGACAGGGGAAAAAAGAAAGGCAATATTCACAGTTACCCCGATGCCCAAGATGGGTGATCTCCTCTTCTCTATAACGGATGTCACCGAGCTCAAAAGACTTGAAGAGGAACTCGTCCAAGCCCAAAAGCTCGATGCCATTGGTAAGCTCGCGGGAGGTGTTGCTCACGACTTCAACAACCTCCTCACCGTCATTCTCGGTTACTGCTCGCTCATCAAAAACTCTCAGGTTCCGGATAAGATACGAAAGTTCTTGGAATCCATAGAGTCCGCGGCAAATAGGGGAAAAGACCTCACAAGCGGACTTCTAGCCTTCAGTAGAAGACAACCTAGCCAGCCTAAACCTCTGAATGTCAATGAAATAATACTAGAGTTTGCAAAGATGGTAAAACGACTTACGCCACCGAATATAACTTTAGAAATAGAGCTTGTATCTACTGATCCTATCGTGCTTGCTGACGAATCCCAGGTTAACCAAGTGCTCCTCAATTTGGTTACCAATGCAATCGACGCTATGCCGGATGGGGGGAGACTGAAGATTAAAACCGAAATTGTGTCTTTGGACAAAAGACTAAGGAAGCTTCGTGAGCCTGCCCAAGAGGGTCAATATGTGGTCATTACGGTATCTGATACTGGGGTTGGGATCGAAGAAGAGTTTCTCGATCGTATATTTGAGCCTTTTTTCACAACAAAGCCAAAAGGGAAGGGTATCGGTCTCGGCTTATCCATAGTTTACGGAATCGTGAGTCAAAACAATGGATTTATTGACGTTAAAAGTAAAAAAGGTGAAGGCACTCAGTTCTCCATTTACTTTCCTTTGCTGTCCCAGGAAAAGATCGAACCCATAAAACCCGAAAAAGAACCTTCGCAAGACTTGAAAAAGGGTTCGGGCGAACTCATACTCGTTGCCGAGGATGACGAAAATGTAAGGTCCTTTCTCAAGCTCCTCCTTGAGGACTTCGGTTACCGGGTACTTGAAGCTAAAGATGGCAAAGATGCATTGGAAAAATTCTTGGCCCAAAAGGATGAGATTGCCCTGGCTATCTTAGATGTAGTGATGCCGAGGATGACAGGCAGGGAGGTTTATGAGGCAATAAGGAATACTCTACCTTCTCTCCCTGTGGTTCTTATGAGCGGATACGCCTACGATCACATAACTAAAGAAGTTCCACTCGATGTTCCGCTTGTACAAAAACCCATCTCCGTAGAAAACCTGCTCTTCGTTGTAGAGTCAAGTCTAAAGAAAGGGAATCTCGGATAAATGGAGGACCCCATGCAGACAGCTTACGATTTTCTAAAGGAAAACCGGGTATTCTTCATAGCCACTACTTATTCTTTTTGACCAAGAGTGAGACCGTTCGGTTTCATTATGAAGAGGAATGAAAAGCTTTACTTCTGTACAAACAAAAAAAAGGAAGTTTACAGAGATTTGAAAGAAAACCCCCAAATTGAGGTATGCGCTCTTTCTAAAGATACTAAAAAGTGGATAAGGATAAGAGGAGAAGTGATCTTCGATGAATCCGAAGAGGCAAAAGCACAGGTATTCGAAGAAGCTCCCCATCTTCTATCCGTATCCCCTAAAGGAAAGGACGATGAGACCTTCGTTACATTTTATCTTGAGAAGGCATCGGCAATGGAGTTCTCAATAGGAAAAGATCCAAAAAGTATCCCAATCCTTTAAGTTAAAAGTTTCTGTGCTTAAGCTTTTTGCAGAGGAGAGATTTTTTTCCCATGCTTAGAGAAAGATCCTTCTCAATATAGCCTTTGTTACAACGCCGAGAAGTTTTGGTTGGGCAACAAAAAGTTTCAGCACTATTTTTGATAGCTCGTCCCTTGTGTGAGATCTCAAAATAGACATAAACTTCGGATTAAGAATTCTTATGAGATGGTCATAGTCTTCATCTTCAAAAAGATGAAGTATTCTTCTTGCTATTACGTGGACGAGAAGCTCTTTTTTTAACGGTTTTAAAAACTCGTCAACAGGTCTACCCGCAAGAATAGACCTTGCACAAGCAATACCTCCTTTTAGCCCCGAAACGAGACCTCCAACAGTTGTGGCTTTAACCTGTGCGCAGGAATCACCGGCAAAAAGAATCCTTTTCTTTTTCTTGTCCTTATGAGGCATTCTAACTGAGGGGATGGGAACAATCTCTCCTTTTTGCCTCTCTATTACCTTTATCCGATGCTTATTTACAAAGTCCTCAAGGATCCGCTCCGTCTCGTCCTGTGTGTCGGCTATTACTCCGACAACTCCCGATTTTTCCCCTTCGGGAATAAACCAATAGAAGAATTTCGTCTTTTCCACATCAAACCATATGTCGACTATATGCTTGTGCCCGCAATCCGGCATATGGACTCTTACCT